>CAJCCF010000187.1 GCA_903960845.1 uncultured Verrucomicrobiota bacterium | reverse complement strand
CAACCGTCCCGTCCGGGTGGATATATCGTTTCTCCAAATTGAACTCGGTGATCTTTCCGGTCCTGAGTTTCTCATAGCTCTCAAGGCTGGCTGGCAGGTCTTCAGGATGTGTGATGCCAGCAAAACCGGTTGCCAGCAACTGCTCCTTCGACCGTCCCAGGATGGCGCAGTATTTTTGATTGATGTCGATAAAATGTCCGGTGGTGAAATCAACGGAACCCACTCCCACCGCTGCCTGCTCAAAGATGGCCCGCAGCCGCTGCTCACTCTCACGCAGTGCGTCAGTCGTCCTCTTTCGTTCCGTAATGTCAGACATCGCTCCCGCGATGCGGAGTGGCCGTCCCTGATCATCCCCTTCGGCCTGTCCACGAATATGGAACCAGCGATATTCGCCGTTTTTTGCGCGCAGCCGGACCTCGACGGCATAGGGAACAAATCGAGTTAGATTCTCCCGGCTTGCAGCCTCAACGACGGCCAGGTCATCGGGGTGCAACCGGTCGTAAAACGCGATTTTCCGATCATTAGGAAGTTCATCGTCCGCAAAACCCAGCAACTCCTTCCAGCGTGGTGAGAGGTATGTATTGCCCGTGGCGATATCCCACTCCCACAGGCCGTCCTTGGTCGCTCTCACCGCTCTGCCATAACGGGCCTCGCTCTCGCGCAGTGCCTGCTCGGCCAGTTTGCGCGCGGTGATGTCGAGATTGAACCCGAGAATGCCTTCAATCTCGCCACCGATCCGGTAGGGAGCGACAGTGTTTTGCATCCATGAAGATTGACCGCCATCATGATACTCGACCTCACCAACCACGGTCTCGCCAGCAATGGCGCGGCGGTTGTTGTTGAGCCAGATTTCCAGATCGTGCGGAGAGACGTCTGTTTCTTCGGGTTTCTTGCCCTGCAAATCCCCCCAATGCTCGACAACTGCCTGATTCTGCAGAATGCAGACGCCCTCACGATTGCGAACCCAAAACTCAAATGGAGCATTATCCAAAGCTCCTCTCAAAAGGCTCTCGGCATGCTGCAAAGCATCCTCCGCATTCCTGCGGGCGGTGATGTCGTGCACGATGCCAAAAAGACGAATTGCCTTTCCCTTCTTATCAAAGGCGGGCGTGACAGCCACCTCGCCATGTCGTGCGCCCGTCGGATAAACGGAGGTCTCTTCCCAGCGCACCGTTTTCCCCGTTTTGATTGCTTCACGGTAATTTTTCAGCACCAGCGTGCAGGAAGGTTCAGGAATGACATCCTGAACGAGTTTGCCAACGATCTGATCCCTCTTGAGACCGGTTACTTCCAGAAAGGCCCGGTTCACCGAGCGAAAGCGAAACCTCCCGCGAGGCTCAATGCCAATGCTGAACAAAACGCCGCTGATATGCTCGATGAAAGACGCAAACTCTTCCGCACTGTCTTCTGGTTCCTTTTCAGCAGGACTCCGCCTCCGCGATTGACCTGGTCTACCGTCAGGCGATTTAGCGGCAGTTTTAGAGCTTCTCACGGTTCTCCCCTCCGGGATCACGGGGTTTTTATTCGCTCCAAGCGAAGGACGTTTGCCATCACCTTGTTCACCCATCATTTTTCGAACAGTCTGTGCAGACTACTGGCGCATCTTGATAGGTTGCTCTACTAAAGGAAGTAAAAAAAACCATGTCTGTGCCACCCAAATAAACCACGGACATCGAACTGCAAGCTTGACCTCAAGGCTGTCACAGGCGCGCGTTCAGCTTTGCCCGGACCGGTACACCAAATAAAAACGGAGCCAATTGCTTGGCTCCGTCCTGAGTGGATCACCGACGATCTAAAGATTACTTGTTCTTCTTCTCGAACTTGGCTTTGCACTTCTCACAGCAGAAGGCGACGGTTTTGCCGTCTTTGCCCTTGGCGGTGATGCTGGCGTCAGCGTCTTTGCCGCTGATTGGACACTTGTCCGCAGCCATGGCGGCGGAAGCAAAGGAGAGGAGGGCGATGGAGAGGAGTGTTTTCATAGGTGTGCTGGTTTGTTGAGTTGATGACTTTCCGGCAAAAAACACCGGAATGAGGGGCATAACGTACAATTCAATCTCTTTCTTGTCGATGAATTCATTGAAATCATCATCTGGCCATACTCACCTGTTTCAAACGAGTTCGGGCATGGCCTCCCAGCCATCCACGAGATATTGAGGACGTCCGGACAGGTCGTTCAACGTGGCCTTGTGAGGGTCGATGCCCATGAACTGGTAGAGCGAGGCAAACACCTCGCCGAAGTGCACGCCGCGCTCGACGGGTTCACCACCGAGGCGGTCGGTGGCACCGATCACCTGCCCTGTTTTGAACCCACCGCCAGCGAGCAGTGCCCCACCGACGCGCGGCCAGTGATCACGCCCGCCCTGTGCATTCACGGTCGGCGTGCGGCCAAACTCACCCCAGGCAACCACGGCCACGTCTTTGTCCAAGCCGCGATCATGAAGATCCTGAACGAGAGCGCTCATGCCCTGATCAAAGAGCGGCAGGTGACGCAGCAATTGCGGGTAGTTGCTGTCATGGAAATCCCAGCGGCCAAAGTTCAGCGTCACCACTCGCGCTCCAGCTTCAACCAAACGGCGTGCGGTGAGGAAATGCTCCAGATTCATCGGCGCACCGTCACCATAATTCTTGGGATCACCCTTGCCGTAGCGCTCGCGGGCTTTGGCTGGCTCTTTGCTGATGTCGAGAGCGTCCAGCAGCTTGCTGGAGGTGAGCACATTGAAGGCCTGCTGATTGAAGGAATCCATCCCCTCAACCAAACCCGAGTGATCCAGATCGCGGCGGAACCGATCAAAGCCGGTCAGGAGCGCCCGACGGTCATCCATGCGGCTCATGGAGATGTTGTTCAGCTTCAGATCCTCAACTCCCGCACCGTTCGGACGGAAAGCCGAATGCGATGTGCCAAGATAGCCGGGGTGGCCGGGCGATCCGTAGGGTGGGTGACCGGCCTTTGGAGCCAGTCCGATAAACGCGGGCACGGCGGGATCTCCATGCCCTTTGAGCCGGGAGACAACCGCGCCGAGTGATGGAGGGTCTGAGGCGCGACCCGTTGGCGCACCGCCACCATTGGGCGGAGGCGGACGCCCCGTGTAACAAATGAAGGAATCATGCGCTCCATTGGGTGATCCATACATGCTGCGAATCGGCACCAGCTTGTCCATCATCCTGGCCAGTCGCGGTGCATGCTCGGAAATCTGAATGCCAGGCACATTGGTCGAAATCGGTTTGTAGGGACCGCGGATCTCCAGCGGTGCATCCATCTTCAAGTCCCACATGTCCTGATGCGGCGGAGCACCACACAGGTAGATCATGATGATCGATTTGAAGCTGCGTCCTGTTTTTGCCTCGGCCTCCGCTTTCAAAAGGTCAGGAAGTGAAACACCACCCATCGCCAGACCGCCAATGCGCAGGAAATCACGCCGCGAATAGCCGTCGCAGAATTTGCCATGGGAATTGCCGGAGAGAGTGAGCATCGCTAACCTACGCCCGCATGCGCAGGAATCTTGCCAGCAAGAGCCATGATCCATGCAACCCAATCAGCCACCAGCCATCTTCGCGAGAATGGTGGTCCGCCGCTGTTGATCAAGAGCGGCAATAATCTCGGCGCGAACTTCCTCAAACTCTGGCAACCGCGAAACATGGTGCACCTCCACACGCAGCAAATGCCAACCGAGTTTGGTTTCGATCGGTCCGCTGATCCGGCCGACCTCCAGTCTCTCAACCGCCTGGATGAAATCGACGGGCATCCGGGTCGCCGTGACCCAGCCGAGATCACCACCGCGATGCTTCGAGCGCTCATCTTCAGAATAGTTCAGCGCGAGTTCGCCAAAGTCCGCCTCTCCACGGGTCAGCCTTTCGTGCAGCGCCCGGATCTCTGCCGTGCGATCCGGTTTCTTCGGATCATGACGAGACAGAAACACATGCGCCACGCGATAGCGGGCCGGAATGCGCAAAGATTCGCCATGCTGCTTGAACCAGGCCCGCGCTTCACCATCCGTGACAGGAGTTGCATTCTCTAGCAATTGCTTCTCAAGCCAGGCCGAGTCTAACAAGTCATCATGCAATTGATGTTTGAAGCTCTGCCCGGTCTGGCCCTGCAAAGCCAGGCGTCCGAAACGATCCATTTCACCTTTTTCAAACTGCCGCTGCCAAACATCAAACTCCGCCTGCACAGCACCCTCAATCTCCACTCCGAACCCGGCGGGGCGTGATTCTCTGAGCCTCCGGTTGGCGTTCAGGGTTTCACTAACCGCCTCAAGCGTCGCTTGCGGATCGCGGAACCGGGCGTCTCTCAAGGCTGCCTGAAGCTGCCCCGCCTGCATCCCGCAGGAGATCCACCACCCGCATGCAGCGGAGGCAAAGGCCACGATGTAACGGATCCAGACGCCTGCTTTCATGGGGAGATCCATGACAGGACGCGCTGCGTGCGCTCCGCGTGTTTCAGTTTCCGCATGAATTCGACTTCCGTAAAAAACCGCTCCAAATCACCACCATGCCGCTTGAGCAAGGCTTCAAATCCAGGCAGCAAATCATAGTAGGTTGAGAGGGTGGCCAGACGGGCGTTGTTCACCGGTTTCTTGAACCAGCGGTCAATTTTCAAAGAACCTCCATTGCGATGATCGAGAATCATGGCGCGCTGCCTGAAGCGGGTGAGGACCGCCTTCTTTTGCAGGAGTCCCGCCTCCCGCGACCTGTAAGTAAGTGCGTAAACCTTCTTCAACTCATCCCGCGTCTGCAGAGCGAGCTTCACAAACTCACGCTCCACGCGCAGTTCCTTTTCATACTGCGCCAACTCCTTGAGCCGGCCATGTGCCCGCAGCCAGCGGCGTGCGCCTTCCTGGCCCACTGCGGTGGCGAAGGCCTCGTTAAAATCGGTGTCCCCCCGCAAGTAGAGGCGCTGATGGGTCAGTTCATGAAAGATCAACTCCGCCAGATCTGCGTCATCACGCCCGATGAAGGTGTTCAGCAGAGGATCACGCAAAAAGCCCAGAGTCGAATAAGCGGCGACTCCCGCCACGAACACATCATTGCCTTCAGCCTTGATGCGGGCGGCTTCCTGCTGTGCCAGTGACTCCTTGAAAAAGCCCCGGTAGGCGAGTTTACCAATCAATGGATAACTCCACTTTTTCGGCTCAACGCTGAATTCGGGCGCGGCAAAGACGACCCACACAGCGTGACTCCGTCCCAGGTCCGAGTACCGGTCATACTGGCCTTTGGCAGGCAGGTGCAGTTCCCTTTCAGCAAAGACCCGAACACCAGCCACCGTGGTGAGTTTCCGCTTCAGTTTTGGCTTCGTCTGCGGCGAGGCGAGCACTTGAGAGACCGGCCGTGCTTTGCGCAGAATCTCCGCCTGTCCGCCCAGAGCCTGACTGTAAAATCGCAGCGTCGAGCAGGAGCAGAGGCTCAAGCAAAGCAATCCTGCAAAACTGGCATGCCGTCGGTTCATGACTCTTTTCTCATCGCACACAAGAAATCCTGTCCATCCTTAAAATTCCGTTCATTTTACCAGAGCATTTCTTCCTTCGCCACCAACCATGTCTTTCATCCACGACGATTTCCTGCTTTCCACAGCCGCCGCGCGCCGCCTCTATCACACATTCGCCAAGGACGAACCGATTCTGGACTACCACAATCATCTGCCGCCAAAGGACATCGCGCAGGACCGGCAGTTTAAAAACATCCACGAAATCTGGCTGGAAGGTGATCACTACAAATGGCGCGCCATGCGCTGCAACGGCATCGCTGAACGCCTGATCACCGGCGACGCATCGCCCCGCGAAAAATTCCTCGCCTGGGCGGCCACCGTGCCGCAGACGCTGCGCAATCCGCTCTACCACTGGACACACCTCGAACTGAAACGCTACTTCGGCATCGACACCCTGCTCAATGAAAAGACCGCACCGGCGATCTGGGAACAGACCGAAGCAGCCCTGGCCAGGCCTGAAATGAGTGTGCGCAACATCCTGCGCTCCCAGAAGGTGCGTGCTCTCTGCACCACGGATGATCCGGCGGATGACCTGGCCTGGCATCAGCAATGCGCGGCGGATGGTTTTGAAATCGGGGTCTATCCAACTTTTCGTCCGGACAAAGCCTTTGCGATCGCTGACTCCGATTCCTGGAATGCCTGGTGTGACCGCCTCGGCGCGGCCGCCAATGTGGAGGTGAACAGCCTGGCCAATCTTCTGCTCGCGCTGGAAAAACGCCACGATTACTTCCACAGCATCGGCGGACGTCTAAGCGACCACGGACTCAGTCACGCCTTCTCCCACCTGGACGCCGAGAAACCTGCGGACCGGGTTTTCAACCGTTACCGCGGCTCCACGGTAAGGAAGTTTTATCCCGAAGACATCCCGACCCTGGCCACGGCCGTCATGCTCCACGTCGGCCGCCTGAACGCAGCGAAAGGCTGGACGATGCAGCTCCATCTCGGTGCCATCCGCAACAACAACACCCGGCTTGCCCGCGAGATCGGGGCGGATGTCGGCTGCGACAGCATTGGCGACTGGCCGCAGGCTGAGAACCTGTCACGCTTCCTCGACGCGCTCGACAAGGAAAACGCACTGCCCAAAACGGTGCTCTACAATGTGAACCCCCGTGACAACTACGTATTCGGCTCCATGGCCGGCAATTTTGCCGATGGCACCACTCCGGGCAAAGTGCAGTTTGGTTCCGGCTGGTGGTTCGTGGATCAGAAAGAAGGCATGGAATGGCAGATCAATGCGCTGAGCAACCTGGGGCTGCTCAGCCGCTTCATCGGCATGCTCACCGACAGCCGCAGCTTCATGTCCTTCCCCCGCCACGAGTACTTCCGCCGCACGCTCTGCAACCTGCTCGGCAGCGACATCGAGGCCGGACTCCTGCCCGACGATGACGCCCTCGTCGGCAGCATGGTGAAAAACATCTGCTACACCAACGCGAAGGCTTATCTTGGACTGGTCAGGTCCTGATCCGGCGAACCGGCAGCCCGGCTAACTCTTCCACTTGATGCCGCAACCGGTGCTTGATCGCTGAGTCTCCATCGGCGGCTCGTCAGCCAGCATTCGGCGCACGGCTTCATGCATGTCGGCGCCATTGACAGGCTCTTTGTTATTCGGACGCGATGAATCATACTGCCCGCAATAGGCGAGTTTCAGCTCACCATTGAACAGATAAAAATCCGGTGTGCAGGCTGCCGAATATGCACGGGCCACGCTTTGATCAGCATCAACAAGGTAGGGAAAGTCCCACGCATGCATCACGGCGAACTCGATCATCTTGTCCGGCGCATCCGCGGGATACCTTCCGGTGTCGTTCGAGTTGATGGCGGCGACGCCAATTCCCTGCCCCTCAAGTTCTTTGGCAAAACCGGCGAGGGCAGGAGCCAGATGCACCACGTAAGGACAATGATTGCAGACAAACATCACCATCAGGCCATGCGGACCGCGCACGTCATCGAGCGCATGCATCCTGCCCTGGGCGTCGGGGAGCTCAAACTCAGGAGCACGGGATGAAATCGGCAGGATTCTGGAGGAAGGTGTTTCGGCCATGTTGTCTGGAGGTGGATGCGTGAAGATGGTTAGGCTGCGCCAGAATTTGCGCATGATCGAGGGAATAAATCCCGGGAATTCAGGCGCAATCCCTCCCGGCCATGCAGCACGTTCTCTGGGATATTTCAAAAAGAATGTTTGCTATTACCCGGATCACGACGACAAAGGCCGTGCAAGTCAACCTGGTTAGGGCCATACGAAGCTGCTCATCAGGTGATTCTACGGATTCGGTGGTGTTCTGAAATCCGAGACCGGAGCTTGTTGCTGTTCTAACCTGGCTGTCTGCATTTAAGACAAAGTTATGAATACCAAAATGTATGTGGGCAACCTGCCCTTCACGGCCACGGAAACCGATCTCCGTCAGCTCTTCTCCGACTTCGGCTCTGTGACCGATCTCTTCCTTCCTGTGGATCACGTCTCCGGACGCCCTCGCGGTTTTGCCTTTGTGACCATGGACTCCCCTACCGCGATGAGCGAGGCGATCAATGCTCTCAACGAAAAAGACTTCATGGGCCGCAAACTCGCAATCAATGAAGCTCGTCCAAAAGAAGAGCGCGCTGGTGGTGGTGGCGGCGGCGGCGGTGGTCGCGGCGGCTACGGCGGTGGTGGTGGTGGTGGCGATCGCTACTAATCCTCCCACGATCTAAGGATCAATTTCGAAGAGCACGGGTCATTTGATCCGTGCTCTTTGCTTTTTTCAGCAGGACCTCATCACTGCAGGCTCGCCTGAAACGCCGAAGCTTCACCTTCCAGCAATGCCAGAGCCTCACCCACCAGATAAAGTGAGCCGGTCACGAGTTGCCTCTGCGAAGATACTGCCTGAAGCGCCAGCGACAAATCTTCATGCTCCGTGATCGGCACATCCTGCAGATCGCAGCCATCGAGGATCTCCCTCAATTGAGCCACAGGCATCGCGCGGGGTGAGCGGAAGGTGGTGAAGTGCCAGACTCCGACAATGGGATTGAGCGCCTCAAGCACACCTGCCACATCTTTGTCGCGGGCGGCAGCAAAGATGATCTCTGCCGTCTCGCCGGGAAAAATGGCCTGCCACGTTTTAACGAGCGCCGCAGCGGCCTCGGGATTGTGTGCTCCGTCCAGAATGATGCGGTCACCTCGCATCCGCTGAAATCTGCCGCGCCACTGCACTTCCTTTAGCGCACTCTCCAGGAGAATGGCCGGCATGCGCACATCCGCCTCTCGCACCGCCTCCAGTGCCAGCGCAGCATTCCAGGACTGATGGCGCCCATCGAGCCCGATTTGAACATCTGTCAAAGGCCTGTCCACGAGGATCAGCTCGGCCTTTTTTGCCCTGGCCACCTGCTGTAAAACAGCCAGCACTTCAGGTGCCTGCGCGCCCGTCACGACAGGCACTCCAGCCTTGATGATGCCGGCCTTTTCTCCGGCGATCTTTGCCAGCGTGTCTCCGAGTTGCTCCCTGTGATCGAGTCCGATGCGCGTGATGACACTCACCTCCGGCGTGATGGCATTCGTGGCATCGAGACGGCCACCGAGACCGGTTTCAAGAATGACCCACGGCGATCCGCGCTTCCTAAACCAGTCCAGAGCCAGGGCAAAGGTCAGCTCAAAGAAGGTCGGATGCGCAGACCAGTCAGCCACGATGCCTCGCAGCTTCGCCAAACCGGCTTCGATCTCCTCATCCGTGATCTCGCGCTCCGCATCGCGAATGCGTTCATTGAAGCGCACGAGGTGCGGCGAGGTGAATAGACCGGCATTGATGCCCGCTGATTTCAGCATCGAGTGCATGAAGGCGCAGGTGCTGCCTTTGCCATTCGTGCCTGCGATGTGGATGAATTTCATTCCGGGTCCAGGCAGTTCCAGTTCGGCGAGCAGCTTGTGGACGTTGTCCAATCCAAGCTTGATGCCATACATCTGCGTCTGGTACAACCAGTCGAGTTCCGGGTGCGATGAGGTGACCATTTACAGACGGATCTCCATCACCTGTGCTGCGCGGTGAGCCTTGGCCCGGGCCGTGTTGACATTTTCGGCCCGCGCCAGCGTGACCGCCATCCGGCGCTGACCGCTCACTGTCGGCTTGCCAAACAAGCGCACCTGCGTGTCCGGTTCGGCGAGAACTTTGTCGAGTGAACCAAACTGCACGGTGCTCGACTCACCTTCCACCAGGACGGCGCAGCTCGCACTCGGACCATGCTGATGAATGTTCGGGATCGGCAGGCCAAGGATGGCGCGCACATGAAGAGCAAACTCGGACAGATCCTGCGAGATCAATGTCACCAGACCGGTGTCGTGCGGTCGTGGTGAAACCTCGCTGAAAATCACATCATCACCCCTGATGAACATCTCCACACCAAACAGACCGCGGCCCCCAAGCGCCTCGGTGATGCTGCCCGCCATGTGCTCGGCTGCCGCGAGCGCCTTGGGCGACATCGGATGCGGCTGCCAGGACTCGCGGTAATCACCCTTGATCTGCGTGTGACCAACCGGCGCGCAGAATGAAGTGCCGCCGACGTGACGCACGGTCAGCATGGTGATCTCGTAATCGAATTCGACAAAGCCTTCGACGATCACCTTGCCCTTTCCGGCCCGGCCGCCTTCCTGCGCATATTGCCATGCGTGTGCGATGTCGAACTCGCCTCTCACAACACTCTGACCCTTGCCCGATGAGGACATGATCGGCTTCACCACACATGGCATGCCGATCTCCGCGATCGCCGCGCGGAACTCGCTCTCCGTGCCGGCAAACACATAGGGTGAGGTCTTCAAACCAAGCTCTTCCGCTGCCAACCGGCGGATGCCTTCGCGATTCATCGTCAGCTTCGCCGCGCGCGCGGTTGGCACCACGGTGTAGCCTTCATCCTCAAGCTCCAGCAGCGTGTCCGTGGCGATGGCCTCAATCTCTGGCACGATGAAATTCGGCTTCTCGACTTCAATGATCCGGCGCAGGGCCTCACCATCCAGCATGGAAATGACATGACCGCGATGAGCCACCTGCATGGCCGGAGCGTTGGCGTAGCGATCCACCGCGATCACCTCGCAACCGAGGCGTTGCAGTTCAATAACGACTTCTTTTCCCAACTCACCTGAGCCGAGAAGCATGACTTTGGTAGCCGACGAGGAAAGGGGGGTGCCGATGCGTGACATGTAAGCATCTAACCGTGGCGTTTCTCCACGTCAAACGCAGCGTCAAATCCCGATTCCATCACTCCCTTGCCTCCACGTCGACTCCCGCTTGATTTCCCCTGGCCTAATGAATGCGGAAGATCACGCGCTTCAGTCCCGAGTGGACCTCCATCGTCCGCTCCACAGGCTGCCCGAGCAGTCGCTCAATCACATCACGCTCGACCTCTGAAATCACAGTGTATTTCTCCATGATCTCCGCCAGTGGCACGTGGTAGTCCACCAGCCGGAGGGTGCCGGAATTGTCAGTCTCCACCACACACATGTGACCATCAGCCGAACGCAGGCGGGCCAGCACAATGGCTTTGTTTTCCAGCAGGGTCTCCTTCTCCAGCTTCAGCGCCCAGCGTTCCGCCTTTTCATGAAACCAGGTGTGC
This sequence comes from uncultured Verrucomicrobiota bacterium, assembly GCA_903960845.1. GTDB lineage: Bacteria > Verrucomicrobiota > Verrucomicrobiia > Verrucomicrobiales > Verrucomicrobiaceae > Prosthecobacter. Next base: position 11,270 of record CAJCCF010000187.1, on the reverse strand, counting down.
AGCATCTTCTCCGGTGCTGCCGGACCAAAGATCCGCTCTGCAAGCGACAGAATCTCCAGCAACATGACCGAAGTCACCGCCGGAAAAAGCGGATCAAGTTTCCCGGTCAATCGATAAAGTTTCTCCGGCCGTCCATGCGGCACAGGCCGGCGAAAGGTATCCAGATAACCCTTTTTTTCCAACTCCACGCAGTGCTGCTTCACCCCCATGTAGCTCATCTTCATGGCCGCGGCCAGTTCGCCAACGGTCATGCCCGGCGAGTGCTTCAAATGCCGAATCATCTCCATCACTGGAGTATGCAGCATGTTGCGCAGGATGTTCAGAGCCATGACCGCTTACTTGATTTCAAGATTCATCCACTTCGGCAGATACACCTGCAAAGCGCTGACCAGCGACTCGGCAAAGCGTTGCCGGTTTTCAGGAGTGTCGCGCAGGCGGATGCGATTCGCTTCGATCTGCAGGCCTGCGATATTTCTTTCCGCCTTCACATGACGGAAAACGGTGTAACCGCCGCGAAAATACGGCTCGCTCGGCACAGGCATCCGCGGGCTTGGAGTGGCGGGGAAACCGCGCTCTTCGATCAGCGCGCCAAGGCTTTGCAGTCCGGTCAGGATGTCGGTGTACGGCACGTCCGAATGCAGATCCGTGATCAGTTTTAAAGTGCCCTTCGCAGCAAACGCCTGGCCGTTGAGCGTGGCCTCAGGTTGCGCGTAATCAGCCGCGGAATGCATGTATCCCAATTCCACCCGGATGTCCTTGTGAGCCTGGCCGTGAAGATCAATGAGGAAAGCCCGGCCATGCCTGGCCACCGCCGCTGTGAGAGCCTGATCGATGAAGGCATGATATTCAGCCCAGACCTTCTCAGCCACAGAATCACCCTGCGCCGCCTCCTTGATCTCGCGGTTCGGATCCAGCTTGCTGCGGTGCAGGTGGCTGATGATCAGATCCATTTGCCTGCCCGTCTTTTTCCGGATCTCCTCAGCGATTCTCCGCGCCAAATCCTGCGTATTCGCATCCGCATCACGGACCCCATAGGTGCGGGTGGTGATCGACTCGGGCTTTAACGCGCCACCATGCGGTGCCGAGATGACCAGTGGCAGTTCGCCTGGCACATACTCGGTGTGATGCGCGCTGCCAAAAATGGCTTCTCCAGGTTTCAAGTCAGCCGGGAAGGCAATGCTCGCGAGCGCAAGAAAGAGAACTGGGATGGAGCGGATCATCATTGGAGGTGTGAACTATGGCAGGTGCCAGGAACCGCGCAGATAATCATAATCGGCCTGGGGCAAAAGCACATAATGCGGGGATGCCTTCGGATCGAGCCAGCGGATCAGCAACTCCAGGTTTTCCACCGCCATGGTCGTGCAGCCTGCGCTCGGCTTCGCCGGACCACGGCGCACATGGAAAAAAATCGCGCTGCCATAGCCTGGCGCGACAGGCTTCTGATTGTGGCGTATCTCCAGCATCCATTTGTAGGCCGAATCACCGAGCCGCATCTTTTGCTTCTCAAACCAGGGTGGCACGTTGCGCGGATCAATGCTGACATGCTGGTTGTAATACGGATTGTTCGGGTCATCCACATACGCATCCAACGGACCGACCTGATGATACGGCCAGCGTGAACCTGCCGGTGCTGCATCCGCGTAACCAAAGAGGATGCCAAGCTGAAAAACTCCCGCCGGAGCACGCCAGTCCTTTTCCACCTTCAGAGGCACACCATTCTGCGGTGGATTGAAAACTCCCCTGCCCCAGGCCAACCCGGCACGCCCAAGTAGTACCGGGACGGGTTGCTCAAACACCGGCGTCCATGACTCGCGCCTGGAACTGCGCTGATAGGCCTGAAGAATTGCCGTGTTCGAGTTCCAGGTCGCCGCGCGCGCCACGATCACCTGCCGCACCGAATCACCAAGCTGAGCCTGCACCATTCCCTGTAGTCCAAGTCCCATCAGGAGAATCCAGCGCGACGTGGAAAGAGATGAAGAAATCATGGCAGTAGAATATCCCGGCATCACAGGATACGAGAAAACAATTCATCCCGATCATCAAATACGGATGAAACATTTTTTGTTCCGGGTTGCCCTTGCTTCAGGAACGACACGCGCTATCCGAGAACGCCCGCGTGACCTCTTTTCCCTTCTCCCAGCTCTGGTCTCAAGTGCGCCGTAAATCATGGATGTGGCTGTTCAAACGCCGGGACATTGAACTGGCGGCGAAATGGCAGAAAGCCCACACCCAGGTCGCCAGAACCACCATCCTCAGCAGCAGCGAGGTGGAGATCTTTGGCGAAGTGGGCCGCAGTAATCAGACCTACCAGGAGACGCGACTCCGGCTCAAGCTCACGGACAACGGCGATCTGCATCTCACCACCGAGTGCACCTGCCATTCCCGCTCGCTCTGCGATCATGCCGCCGCGTTGATGCTGGTCTTCGAATTGGAAAGTGAGCGTGCGCTGATTGAAAAAATCGCGCGACCAGGCACGGCCACGGTCGCTGACGGCGGCATCAGCGGCACGGCCTCGGGTGAAGAGAAAGCTCAATCCATCGACAACGATCAGCCACGCCCCCGATTGCATCTGCGACGCATCAGCATCGAACGACCGCATCTCAAAGCCGGACGCAGTGCACTTTTGCACAGCAGCCTGAGCATTGGCGTGGCCGAGCCCTCGGTGAGCTATGAGGGCTGTCCGCAGCATTTTCCACTGCTCAGCCGAGGCACAGGCGCGCGCTGGAGTGATGAATCCGGAGTCATGTTCAGCCTCAAGCGCAATCTGGGCATGGAGCGGCTCATGACGGCCGATCTCATGCATGCCGGGCTCCAATTGCTCAGCCAATCCATGCCTGAGGTTCGCGCCGCGGAAAACGTCCACCACCTCATGACCGCACCCGAAGCCAGACAGGCCGTGTTTTGGTCCCAGTTCATCCGTGATCAGGTGCCGGCACTGCGGAGCGACGGCTGGGAGATCGAGATCAGCGCCGACTTTGGTTACGCCATTCATGAGGCTGGCGACGACGCCTGGTTCACCGACCTGCAGAGCGACGCGGCTGGGCGCGACAGTTTTTCACTCGATCTCGGGATCGATATCGAAGGGCAGCGCATCTCCCTCGTACCCCTGCTTGTTGACTGCATTGATCAGGGGCTCACACCCACCGTGCTGGAGCAGAATCTCGACCAGCAGTTTCTCCTGTCTCTGCCCGGTGCCGGCAATCCCGTGCTCTCGGTGCCTGCCCGCCGCCTCCTCGTGCTGCTGCGCTTTCTCGATGAACTCCTGACCACACGGCCTACCCGAAAGGATGGCAAAATTCACCTCGACAAACTGCGTGCCGCGCAAATCAGCAGCAAACTCGACGGCCTGCCCATCCGCGCGCCGGCTGAACTGGTGGCACTGCAGCAGCGCCTTGCCGGCTTTACGGAGATGACTCTCGCGGAACCGCCGGAAGGCCTCAAAGCCCAATTGCGCCCGTATCAGCGCGAGGGCCTTTCCTGGCTGCAATTCCTTCGCGAATTCGGCCTGCACGGCATCCTGGCGGATGACATGGGCCTGGGGAAAACCGTGCAGACCCTGGCCCATCTGCTCACCGAAAAAATGGCCGGCCGCATGGACCGGCCATCCCTCATTCTGGCCCCGACATCCGTCCTGCGAAACTGGGCGCGCGAGGCGGCGAAGTTCACACCGGCCTTGAATGTGCTGATTCTGCACGGCGATGACCGGCACACTGATTTCAGCCGCATTGCCAGGCACGATCTGGTCATCACCTCCTACCCGCTCATTGTCCGCGATGCTGATAAGCTCCAGCCCGTCGAATGGCACGTCGTTGCGCTCGACGAGGCGCAAAACATCAAGAATCCCAAGAGCAAGGCGGCGCAAGTTTGCAGCAGTCTGAAGGCACGCCAGCGACTCTGCCTCACCGGCACGCCGATGGAAAACCATCTCGGCGAACTCTGGAGTCTTTATCACTTTCTCATGCCGGGACTGCTGGGCGATGCCGAGAGCTTCCGCGCCTATTACCGCACTCCCATCGAGCGGGATGCCGATGCGGAGCGCCAGCAGCAACTCAGCACACGCCTCCAACCCCTGCTTTTACGCCGAACCAAAAGCGCCGTCGCCAAAGACCTGCCGCCAAAGACTGAGATCCTGCACAGCATCGAACTCGACAAGGCCCAGACCGACCTCTACGAGACCATTCGCGCAGCCATGGATCAGCGCGTGCGTGAGGCCATCAGCAACCAGGGTCTCGAACGCAGCCAGATCATCGTGCTCGATGCCCTGTTGAAACTCCGGCAAGTTTGCTGCCATCCCCGGCTTCTCAAGATCGATGCCGCCAGGAAGATCGAAGCCTCAGCCAAAACCGCCTACCTCATGGAGGATCTGCTGCCCGAGTTGATCGATGAAGGGCACCGCGTGCTCATCTTCAGCCAGTTCACCGAGATGCTGGGCATCATCGAAGAAGAACTGCACAAAGCCGGCATTCAATTCGTCAAGCTCACCGGCCAGACGAAGGATCGTGAAACTCCCATGATGCAGTTTCAAAAAGGTCAGGTTCCCGTTTTTCTCATCAGCCTCAAAGCTGGTGGTTCGGGTCTCAATCTCACCACGGCGGACACCGTCATCCATTATGATCCGTGGTGGAATCCTGCGGCCGAGGCCCAGGCCAGCGACCGTGCCCACCGTATTGGCCAGACCAAACCTGTCTTCATTCACAAACTCATCTGCCAGGGCACCATTGAGGAGCGCATCGTCGAAATGCAAAAGACCAAAGCCGCACTCATCGAAGGCCTACTGTCCGGTCGCGCGGAAAAACTGAAACTCACGCAGGAGGACATCCAGCGTCTGTTGCAGGCCTGATGAAGCTCGAAAAGCACTCACTCACAGTCCACGCGCTGCCGTTCAATGCCGGTGATAGATGACTGCCGGCGGGACGTTCCCTGCGTTCATGCGTATTCTCCTGTCTCTTCTGCTTTTCAGTTCGCTGTCCATTGTCCAATGCTTCGGAGCGGAGGAGAAACCCAACGTCGTGTTCATCCTTGCGGATGATCTTGGTTTCTCCGATCTCGGCTGCTATGGCGGTGACATTGAGACGCCGAACCTTGATTCACTGGCGAAGAATGGACTGCGCTTCACCCAGTTTTATAATACCGCCCGCTGCTGGCCCACCAGGGGTGCCTTGATGTCGGGTTATTACGCCCAGCAGATCCACCGCGATGAACTGCCCGGACTCGGTGGCGGCGGTCAGGGTGTGCGCCAGCAATGGGCGCGATTGCTGCCCGAGTTTCTGAAACCGGCGGGCTATCGCAGCTATCACAGCGGCAAATGGCACATTGATGGCAAAGTGCTGGATGCCGGTTTCGACCGCTCACTGGACATGAAAAACCAGGGCAATTTTTTCACCTCGGCAGGCAATTCGATTGATGACGTGCCGGTGAGGCCGCCTGCGGATGAAAAGGGTTACTATGCGACCATCGCCACGGCTGATCATGCCATCGACTGCCTGAAGGACCACGCCGCGAATCATGCAGGCAAACCGTTCCTGCATTACATCCCCTTCATCGCTCCGCATTTTCCGCTTCATGCCCTGCCTCAGGACATCGCAAAGTATCGGGACAAGTATCTGGCAGGTTGGGACAAACTGCGTGAGGCGCGCTTTGCCAACATGCGCGCGGCAGGAATTGTCTATGGCGAACTTTCCGCTCTGGAGCGCGATGTCGGCCCGCCTTATGCCTTCCCGGATGCGATGAAAATACTCGGACCGGGTGAAGTGAACCGTCCCCTGCCCTGGAGCGAACTGACGGAGGGGCAACGCCGCTTTCAAGCGACAAAGATGGCCATCCATGCCGCGATGGTGGACCGCATGGATCAGGAGATCGGCCGCATCATTGCTCAGCTCAAGACGATGGGTGTCTTTGACAACACCCTGATCTTTTTTTCCTCTGACAATGGAGCGAGCGCCGAGATCATGGTGCGCAATGGCGGCCATGATCCAAAGGCTGAACCAGGCAGCGCGGCAACCTATCTCTGCCTCGGCCCCGGTTTCTCCAGCGCAGCCAACACGCCGCACCGGCGGCATAAAACCTGGGTTCATGAGGGAGGCATCAACACGCCGCTGATCGCGCACTGGCCAAAGGGTATCACGGCAAAGAATGAACTGCGCCGCACGCCTGCGCATGTGATCGACATCGTGCCCACTGTGCTGGAACTCGCGGGTGTAGAAAAACCAAAGGAGTGGAAGGGCGAATCCATCCCTGAAGCACCCGGCAAGAGCCTCGTGCCAGCCTTTGCCAGAGATGAAACCATTGTCCGCGACAGTCTGTGGTGGCTTCATGAAGGCAACCGTGCGGTGCGTGTGGGCGACTGGAAACTCGTCGCCGCCAAAGGTGATGCCTGGGAACTCTACGATCTTAAAAATGACCGGGCCGAGCAGAACAATCTCGCCGCAGATCTGCCAGCCAAGGCAAAGGAATTGGAGGAGATCTGGCAAAAACAGACCGACAGTTTCACCGAACTCGCCAAAAAGACGATGACCGAGCAACCCAAAGGCGGCGGCAAGGGAAAAGGAAAAGCGAAGAAGAAATAATCACCCGGCGACGGCATCCTGCACACCAGTTTTCAATTCACTCATGAAGTTCCTTTCCTGCACGCTCCTTTTCTTTTTCATTCTTCATGCCTCGTCCATTGCCGACACGCGGAAGAACATTCTTTTCATCGCCATTGATGATCAGAATGATTGGATCGGCTGCCTGGGCGGCCATCCACAGGTGAAGACACCGAACATTGATGCACTCGCCAAGCGCGGGACGCTCTTTACCAACGCGCACTGCCAAGCCCCACTTTGCAATCCTTCGCGCTCGAGTTTGCTCACCGGTTTGCGGCCGAGCAGCACGGGGATCTACGGACTCGCGCCGGGCATTCGTGAAGTGGTGCAGACCAAGCAACATATCACGCTGCCGCAGACCTTCACCAGCGCCGGCTACTTCACCTCGACGAGCGGCAAGATCTATCACGACGGTTCCATGCGCGGCGGCGATCAGAAGGCAGAATTCAACGAGTGGAGCAAGCCAAGCCCGATGCCGAAACCAAAGCAACCCATCGCCAAACTACCGGGTCCAGATCGCCATCCCGCGATGGATTGGGGCGTGTTTCCTGACAAGGATGAAACCACTCCCGACTGGAACATCGCCAAAACTGCCATCAGCGCGATCGAGCGCGCGCCGGTTGAAAAGCCCTTCTTTATCGCCGCCGGCTTCCGCCTGCCACATGTGCCCTGCTTTGCCCCGCAGGCTTGGTTTGATTTGTATCCTGACGCCGGAATGCTCATGCCGCCGGTCAAAGAAGATGATCGTGATGATTTGCCAAAGTTCGCCGACTTCCTGCACTGGAAATTGCCCGAACCGCGCCTCAGCACACTGCGCGCAATGAATGAATGGCGCCCCCTGGTGCGCGCTTATCTGGCCTCTATCAGTCTGATGGATGCCCAGGTCGGTCGTGTCGTCGCCGCGCTGGATCAATCCGGTCGTGCCGGCAACACCATCGTCGTCCTGTGGAGTGATCACGGCTGGCATCTCGGTGAAAAGCTCATCACAGGAAAAAACACCCTCTGGAATGAAAGCACGCGTGTTCCGCTCGTCTTCGCCGGTCCGGAAATCAAAGCAGGTCAGTTATGCAACCGTCCCGCCGAGCTTCTCGACATTTTCCCCACACTGCTGGAATTGACAGGAATGCCCGCACGTCCCGATTTGGAAGGGCACAGCCTCGTTCCTCAACTCAAAGACGCAAAGGCTGCGCGCGAATGGCCTGCCATCACAACACATAATCAGGGCAACCACACCATCCGCACCGAAGATTGGCGCTACATCCGCTATGCCGACGGCAGCGAGGAACTCTACGATGAAAAGGCCGATTTCAATGAGTGGACCAACCTTGCCAAAGATCCCAAGTTCGCCGCCAGAAAAGCCGAATTGGCCAAGTGGTTGCCCAAAGTAGACAAGGCCCCTGTTCCCGGCAGCAAGAGCCGTATCCTCACCTATGAACCAACAACCGGTGAAGCCATCTGGGAAGAAGTGAAGATCGACAAAACGGCCAAACTGCCGGAGCCGTAAATTTCAGAAGCCTTCTGGGAAGATCGCACGAGGTGCGCTCGGCGCGTCAGCCTGCAGAGTGTATATCTATTTAGATATCACCCACGGCAGCTTCACTTTGGCAATGTAGATGCCCGTCTTGCCCTCGTGGGAGGAATAGTAACTCACATACAGGTGACCTTCGTGCCAGCACAGTCCTGGATAGCTGCAGTCGCCCCCGCTTGGCAATTCAAGAACAGGCTCCAGCGCCGTCGGCGTCATTTTAAAAAGCACCATGTGCGCACCCGGCGTTTTACCCAAACCTCGCGAACCGGCCACCAGCGAACCATCCGGCAATTCGATAAAATTCTGCCCCTGCACCACGGTGCTCAAAGGAGTCCATTTCCACTCCCGATAGGGTGCTGCGGCTGTTCCAATGTAACCACGCTTGTCACCCGCATCACGCCTGACCAAAGCAAGCGCACTGCCATCCTTGAGGAACCGCAACGTGGTTTCATTCGGCCGGTTTGGCACCTGCATGATCGAGCTGAGCTGCCACACCGATCCATCATTGCTTGTGTAGGATTTGAGCGACCACTCAGGCTCATCTTTCGGTCCACCCGTTGTCGGGTAGGTGTTGAAGGCCACCCCATAAAACTTTTTGTCGGCAGGATTCACGGTGCAGCGCCACAGACTGTCTCCCTGAGCCAGCAGTTTCTGCGGTGGTGTCCAGACTTTGCCGTCCGTCGTTTTGGAGTACCTGGGCTGACGTCCTTTCAATTCCTTTGCGCCACCATAGATCGAGCCACCACAAAGCAGATAAAGTTGCTTGCCGTCAGGAGTCACCTCCAGCTTCGGATCACGCAGATCCACTCCCGGTTCACTGATCGTGGTGTAATTCACCCAGTTGTCTCCGCTGGAGGAGATCATGATGCGAATCGCACCATCACCACCCACGGCCTCAGCGGTTTCCCGGAAACAGCAGAAGAACAGATTCCTGAAACGCACCAGATCCGTGAATGCATTGTGTCCGCCTTTGTCCCAAATCTTCTGCACGGAAACCACTTCCGGCTGCTGGGCTTGAAGCGAAAGGGACGATATGAGTGCGAGGAGCAACGGTAACACGTAGGGCTTCATGGGGTGGTGAATTTGTAGGATGAGGATTCAGATGTGGCAAGCCAAGTTCAACAACATTTGCTTCAAGCTCACTTCACGTCGCGCCAAAGCCAGCGCAGGGCATCAGGCAGAGCCGGAGCCATGCCCTTGCTACCGTGAAAGCATTGAGTCCAGTCGATGCGGTAATCGTAATTCATGAACTTGAGGCTGGCTTCCATCATGTGATTGGCGAGCGGCCAGTTGCCAAATTTGTTATCGAGATCATTGCTGCCATCGAGCAGATAAACCCGGATGGGTTTACGCTCAGTGATGCGGATCAAGTAGGGGTAGGCATTGCCTCCGCGAATATCGACAAAGGTGCCAACCCAACTGAGCACTTTACGAAAACGGTCAGGTCGCTCCCAGGCCGCGGTGAAGGCACAGATACCCCCGGAAGAACCTCCTGCGATCCCCCACATTTCAGGCGCCGGGCGGAATTTCACACCATGACGTTTTTGAACTTCCGGCAATATCTCTTCGAGCAGGAAACGAGCATAGGCATCGCCCAGACTGTCATATTCCAAACTGCGGTTGGCCGCTTTATCACCCGACTTTTGAGTTATCTTGCGGCCCGGATCAATGAAGACACCGATGATCACGGGCAACTCCTTTTTATGGATCAGGTTGTCGAAAACGACACTCGCACGCATTGACCCTCTGGGATCCGCATGACGACTGCCGTCCTGCCAGACCATCAGGCAGGCTTCGCTGCCAGGTTGATACTGTTGCGGGATATAAACCGTGACGTCACGAACGGTGTCAGGATACACACGACTCTGTCTCCACTCGAATTTTTCCAATTTGCCAGCAGGCACACCCGGCTGTGGCTCACTGTCTGGAGTGTATTGGTAGTTTTCCAAATGAACCATGCCAGCCACACGCGGCATGTTATCGGCCATGATGCTGTAATTGAACTCGGTGAAATTCGGAAAACTCTGCACCAACACCTGAAGTCCGTCATCACCCAGCGGAGTCATTGCCCCGATCAGTGTACCGTCCCCACGCACAACCTGCGCAGGCTTCATGTCCAGAATTGCCCAGGCCACGGTGGAGCCCTCGATCTTGGCACTGACCTTGCCCTTCAGAAGATTGTGTTTTCCAAACAGCCTCAGAACCTGCTCATGTAATTCACGGTTGAGGGATGCATCAGGCAGGGTAGTAAGTGCCTTTTGTAGAATGACGGGTGATATCCCTGGCGGAAATGCAGTCTGGGCAATGACGCCTGTGCAGCCAAAAAGAAGGGAAAGAAAAAGAGGTCGCATGTGGATGCGTCCTCAAACGAAGCTCTCAGGCCATGCCTTCCATCGAATCACATGGAAGCTTTCTTGATTGGTTTCATCGGCCATGAACTCACCTGACATGCAGTTCAAAATCACCCGTCCATTGACGCAGTTCATTGAAACTCAAATGAAAGCTAATGCCCTGTCTGGCATCACAAGGCCTTCATGATTCAAAGCGGATGATTCCAGGTTGAAATCACAGAAGAGGCAGGAGATCAGAGCTTGGCAAGCCTGAAGGCTCTCATAAAACCAGCACTATTTAACCGTGCGGGTGGATTGAACCCAAGCCGTATCACCGCACCAATGGCGGGCCTCGTCAGCAAGAGCTGCAGCCTGCACATCGGAATCGGTGATGGCAAACATCGTGGAACCTGAGCCGGACATGAGCGCAGCGCGGACGCTGCCATGCTCAAGAAGCCATGTTTTCAGCGCTGGAAGAAGACGATATTTTTGAAACACCGGACGTTCGAGATGGTTGACCATGTCGCCCCACGGACAAATTTGCCGGGCATAGAGAACTCCGGGAAGTTCTTTGGAAGTGGACCAGTTCTTGTAGGCCCAAGGCGTGGGAATGGGAAAGGCCGGCTTAATGAGCACCACAGGCAATTCCCAGGCAAACGGCACAGGCGTCACTTGCTCACCACGTCCCGAGCCATCCGCAGCAGGTGTATCAAGAAGGAAACAGGGAACGTCAGAGCCAATGGACGCAGCAATTTCCAGCAGTGCCTCACGGCTGAGCGGTTCATTAAGGAGTTTGTTACATCCGCGCAGAACAGCTGCGGCGTTACT
>CAJCCF010000186.1 GCA_903960845.1 uncultured Verrucomicrobiota bacterium | reverse complement strand
TGCTCGGCATCGCTTTCCTGACCTTTTTGATGACGCCCGTGCTGGCGCTCAATGGCATCCTTTTCGAGCCATTCTCCGGCACTCTCGCCGCGTGGTTCGCCGGACTTCTCGGTCTGATGCTCAGTGACACCCTGCTGATGGTTCGGGATGCGGAACCCAAGGCCGGACAGGCACCGGTTGCGGACGAGCAGGCTGGATCTCCCGCTGAATAAGGCGTGGCGAATGGATGCGGCGGGTGATGGGGATGTCGTGGGCAGGCTCATTGCATGAGCAGATCCCTTCGGAAGAGTTGGGTTTGAGCGAGCGTTTATCCAGCCCTCTTCTGACCATGAAATCACTGCTCCCGATTCTCCTCCTGTCCTGCGCCTCCGCCTGGAGTGCCGAAGTCTTTGAAGCCGCGCTGGGTCGCGAAAAAGACCTGCCCGGCGGCAAAGAGGCGGATGGCATTCGTGGCGACTTCGTTTTGCGCAGTGACAAGGTGGAGGCCGTGATCTCACAAAACGCGCCGCTGCGCCGCGCCAACATGAGCACCTTTTATGGCGAGGATGGTGTCTCGCCGGGCTGTCTTTATGACCTCACGCTCCGCGGTGCGGCCAATGACCAGCTCGTGATCTACGGGCCCTGCGGTCATGGACAAGTCAGTTATGTGCGCAGTGCCAATGTCAAAGAGGCGGGCAGTGCGGCGGTCGAGTCAGTCACCACAGCGGCAAAAAAACGGGGTGTTTAAGCGTCACGAATATCGGGTCCGCGATGGCGTGCAGGGCATCTTCATCACCACCATTCTGCGCAACGAGTCCGATAAGCCGCAGAAGGTTGGCACCAAGGATGACCTGACCCGTTTTGAAACAACCGGTGACGCCAATGGCATCCGCTGGGTTGACGCCATCAATCCCGCACACAAAACTGGTTATGCCATCGTTCTGCTCGGTGTCACAGGGGCGGAAAAAGAAGTGATCGGCAAAGATGTCGAGATCGCTCCGGGAAAAGAGATCGTCATCCAGCGCTTCTTCGCCGTGGGGACATCCGCCGCCCAGGCGGTTGGCGAGGCTCTGGCAGTGCGCGGTGATCAAGTCGGCACGGTGCAGGGTCAGCTCATTGGCGCGGAGGGCAGGGGAATCGCCACCGCCACCATCAGTGTCCCGCTCGGAAAAAGCAGCGCACCTGCCTATCCAGACAGCAATGGCCATTACAGTTTCAAGGTCGCCGTGGGTGAAATCGAGCTGAAAGTGAACGACCTCGGCCGCGCTGCGGCCACCATCAAATTTCCCGTCACTCAGGGCAACACCAGCGCACCGAAAGTGATGCTGCCGGACGCCTCGCGCATCCGTTTCGACATCACGGATGAATCCGGCAAGTCGATCCCGTGCAAGGCACACTTTGCACCGCTCGATGAAGCTGCACCGAAGCTCGATCTCGGTCCGAAGCATCGTGCTCATGGCTGCGTCGATCAGTATCACAGCGAGAAAGGCCAGTTCACCGTGCAGCTTCCGGTGGGCAAATACCGTGTCGTCGTCGTGCGCGGTCCCGAGTATGGGCACCTGTCTCAGGAAGTGACTTTGGCAGCGGGTAAAGAGTTTGTTTTCAAAGGCACGCTCAAGCGCCTCGTTGATACGAAAGGCTGGATCAGCAGCGACTTCCACAATCACAGCACGCCCAGCGGCGACAACGTCTGCGACACCGATGGACGCCTCATCAACATCGCCGTCGAGCATCTGGAGTTCGCCCCCACCACTGAGCATAACCGCCTTTACGATTGGGAACCGATGATCAAGGAACTCGGCCTCGAAGACCACATCAAGACCGTCAAAGGCATGGAACTCACCGGCAGCCGCCAGCACTTCAATGCCTTCCCCTTCGAGCCTGACCCGCTGCTGCAAGACGGCGGCGCTCCCGTCTGGAATGACGACCCGCGCATCACCGCCCTCACGCGTCGCCGCTGGCAGGGTGAGCGTGCGGACCGCTACATTCAGTTCAATCATCCTGACCTCAGCAACATGTTCATCGACCGCGATGGCGATGGC
>CAJCCF010000185.1 GCA_903960845.1 uncultured Verrucomicrobiota bacterium | reverse complement strand
GGCGGGACATCCATGCGCATCCTGAACTGTCGAATGAGGAAGTGCGCACCGCTGCGCTGGTGGCGGAGAAACTGAAGGCGCTCGGATTCGAAGTGAAGACGGGCGTGGCCAAGCACGGTGTGGTCGCTTTGCTCAAAGGTGGCGGCGAAGGACCCTGTGTGGCGGTTCGGGCAGACATGGATGCTCTGCCGATCAAGGAGTTGCGCTCTGCGCCCTACCGTTCGCAGAATCCCGGTGTGATGCATGCCTGCGGCCATGATGTGCACACGACGGTGGCGCTTGGCTTGGCCGAACTTTTGGCGAGGCATCGCGATCAGGTGAAGGGCTCGGTGAAGTTTCTGTTTCAACCTGCGGAAGAGGCGATGCCCGCCACCTTCAAAGGCGACTGGGGTGCGAAGCTGATGGTCGCGGAAGGGGCGATGGAGAATCCGAAACCGGTGGCGGTCTTTGGCCTGCACACCACCGCCCAGGTGCAGCCGGTGACTTCGACCGACGACAGTGTCCACTACCTGAAGGCCGGTCAGATCGGTTACACGCCCGGCATCGACAATGCGAACAGTGATCGCTTTCATATCATCATCCACGGCAAGATGGCGCACGGCTCTGCCCCGCATAAAGGCGTGGATGCCATCGCCGTGGCGGCGGAGGCGATCATGGCGCTGCAGATGATCAAGAGCCGCCAGACCAACACACGCCAGCCGCTCGTCATCAGCATCGGCACCATCAGCGGTGGACAGCGTGAGAACATCATCGCTGAAAAGGTCGAGCTCGGCGGCACCGTGCGCACTTATGACGGCGCGTTCCGTGACGGCGTGATCGAGCAGATGCAGCGCATCCTCAAAGGCATCACCGAGGCGCATGGAGCCAGTTACGAAATGGAATACCGGAAGACCTATCCGAGCATCATCAACGACCGGAAGCTTGTGGAAGCCACGCTGCCCTCGATGCGCCGTATTTGCGGGGCTGAAAATGTCATGGAGCTGATTCCTGGAATGGGAGGTGAAGACTTCTCCTTTTTTGCCCAGGTGTGCCCCGGATTCTTCTTCCGGCTGGGTGTGGCCAATGAGCAGAAGGGCATCACGGCCGGTGGCCACACTCCCATGTATGATTGCGATGAAGAGTCGCTCAAAACCGGCGTGCAGATCATGGCGGCGGCGGTGTGTGATCACCTGGACCGGTTGTCGCCGAAGTAGCCGAGAAGCCATCGGTACTGGCCTGTGTCCTGCTCTTGACGTGATTGTCCCTTGAGTCAGACGGCATCCAAGGCCAAGCGTCCCAACCCCATGCGTAAAACTAAAATTCTTTGCACCCTCGGCCCGGCGACGGAAAGCCCCGAAGTTCTACAGACCCTGATCGCCAAAGGTGCGGATGTGATCCGCCTGAACATGAGCCATGCCTCCCATGAATGGGTGCGCACGGTTTATACAAGGGTTCGCGAGGCTGCCAGCCATGCCGGACGAGAGATCGCGGTGCTCATGGACCTCACGGGCCCGAGCATCCGAACCGGCGATGTCGAGCAAGCCTGGCAGCTTCAAGTGGGTGACATCGTCGAGTTTCGCTGCAAGCCTGAGGTGACCGCCACGGTCCCGCTTTCCGTCACGGTCAATTACCCTGATCTCGGCCGGGATATGAAGGTCGGTGATGTCATCATGGTCGATGGCGGCATGATTCAGATCAAAGCCACGGAGATCAGTGACAAGCGTGTCATCGGCACCGTGCTGACCAAGGGAGAAATGAAATCCCGCCGTCACATCAATCTTCCCGGCGTGCCCGTTCGTCTGCCTCCGCTGACAAAAAAAGACTACGCCGATCTCGATCTCGGAGTGGAGTTGGAAGTGGATTTTTTCGCCCTCAGCTTTGCCCGCGAGCCGGCTCACATCCAGCACCTGCAATTGCTTCTGGAACAAAAAGGCAGCAAGGCCCGCGTCATCGCCAAGATTGAAAACCAGCAGGCCCTGGAAAACATTGACACCCTGGTCGAGGCCAGCGCCGGCATCATGATCGCGCGCGGCGATCTCGGCAGCGAGTGTCCCATTGAAGACCTGCCGCTGATCCAGCGCCATATCGTCGAGCGCTGCTCCTTCCACGGGCGCAAAGTCATTGTCGCCACCCAGATGCTGGAAAGCATGATCGAAAACCCCGTGCCGACGCGCGCCGAGGTGACAGATATTTTCAATGCCGTGATTGAGCAGGTGGATTGCGTCATGCTCAGTGGCGAGACCAGCGTCGGCCGCTACCCGGACAAGTGCGTTGAAGTGCTCGACACCGTCATCCGGCGCATTGAGAAAAAATATCCCTCCGGCCGTTTCGCCAGTGACGCCCCGCTGAAGACCAACAAGCACAAGACGGTGAAAGCCGCCATCCTCCTGGCCAACAGCATTCCGGGTTCCAAGCTTCTCGTCTTCACGCTGCGCGGTGTCATGGCGCATCTGCTCGCTCATCAGCGTCCCGAATTTGCCCCGATTTTCGCCTTCACGCCGAAGCTCCACGTCAGCCGCACCCTCGTCACGGCGCGCGGCGTGCAGCCCTACGTCCTCGAATTCGTCGAAGGTAATCCCGAGAAATCGATCCGCGACGCGATCGACCTTCTGCGCGCCCATCGTCTCATCAAACCCGGCGACCCTCTCGTCATCCTCAGTGACGCCCTCTATGAAGGCGTCAAGTTGGACGCGATTTTGCTGCGTGACGCGTGAGTTTTAAAATCACGCCTTCTCCCGCAACCACTTAATGCTGCGCTCCAACTCGCCATTTTGGTAGGCGATTTCGGCGTCCTTTTTACCGGGGCCGTCGGGAGCTTTGAAGGTGGGGATGGCTTTGCCCTTTTTCGTGAATTCGACCCAGCCTTTGAAGGCGGCGGTGTCGCGGTAGCCCGGGAAGGGTTTCCAGAATTCATCCTTCTTCCAGGTCATGGGTTTGGCG
>CAJCCF010000184.1 GCA_903960845.1 uncultured Verrucomicrobiota bacterium | reverse complement strand
GCATCCTGATGGCAAGCAGGTGATTTTTTCAGATGAACGTGGCGATGGCCCGCGCTTGTTCGTCGCTGAAGTGCCGGAGACCAGCCAATCCGAGGCCAAACTGTTCCGCTGGCGCACGGGCTATGACTTTTGTGCCGACCCCGAGTTCTCACCGGATGCGAGCAGCGTGGCTTTCACGGTGCGCACGGGCGGGCAACTGTCCGTCGTGATCAAAGGCTGGCCGAATGGTCCCGCCCGCGTTATCCAGGCCGGTGGTGCCTCGCATCCATCATGGAGCCCAAATGGACGCTACCTTTGCTACACACAGCACGGCGCACTCTTTGTGTATCATCTACCTTCCGGCCAAAAACGCGCGATTCTGACCGGACAGGGCCAGATTTCCGAACCTCGATGGATGAAATGAAGCGCCTTGTGACACAATTCTGGTTAGTCCTGCTGACTGCCCTACCGGCCTGCAAAAACCTGCCAAGCCTGTCCGGAGGACAAAAGGCTGACATCGTGTTTGCTCTTGGCTCCCGGAATGGTTTCTCCAGTCCGCTCACACAGACGCTGAAGCCGGCCTGTCCCGCGCTTGAATTTCAAGGCCTCGGCTTCGCTCTGAATGGGGCGCATCAACGGACATTATCGGCGCTGGCGAAAGATTGGAGCATGGACAAGAAGCGCTACCTGATCGCCGGCTATTCGCCGTCAGGATTGCCGGAAGACTTCGCTCGCACACTCTCGGAACGCCGGGCTCAGGCGGTGCGCCAGCATCTCATTGAAAATGGTATCGAAGCCGCCAGCATGCAGACTGTCGGCTACGGCTCAGACAGTTCCCCGAATTCGCCGACCTCAAGTGTCGTGGTGATCTACCGCCAGTAAGCGGCTGAGGTTTCCCGTTATGCAGACTGTCGGCTACGGCTCAGACAGTTCCCCGAATTCGCCGACCTCAAGTGTCGTGGTGATCTACCGCCAGTAAGCGGCTGAGGTTTCCCGTTGGTGTTTGGCGATATGTATTGATCCACCCAAGCACGGGCGCGCATGGCTTGCCCTGTGCCGGTCATCCTTTGCGTTTTGTGGTGACATTTTATCCGCATCTCTTGCAAAGAATCGGCCTCCCGCTACGATCTCTTTGCGATAGCGTCTCAATTGCACACCGTCATGCATGCACAACTCACTCTAGCTCAGTTGCCGATTGGCAGCGCGGCCTTCATCCACAGCCTGCCCACAGGGCGGCCTGGGCTGACGCGGCTGCGAGAACTGGGGCTCACTCCAGGTGCCCGAGTGACGATGGTCCGCCGCGCGCCACTGGGTGAACCGATCGAAATCACGGTCCGTGGTTCCCACATTGCGATGCGTGATCATGAGGCCCGGCACATTGGCATCACGAACGTTGAGCAACCCATTAACCCAGCGACCCGCACCGCTTCCAAGGCATGAGTGAGACGCCGCTTCTGGCCATTGTCGGGAATCCGAACTGCGGCAAAACGACCCTATTCAACCTGCTCACAGGTTTGCGTCAAAAGGTGGCAAACTATCCCGGGGTCACGGTGGAAAAAAAGATTGGTGAATGCCGGTCCATTCACGGAAAGAAGCTCCGCCTGATCGACCTGCCCGGTGCATACAGCCTGAATGCCCGCAGTCCTGACGAGGCTGTCCTGCGAGACGTTTTGCTCGGTCGTCGTGATGACACCCCGCGTCCTGATCGCATCGTCATCGTTGTGGATGCCGCCAACCTGGAGCGCAATCTTTATTTGGCCAGTCAAGTGCTCGAACTCGGCCTGCCCACGGTAATCGCGCTGAACATGGTCGATGTCGCCGAGCAGAAAGAGTGGCGCATCAATGTGCCGAAGCTCGCTGAAGAACTGGGCGTGCCTGTGGTGCCCATGCAGGCCACCACAGGGAAGGGACTGCTCGAACTCAAGGCTGTCATGAGCCGCGATGACCTGCCCAGACCACGCTGGCACTCGGCACCTCTGCCGGAAGTGATTCGCACCGCATTACAGGCCATTCGGGCGGAGTTACTGCTCACCGGAGTCGTGCATGACAAGACCACCTTGATGGAGCCGCTGTACCTGCTTTCCGATCATGACCCCCTCCGTGCCGGCATTCAGGATGCCCACTTGGGAGAAATTCATCGTGGCCGTCATGCTTTGGAACTGGCGAATCCGGGATGGGAGGACCAACTGGTCAATGATCGCTACACAGCCATTGAGAAACTCTGTCGTCAGGTTTTGGAGCGTCCCGGTCAGGAGGTGTCGTCGTTCACACAAAAACTTGATCGCTGGTTGCTGCATCCCTGGTTGGGCGGGCTCATCGTTCTGGCGATTCTAGTCTTTCTTTTCTACCTCATTTTCAAAGTCGCCGAGGGTCCCATGGGCTGGATTGAGGCTGCATTCGCCGCGCTCGGCTCATGGGTAACCGGTGCCATGCCCCCGGGGGATCTGCGTGATTTGATCGTTGATGGAGCGATCAATGGCGTCTCTGGCGTGGTCATTTTCCTGCCGCAGATTTTGATCCTGTTTTTCTTTATCGGCATCATGGAAGACACGGGCTACATGGCGCGACTGGCCTTCATCATGGATCGCCTGATGAGTGTCGTTGGCCTTAATGGCAAGGCCTTTCTGCCATTCCTCAGTTCCTATGCCTGTGCCGTTCCCGGTGTCATGGCCACCCGCACGATTGACAGCCCAAAGGACCGACTGATCACCATTCTGGTCGCTCCTCTGGCAAGCTGCTCCGCGCGCCTGCCGGTGTACCTGCTGCTCATCAGCGCCTTCATGCCGGACACCGTTTCGATCTGGGTCAAAGCCTCCACCATGGTTGGTCTTTATGCCCTGGGGACGTTTGGTGCGTTTTTCTTTGCCTGGATTTTCAACAAGGGCGTCATGCGTGGCGCTAACGCTCCGATGATTCTGGAGATGCCGACCTATAAAATGCCGTCATTGAAAGGCATCTTCCTCCTCGTGTGGCAGCGGGCGAAAGCATTTCTGGTCCGCGCAGGCACCGTGATTTTTGGCATCTCTATCCTGATCTGGGCGGCTTCCACCTATCCTAAAACTGATTCCCCTGACGCCTCAGTGCGTTTGGAGCACAGCATTGCCGGCAGGGCGGGGCATCTGATCGAGCCTCTGATCAAGCCTCTGGGCTATGACTGGAAGATTGGCATCGGGCTGATCGGTTCCTTCGCCGCGCGCGAAGTTTTTGTGAACACCATGGCTGTGGTTTATGCCGTAGAGTCCAAGGAAGAAGAGGACATGACTCCTCTGCGTGATCATCTTCGTGCCGAAACCCGAGCCGATGGAAAGCCCGTCTATTCACCGCTCGTCTGCATCAGTCTGCTCGTCTTTTATGTCTTCGCCATGCAATGCGTCAGCACCATGGCCATTGTCAAACGCGAGACCAACTCCTGGGGTTGGATGTGGTTCCAGCTCGCTTACATGACTGGAACCGCGTATGTTCTGGCGCTCGCGATCTTTCAGATCGGCACGGCCCTCGGCTGGTAGTCCCATGAATGGCATTGCCTGATGCGGCGTTAATGTTCAGGCACGTAAAACTTGGGCAGACTCAGAAAACAACGATCAGATCCCTCTCATCATGTCACCCGAACTCCAATCTGCTGTCGCGCTCGGCATCGTTCTGCTCACCGCCAGTTCCTTTATGTATCGGGCGTTTCGGGTGAAAAACTCAGGCTGCGGAGGTGCTTGCGGCTGCCCTCAAAAGACTAACCTTGAGAAGCAAGGGAAATCCCTTGGAAGCCCGTGAAATCAAGGCACGGATGACTTTGTGAAAAATTTCACAAATAAGTCTTGCCTCTCTCCCGCCTCCGGCTAAAAACAAAGCCTGCCAATTCCGGCCCGTCTCTTTCTATGGAGTTTACATCTACCCTTTTCTCAACTTCGCCTGTGCTCGCTAACGTGAGCGCCAAGGCGATTGAATTGATACATGAGGGTGGAGTATTGGGTTTCATCACCAACTCTGTCCTCGTGGCTCTTGTTGTTCTTGGAATCGTCTTTTGGTTTTCCCGCAAGGCCACGGCCAACATGACGCTGGTCCCTCACAAGGCTCAGAATTTCTTTGAGTTCATCATTGAATTTCTCTATAACCGTGTCGCCGGCATTGTGGGTGAGAAGCAGGCAAAGCTTGCCTTCCCTCTGCTTGGCACCCTCTTCATCTATATTCTCGTATCCAATTGGTTTGGTCTGATTCCTGGAGTTGGTACCATTGGTTTCGGAAACGCCACCGACGCCGCCGGCCTTCTTTCGGTTGTCGAGGTTGACAAACCTCTTCTTCGTCCGCCCACAGCCGATTTGAATGCGACCCTGGCTCTTTCAATTTCAGCCTTTCTGGTCTGGCTCTACCTCACGATCAAAGAAGTCGGTGTTTGGGGCTTTCTGGTTCATACCTTTGGGCCCAAAGGGGGGCTGAAGGGCATCATGGGACTTGTGGTGGCGGCCGTCTTCCTGTT
>CAJCCF010000183.1 GCA_903960845.1 uncultured Verrucomicrobiota bacterium | reverse complement strand
TGACCCACGCGCCCATGGACGGGCGCACTTCAGCAAAGGTGCCGGTGTGAAATTGCAAGGTCGCGCCCGCGTGCTGCGGGTTGTCAGCGTTCATGCCACGCAGGAGACAAATATCGTCCGCCACCGTGGCGAGGTGCGGCATCAAATCAGAGATCATCATGCCGCTCTGACCACGCGGCCGCACCGGAGCCATGGCCTTGAGCGCGAGAAACTGCTCGGTGCCGACCTGCGTGACTTCCTTGCGCAACGGCGAGTCGATCTTCTGCCCGTGCTTGCGCTCAATGAAGGGCTTCGGATCGAAGAGATCCATCTGCGACGGCCCGCCGCCCATGAACAGGAAGATGACGCGCTTGGCTTTTGGCAGCATGCCGGGGATCCGCGCCGCGAGCGGATTCGATGACGCGCGGGCGATGTCTTGCAAGGCAAGAGCGCCAAAGCCGCAGGCAGTGCGCTGGAGAAGTTGGCGGCGGGTGATGAGTGAGTTCATGGCGACAAAAAGATTTGAGACAGAAAAATTAGGAATGGATGGTGGTGAGTGTGATTTGGTCGTGAGTGAGGTTAGCCCAGTGGATGGCTTTGAGTGGTGTGTGGCGCAGGAGTTTGCGGGCGTGGGCGTGGAGGTTGTCCGGTGGATCGGACAGAGCGGTGAGCTTGAACGCGGACTCAGGGGTGACGAGCCTCTTGCGCTGATCGGCAAGATGACCACCTTCGCCAAACACGGGCACACATGAAACGAGGGGCTGGATTGCGTTAAAGAAGTGCTCCAAAGCCTCTTCATACAGGGCGAGATCGAGTCCGGTGCCCAGATCGTGAATGAGCGCGGCGAGCGTATCGCGGAAGGATTCGGCACCTGGCGTGGTCCGATCCCAAGCCTTATCGATGATGTTTGGATTTCGAAGATCGGCCAGACGACCATGGCAGTTCACAAACTCATGTTTCACCTCATCCGTGCGCACGTTGATGATTTTCCCGTGAGCGAGGTCGAAGAGCAGCAGATAATGGATGGTCTGCCCACGATGTTTGGGATGAATGGCGTCGGCAGCCTTGAACTCAAACAACCCGCCATCGCGGACGATCACATCGGCAAAGTAGCGCTTGGAGAACGTGCCATGCACAACATCGACAAACACCTCCAACTGAACCCCCTTCATTCGCGCGGCCAGTTCCTTCTTGTATATCTTCTCATCAAAGAAACGGCCGAAGTCGTTGTGGATCGCAAAAACATGGTCCATCACCTCATAGGCCAACCCACCAAACTCCTTTTGAGAGAGGCGGCTGGCATTGATGGATGGGACGATGGGCATACTATCTAAAGACAACTAAATTTGAGACAGAAGGATTGGATATTTCTGTCTCCAATCTTTCTGTCATAAACGAAACACAAATTCATTTGAAGCCAGCAGGCTGTGGCAGAGTTCACGCCACTTGATGGAGTCGAGGGCGGGGCGGCCTTTGACGGTTTTGATAAGGGGCTCCACGTTGCCGAGGAAGGCGGTGACCTCTTCGCGCTCGCTGCTGCTGATGGGTCGGTTCAGCACGCAGAGCCAGAGAGCTTCGATGCGGGCGAGTTCGTTTGGCTGGGCGGCGATGAGTTTGTCGGCAAGCGTGGTGGCGCGTTTGCGGAGGAGGTCGTTGCTGAGCAGGAAAAGCGACTGCGTGGGCACTACGGTCTGATTTCTCTGTCCGGCGATGCCCGCCGGATCGACGAAATCGAAGAAGGTCCGCAATCGATCCGGGCCGGCGCTGGCGCCGCGCAGCACTGGAAGGTAGATCGTGCGCTCAAACTCTTGCGATGGGCGGGGAATCTTGTGCGCATAATTCGGTGGATTGACACCTTTCAAGGCAAGTGCGCCGCAGTTCGCTGGATTCTCCAGCACGAGCGCGGGGCCGCCGCTGTCGCGGATGAGTTCTCCGCTGATGGCAAGCAAGGCATCACGCATAGCCTCGGCATCAAGACGCTGGCGGTTCATGCGCCAGAGGAGTTTGTTTTCGGGATCGATCATCATCGCTTCAACGTTGTTCGCGCTGCTCATTCGATAGGTGCGACTGAGCACGAGTGAGCGCAGGAACTGCTTCTGCGACCAACCACTGCGCATGAAGCGCGTGGCAAGATGATCGAGCAGTTCAGGATTCGTCGGCACATCGCCACGAGTGCCGAAGTAGTCCACGCTGGGCACGATGCCGGTGCCGAAGAGCTTTTGCCAGATGCGGTTCACGGTCACGCGGGCGGTGAGCGGGTTGCGCTGATCCGCAAGCCAGTCAGCGAGTTGAAGGCGTCCGCTTTGGCCCGCAGGGATGGCCGGAAATTTCTCCCACGAAGCCACGCGAACCGCTCCACGCGGCACGATGGTGCTCGGCGCATACGGATTGCCGCGCACGTAGATCGGCATGTCAGCAGGCTTCAGTCCATCGCTCATGGCGAAAGCCTTTGGTGTCTTGTCCTTGAAGAACTCGGCGTGTTTGATGGTGTCGGCGAGCTTCTTGATCTGAGCGTCGAGGTCGTCGCGACGCCTGGTGAGGGTTTCTTTTTCTCCAGCAAGTTTTCCAGCAGATTCAGGGAGGCCAGCCGATTGGTTTTCAATCTGTGGCTTTTTTGAATCTGCTGGAGTTCCAGCCACAGCGAGTTGTTTGATCACATCAGCTTTCTCTTGAGTGAGTTTTTGTTGCTCCGTCTTGAGGCTGGCAATGCGTTGTTCGTTCTCGGCTTCGAGCTTCTTGCGTGCAGCGATTTGATCCGGGGTCTCAGGCAGTGCGGTGCTGTTGAGAGTGCTCCACACTCCCATGTCCGGCATTTTGTGGGAGGAGGGTGAACTGCGCAGCATGCCGGCGATGCCGTAGTAGTCCTCAACCCCGATAGGATCAAACTTATGATCATGGCAACGTACGCAGCCGAGGGTCATGCTCATGAAAGTCTGGCCGATTTTGATCATCTGGGAGTCGATGTGATCGGTCTCCATTTTGGCCTTGTCGGGGTTCACAATCTCGATGTCGCCCACCATCAAGAAACCGGTGGCGGTGATGTTCTCGGCGCGATCTTCGACAGACTTTGCAGGCATCAAATCCCCCGCGATCTGCTCGCGCACGAACTCATCGAAGGGTTTGTCGGCATTGAAGGCGTTGATCAGGTAGTCGCGATACCGCCACGCATATTCGGCATAGACGCTGTTGGACGTGCCGATCATGTCAGCATAACCGGTGAGATCGAGCCAGTGCCGTGCCCAGCGTTCGCCGAAGGCTTTGGAGTTTAACAAACGTTCCACCACGTTCTCGAACGCCTGAGGCGTGATGTCGCGCTCAAAGCCCCGCACATCGGCTTCTGTTGGCGGAAGCCCCGTGAGATCAATGCTCACGCGACGGAGCCAAGTGTAGCGATCAGCATCAGCGACGGGCTTGATACCCTTGGCTTCCAGCGGCTTGAGAATGAAATGATCCAAAGGATCGAGCGGCCATGTGACATCCCGCACAAGCGGAGACTTCGGATTACTCACAGGTTGGAAGGCCCAGAACTTCCTGCCTTCATTGAGATCAATCACATGCTTCTTCTTAACTGCCGCAGCCACTTCTGCGGCGCGCGGATCAGGCGCCCCGATCTTCACCCATTGTTCCAGAATCGCGATCTCTTCCGCAGGCAACTTGCCTTTGGTGGGCATCTGAAGATCCGAGTCGATATATCGAACGGCTTTGATGATGAGGCTTTTCTCCACATCACCGGGCGTGATCGCCGCGCCATGATCTCCACCGGTCTGCCACCCGGACTTTGAATCCAAGGCAAGGCCGCCTTTGAGCTTCCTGTCTTGCGAATGGCATTCGTAACAGCGCTGAATGAGCAGCGGTCGAACCTTCGACTCAAAGAAGGCGGTGTCGTCAGCGTGCGAATTGATGCAGCAGATTAAAGACAAAAATATTGAGGACAGAAAAAGAGACTTCATAACTCACTTGGCCTTACGGGTTTTAAGAGCGGGCAAATCCATGTCTTCACCTGCGGCAAGGATGTGAATGCGCATGGCCTCGCGGGCGGCTTCGGCATCACGGCGCTCGATGGCGGACAAAATGGCTTCATGGTGCTCGATGGCGGTCTTCTTGCCGATGCGGCCAATGGTGCGCAGGCGGCTGGTGACACCGATTTCGGCGAGCGAATCGAGGATGAGCCGGTAAATCAGATTCCCGCTGGCGTCTGCTATCGCATGATGCGCAGCAATATCAGCCTCGATGGCGGCGGCATTGTCCGGTGCTTTTTCCAGCTGTGTCTGAATGCGGCGCATGGTCTTGATTTGCTCTTTGGTGGCGCGCTGCGCGGCAGAAGATGCGGCATCAGTCTCGATGGAGAGACGTGCCTCATTGAGTTGCTGAAGTCGGTCGGCCATGTCCGGAATCAGCAGGGTCAGTGAATCATTCAAAGGCCTGTGCAGGCGGTCCACAATCTTGATGCCGGTGCCGTGCTGGATCTCCAGCATGCCCTGCTGCTCCAGGCGCTTCGTCGCCTCGCGGACAACGGTGCGGCTGACTCCGAGCTTCTCAGCCAGGGAGCGCTCGCCGGGCAGCCAGCGCTCTTCTTCAGTGCTGCCACCGCGGATGAGTTCGGCAAGTTGCTGACAGACGCGTTCAACAAGGGAAGCGGGCCGATCGAGTGCGGTGATGTTCATGGAGAGTTGCGAGTGATTCAGGTTAGGTCACCGAAGATGGTTTTTGTTTTTGGCCTGCCGCAGATTCAGAGAGGTCACCGCAATTCTGATCTGAATCATTCAGCCGTGGTCTTTCTGATCCGGTGGAGATCATGCATGAAAAGATTGTGTGGTAGGAGGTCATACCAGTGACCAAACGCGGATGATTTTTTGGTTCTTTCGGCAGACCGCTTTTTGAGCAGCCACCTCAAAAAGGAAGCGCCTGCCGTTTGATCTGTCAGGCCGGGCGGTTCAAAAGTCGCGGTGATAGCCGGCCGTCCAGCCACCATCGACGACGAGGATGTGGCCGGTGGTGAAGGTGTTCTCGGGTGCGGCGAGGAAGAGTGCGGCGACGGCGATCTCCTCAGGGTTGCCGGGGCGGCCGACAGGGATGTGATCGATCAGGCGCTGGACGTTTTCATGGAAGAGTCCGTCTTTTGAATAGAACAACTTGCGCGTGCCATCCGTCATGATGGAACCGGGGGCGATGGCGTTGACGAGGATGCCGTCCCTGCCGAGTTCGATGGCCATGGCGCGGGTGAGATTATTGACGCCGGCTTTGGCGGCGGTGAAGGCACATTGCAGGCGCAGCGGGACAACCCCGGCGATGGACGAGATGTTGATGATGCGACCACGGCGCTGCGGACGCATGATCTTTGCGGCGGCGCGGCTGACTTCGTACAGACCGGTGAGATCCACGGCGAGGATGCGATCCCATTCCTCACGCGGAAACTCATCGATGGTCACGCGATGCGCGAACGTGTTGATGCCTGCGTTGTTGACGACGATGTCCAGGCGTCCGCAGCGTTCGATCACGGTGCGCATCGCGGCATTGATTTGATCGGGCCGGGTGACATCAAGAGCGAGTGCGTGACAGCCTCCGCTCTTTGCCGCATCCTCGGCGGAGGCCTGATTGACATCGGTGTAGAAAACGGTGGCTCCATTCGCGGCGAAGCGGTCTGCGATGGCTTTGCCGATGCCGTTGGCCGCTCCGGTGACGAGAGCGATTTGGTCTTTGAGATTGGCTTGCATAATCAGTTGTTGGGGGAGTTCAATCAGAAGAGCCAGGCAAAGGGTTCTTCCATGCGCTGGCGCAGAGTTTGAAGAAAGCGGGCGGCGGGAGCGCCGTCGAGGATGCGATGATCGAAGGTGAGGCTGAGGGTCATTTGCTGGCGGCTCGTAAGCGTGCCGTCTTCGAGACTGACAGGTTCCCAAATGATGGCTCCAAGGCCTAGAATGGCGACTTCCGGATAGTTGATGATGGGCGTGAAGGCTTCGATGCCAAAACTTCCGAGGTTGGTGATGGTGAAGCATCCGCCCTGCATGTCAGCAGCACTCAAACGGCCTGCGCGTGCAGCCTCAATGAGTTGTCTGGACTGGGCGGCGATGGCGGTCAGGGATGTGGTCACAACATCACGCAGCACTGGCACCAGCAAGCCCGCGTCGGTGTCTACCGCGATGCCGATGTGGATCTGCTCAGGCATGAGCAACCGATCCGTGTCCCAGCGTGCAGTGAGCATCGGATGCGTGTGCAGGGCGCTGGCGGTGATCTTGGCGATGATGTCAGTGAAGCCTGGAAGGATGCTGGAACCGCCGGCTTTGAGTTGCTGGCGCAGCGCCACGAGATTCGTCGCATCACAACGGCAGGTGATGGTGACTGGCGCGGTGTTGCTGAGGCTGTTGACCATGCGCGTGGCAATGGCCCGGCGCATTGAGGTGATGGGAACCTCACGCGTGGAGGTCGGCATTGAGTTGGTGGAAGCTGCCAGGACATCGCGCTCGCGGATGCGTCCGCCTTTGCCAGTGGGTGTGAGTGTGATGAGGTCAACGCGGTGCTCTTTGGCGGCTCGGCGGGCGCGGGGACTGGCGGGTGTCTCAGTGCCGGTCTTTGTAGGCAGGAGAATGGGGGCAGGAGAATGAATGAGGTTCTTTGGCCCCGAGTCTTTTGCTTTCTCTTCAGCTTGATTGGAAACCTGTGCGCTCGACACAGGTGCGCTCTCGCCTTCAGCGAGCAAGTAGCCGAGCACGTGGCCGACTTTGATGACGTCGCCGGGTTGGGGACCATTGGGCGGGATGTGCAGGATGCCGCTGTCGATGGCTTCGACCTCTTGCGCGGCTTTGTCGCTTTCCAGGGTGAAGATGGGATCGCCCTCTTTGATGGCGTCACCATCCCGTTTTAACCATGCGAGGAATTTGCCTTCCTCCATGGACCAGCCGAGCCGGGGTAATGTGATGTGGATGGGCATGACGTTGATCTATTCGGCGCACAGTTCACGGATCGCCTGCGCGATGGTTTCAGCATTCGGCACCACGGCGGCCTCGAGCGTGGGGCTGTAGGGCGTGGGGGAGGGTTTGCCGTTGAGTCGGCGAATGGGGGCATCAAGATCATCGAAGCCGCGATCCGCGAGTTGCGCGGCGATTTCCGCCCCGATGCCGCAATGGGCGAAGTCTTCGTCCACGATGATCAGTCGACCTGTTTTGGCGACAGAGGCCAGGATCGTTTCGACATCCAGCGGTGCAACGGTGCGCGGGTCGATGAGTTCCACCGAGATGCCTTCTTTGGCGAGTGTCTCGCAGGCTTGCAGCGTCTTGTGAACCATGAGCGCGAGCGCGACGACGGTGACATCACTGCCTTCGCGCACGACGGCGGCTTTGCCGAAATCGATGAAGTATTCCTCTTCCGGCACGGGGCCTTTCACGGACATCAGTTCGCGGTGTTCAAGGAAGAGCACGGGATCGTCACAGGTGAGCGCAGTTTTCAGCAGGCCTTTGGCATCGCGCGGCGATGATGGCACCACGACACGCAGGCCGGGGAAGTGCGCATACATCGCGTAGTAGCTGCCGCTGTGGTGGGTGGCAGCCGCGTGACCGATGCCGATGCAACCGCGCAGCAGCACGGGCATCTTTAATCGCCCGCTGCTCATGTATTGCATCTTGGCGATCTGATTGACGATCTCGCCAACGGAATCGAGCACGAAATCGGCGAACATGAAGTCAATCACGGGTCGAGTTCCGGTCATCGCCGCACCGCCTGCGAGCCCGACAAAACCGCGCTCGCAAATCGGCGTGTCACGCAGCCGTTCGGGCCCATGGATGGCAAACAGGCCGCTGGTGGTGGCGAAGTTGCCACCGCGCACGCCAATGCCTTCGCCCATGACAAAGATCTTTGGATTGCGCGCCATCTCCTCGGTCAGCGCCTCGAGCGTGGCCTTCATGAAGGTCAGCTCGCGTGTCCCAGGAGTATCCGCCGGTGCATCGCGATGGGCGGCACCTGAGGACAATGCATAGACATGCGTGGTGGCGCTCCCGGCCGTCGGATAGGCGCTCTTTTCGGCAAACTCATGCGACGTTTCGGTCAGTTCGGCGACCTCCTGTTCGATGGCAGCGAGCTCTTTCTCGCTCGCGAGCTTTTGATCGAGCAGATGTTTTTTCAGCCGCGCGATGGGACACTGCGCCTTCCATTTCTCCACATCTTCACGGGTGCGATAGGTGAAGTCGCCCATGCCTTCGGCGTGCGCGCGAGTGCGGTAGGTTTTGCATTCGATGAGCGTGGGTCCTTCGCCGTTGCGGGCACGCTTCACGGCCTCGCGGGCGGTGGCTTCCACGGCCAGCACATCATTGCCATCCACTTCAAAGCTGGCGATGCCATAAGCCGCGCCACGCGCTGCCACGTTGGGATTGCCCGCGACAGTCGAAAACGGAACCTCGGTGGCGAACTGATTGTTCTCGCACACGAACAGCACAGGAAGCTTCCAGATGCTCGCCATGTTCAGGCCTTCGTGAAACGCGCCATTGTTCGCCGCGCCATCGCCGAAGAAGGCGACACCCACGTTGCCCGTCTTCATGATCAATGAACTGTAGCCCGCGCCGGTTGCCTGCAGGATGCAGGGACCGACGATGCCACTGGTGCCCATCATGCCGATCTCCGGCGCAAACAGATGCATGGAGCCACCGCGTCCGCGCGAGCAGCCTGTCTCACGACCATAGAGTTCCGCCATGAGCTGGCATGGCTCCATGCCTTTGGCGAGCGCATGACCATGACCGCGATGCGTGCTGAAGACGGCATCTGCTTCATGCAAATGCGCGCACACAGCCGTGGCGATGGCTTCCTCGCCAACATAGGTGTGGCAGGCTCCGGGGATGAGCCCACGCTGATGCGATTTCGCGAGACGTTCTTCCACCATGCGGATCGTGAGCATGGAGCGGTAGAGTTGAAAGGGGGATGAGGTCATGAACGAGTGGATTGATGGAGAAGTGGATTGATGGAGAAATGGAGAAATTGGAGTGGTGCACCACTCCATTGCTCCATCACTCCAGCCTGCGCGGTTTGAGGCGCAGAAAGCTGATGATGATGCCGCCGCTGATGAAACAGGCGGCGAGGAAGTGGAGGCACTGCATTTCGCCGTAGCCGTGCGTGCGCAGCCAGCCGGTGACGTGGTTGCCTGCGTAGCCGGCGAGGTTCGCACCCATGTTGATCAAACCGGTGGCCACTGCGGCGGCTGAGGCGGTGAGCGTGAGCGATGGCAGCGTCCAAAACGGTGCGATCCAGAAGAACGCGCCCAGCGCGGTGAGGCAGAGCCAGATCATCTGCGTGCCGAATCCTTGCCCCGGAATCGTGCTGCACAGGAGGAATATGCCGGTGGCGATCATGCCGCCCGCCGCGTGCCATTTGCGATCACCTGTTCTGTCTGCGGTCTGGCCGGAGATAAGCACGCTGACGATGCCGCAGGTGTAGTAGATGCCACTGTAAAGCAGCGTCATTTGATCGGAACCACCGGAGAGATTCTTCACCGTGGTCGGAAGCCAGAATGTCAGCGCATAACCACCGCTGTTGCCCACCAGCACGCCGATCACCAGCAACCACACCGCCGGCAAACGCAGGGCCTGCAAGACCGATATTTTACCCCGAGCCTCCTTGGCCACCGCCTCAGCGGCGAGCACGCCTTCCAAATGATCGCGCTCGGC
>CAJCCF010000182.1 GCA_903960845.1 uncultured Verrucomicrobiota bacterium | reverse complement strand
CTGGCAGCGAGCACTTCACGCGAGCGCTCCTCACGCGTGAGCGTGCGGCCAAGGTGATGCTGCTTCATGCCGAGCCTGCGGACGATGTTTTCAACCATCACGACGGCCCCATCAATAATCAGCCCGAAATCTACGGCTCCCAGGCTCATCAAGTTACCCGACCATCCGCCCTGAACCATGCCGCAAATCGCGAAAAGGAAGGATAGTGGAATCGCCAGCGCCACAATGATCGCGGCCCGCCAGTTGCCGAGCAAAACCAGGAGCACGACGATGACCAGCACGGCACCTTCGACGAGATTCTTTTCCACCGTTCCCACCGTCGCCTCCACGAGATCGGACCGTTCATACACAATGGTCACATCCATGCCCGGAGGGAGTTTGGTGCGGACCTCTTCCAGCCGCGGAGCCACGCGGTGGCAGACGGTGCGGGCATTTTGTCCCATGAGCATCATCACCGTGCCGAGCACCACTTCCTCACCATCCATGGTCGCCGCTCCACCGCGGAAACCGGCACCCCACTGAACTTTGGCAAGGTCTTTGACCCGCAGCGGCTCCACTGCCGCACCAAACTTGATCGGCAGGTTGGCGATTTCTTCCGCCGTGCTGACTCGACCCACACTGCGGATGGTCATCTGCTCGCCATCACGATTGATCACACCGCCACCGGCGTTTTCGACGTTGCCACGGATGATATCCGCGAGTTCACCGACCGTCATGTTGGCGGACTTCAGTTTGTCCAGCATCGGCTCAACAGTGACCTGGCGTTGATGCCCGCCGTTGCTGTTGATTTCAGCCACACCCTGCACGGTGCGCAGCATCGGTTTCACAATGTACTCGTGCGTTTCCCACAAGCGCATCAAGCCCTCCCGTTCATCGGCGGGCCGTTCTTTGGCATCCTTTTTCCAATGCACGGTGTAGTAAAAGATTTCGCCCAGGCCCGTGCTGATCGGTGCCAGACTGAGCGTGCTGCCCGGCGGCAGCTCCTGCATCACGCCAGTGAGCCGCTCGGTCACGAGCTGCCGGGCGCGAAAGATGTCGGTGCCGTCTTCAAAATCGATCGTGACCTGACTGAGGCCGAATTTGGTGATGGAACGCGAATCCAGGACACCGGGCATGCCTGAGAGCGACATTTCGATGGGACGGGTGACCGCGCGCTCGGATTCCTCGGGGGCGAGGGCCGGCACGGCGACGTTCACCTGCACCTGCGGGCCGGTCAGATCCGGAACCGCATCAATGGGCAGATGCATGAGGGAATAGATGCCTGCACCGAGCAGGCCGAATGCGCCGAGCAGCACGAGGGCACGCTGGCGGACAGAGAATTCAAGAATGAAATTGAGCATGGCCGCAGAAGCAAAAGTTGAGGGACGCCATGCGGCTCACTGCGCCAGCTTGGTGCCGGTGAGCTGCTCGAGTTGCAGACGCGCATCCACAGCAGCGAGCTGAGATGCGAGAACGGCGGCGACTGAACCGACATATTGCCGTTGCAGCTCCGTGTAGGTCGACAACGGAAGTGCGCCGAGCCGGTAGTGCTCATCGGCTTCGGCGGCAGCCTTGCGAAAGCTCTCGAGCGTGTCGCCCGGCCATTTGGCGAGTTCCTCGACATGATGTCGGTAATGACTGGACTGTGCGGCGACGTCGCGCTCGAGCTGGCGCATCTGCGCCGTGAGCATGACCTCGGCCTGAACTTCCCTGGCCTTGCTGGCTTCGATCGCGCCTTTGTTACGATTCCAAAGCGGCAGGGGGATGGAGAGTCCGATGCCGACCTGTGTTTCGCGTGTGTTGTTCGTTTGCTTCTGAATGAACGGCACCACGGTGATGGATGGCCAGCGTTCGTTTTGCGCGAGCTGCACCGCATAACCCTGCTGCTCGACATCGAGGATGCGGGCCCGGAGATCAAAGTTCTTCCTGCGCGCCTCAGCGAGCAGTGCCTCCAGCTCAGGCGGCGGATTCAAGGTGATGTTTTCCATGCGCAGTTCCAGCGGATGTTCGGCCTTCTCGCCGAGGAGTTGATTCAACTCAAAACGGGCGCTTTCGAGTTCATTGCGGGCAAGCGTGGCCTCCGCGCCGAGGTTGAGGGCATTGGCCTGGATGATGCGCGCTTCAAGACGCGGTGCCGCGCCGGCCGGATCACGCTGAAGCAGAACTTCAGAGAGTGATTTGAAACGTTTTGCCACCTCTTCAGTGGCGCGCGTTTTCTCCTGCGCGGCGAGCATCTTCCACGAGATGGTGCGCACGCGTGCGGCCAGCGCCGCACGGAACTGATCCAGACCGAGCAGGGCAAGCTCGATGTCTTTTTGTGCGATCGCTTTGCGCAGCGAAAGGCGGCCGGGCCATTCGAACGTCTGCGTGAGCTGCACGGCCCAGGTGGGACCGTTGGTGAGTTTGTTCGTGGCAAGATCACGCACGCGCCAGTTGCCGACTCCGGTCATGAGCTCGGGGTTTTTTATCTCTCCCGCCTTGGTTTTGCCGCCCTGTGCCACATCGATCTGCGCCTCGTAATAACGAAGTTCCGGATGGGTGGCGAGAGCCTTGTTGACGAGGGAGATGACACTGACGGGATCGGCGGATGCCGTGATCGTGAATAGCCAAAAGAGTGAAAAATTGAGAGTGCGGTAAGTCGTTTTCATGAGTTGCGGGTTCGAAAATATCAGGGGTTGATGGGATTGCCCGCCGGGGCATGGGCGGGAGGCAGAGACAATCCGTCATGGCGGATCAGGACCGGGCTGGTGAAGGCCCTATTTCAACACCGCATGACTGCCATGCCGAACCTCACTTCAAGGCCGGGAGACCATGCAGGAACCTGCCTGAACCGGATGGAATGCGTCCTTTGGACCACGACCGGCAATTTGAAAATGAAGCAGGAGATTGAAACCGCAGAAGTGATCTGCGGCACATGCAGCGCCAGCCGGCGCATCTGACGGGAAGCATCCTCCACCGATTGGAAGAAAAACACGTGGTCCGGTTTGCCAGCTTCGGATGATGCCGGATCCATGGCGCAGGTCGTCTGATGCGCGCCGCCAGTCTGCTGTCCGGCTTCCGTTTCATGACCAAGCACCACTCTCATTTCTCCATGCTGTGAGGAGCAGGCTTTCACCATGTGATGCCCGTCAAGAATCAGCATCAAAACCGGGGCAATACCCTGGTAAGACAGCAGCCACCCCAACAGCAGAAACCCATGCACCAGCCGCGAAAACGGCGTGTGAGTGGATGATCTGGAGCGGAAATTCATGGCTTCTGGTCAGGACCGTGGAGCTCCACAGTCAAAGGTTCTGGAGACTTGCAAAACGCAGGCGTGACCGCAAGTCATTCGTTTTTTCTCCCAAGCCTCAAGATTTGCGACCCAGGATGCGGTCCAGCGAGTCGGAGGTCTGCCAGATCAGCGCCTCCGGATAGTGCGTGTAGGGGTGGAAGTACTCGAAGGTCAGGAACCCCTTGTAACCGGTCTCCGCGAGCGCGTCGGTCACCGCCGGCCAGTTGGTGGTGCCGTCGAGCAGCGGGCGGAAGGTTTCGAGAGAGAAATCCGTCCCCTTCTTGGTGAACTCCTTCAAATGTACATTTTTGGTGCGCTTGCCGAGAATGTTGGCCCAATGCTCGGGGAACTGGAACATCGAGATGTTGCCCGTGTCGAAATGCACCCGCACATGCTCGCTGCTGAAGCTGTCCACGAAGGCGTTCATCTCCATCGGCGTCATGAGGTAGCCGTTGAAGAAGATGTTTTCGATGTTCAGGCACACCTTCAATTTTTCCGCCTGCTTCGCGAGCTGACCCACGGCTTCACGCGCGCGCTGATCACACACGTCGTTGGCCACCGGCTCATGATCCGTGCGCCACG
This sequence comes from uncultured Verrucomicrobiota bacterium, assembly GCA_903960845.1. Classification (GTDB taxonomy): domain Bacteria; phylum Verrucomicrobiota; class Verrucomicrobiia; order Verrucomicrobiales; family Verrucomicrobiaceae; genus Prosthecobacter. The sequence continues at coordinate 10,013 of CAJCCF010000182.1, read as the reverse complement.
GGATGTGCACCGCACCGGGCACCACGAGCACGTTTTCGACACCGAGATCATGCGCCGCCTGAGCGATCTTCCCGGCGAGCTCAAGGCCTTGCGCGCGCTTGGCCGGATCATTGCTCGTCAGTGGATACGGCCAAAACAGAAATGAGCACAACCCGCTGATCTGAATGCCAATCTCATCCGCCATCTTGCGGATCGCCCGGTAGTCCTGCGTGCCGTGTTTTGGCGAGAGGTCGTTGTCGAGATCATAGTTCAGCTCGATCCCGTCAAAGCCCGCGTCCTTGGCCAGTTGCATGCATTCCCTCAGCGTCATGCGTTCAGGATACGGAAACGCCCACAGGTTGATCGACTTGAGCATGTCATACTTTTTCACCGCTCCGCGCCGGATGTCCGGCGCGGTGGCGGGAGCGGCACGCGCAGGTTCAAAAGCAAGCGCGCCAAGGCCAACGGAAGCGATGGTGGCCTTGAGTGCATCGCGGCGGGACAGTGCGTCAGAGGGAGGATTCATGGAACGGATGCAATCAGACTTGGGTGCGGCCGGCAAGAAAGTTTCGACCTCAATCCGGGATTGCCAAGCCGCCCCGGGTCTGAACAATGGCGCACGATGAAACACTTTCTGTTTTTCCTTTTCTCCGTCCTGTCATTTGCCTTCGCTGAATCTGGAGCCCAGGTGCAGAAATTTCAGCAGCTGGATCAGACGATACCGACGCCATCGGCGCAGCGGATCGCCTCCGGAGCGCCAGGGGCGGCATACTGGCAGAACACGGCGGACTACGATATCAGCGTGGAGCTGGACGACGTGAAGCGCAGCATCAGCGCGGATGCCACGGTGACCTATCACAACGCCTCACCCGATGCCCTGGAGTACCTCTGGGTGCAGCTCGATCAGAATTATCTCTCGCACCAGGCGGACTCGCGCGCCGCGCCTAACACAAAACGTGGAATCGACCCGGCCAAGATCACCTACTCGGCGCTCGACCGCCTGCTGACCTATGAGAAATACGACGGCGAAATGAAGATCCTCAAGCTCACCGATGCCAGGGGTGAAGCACTGCCGCACTCGATTGTGAAAACGATGATGCGGCTCGACCTGCCCGCACCCCTGGCGCCGGGCGCGGATTTCGTGTTCAAGATCGCGTGGAGTTATCCGGTCAATGACTGCAGGCATCTCAATGCGCGCACGGGCTACGAGTTCTTCAAGGAGGATGGCAACTGCATCTACACCATCGCCCAGTGGTTCCCGCGCATGGCGGCCTACACGGACTACGCCGGCTGGATCAACAAGCAGTTCCTCGGCACGGGCGAGTTCACACTCGAGTTCGGCAACTACAAAGTCAGACTCACCGTGCCCGACGATCATCTCGTCGCTGCCACGGGCGCCCTGCAGAATCCCGGGGAAGTGTTGACCGCCATCCAGCGTGAGCGGCTCAAAACGGCGCAGGGTGAAACGAAGAAGCCCTTGTTCATCGTCACGCCGGAGGAAGCAAAAGCGGCGGAAAAAAACAAGCCGAAGGGCCGGAAAACCTGGGTGTTTCACGCGGACAAGGTGCGTGATTTTGCCTTTGCCTCGTCACGCAAGTTTGCGTGGGACGCGATGGCAGTTGAGGGAGCCATGGTGAACGGCAAACCCGTGATGGCGATGTCGCTCTATCCAAAGGAGGCCATGCCGCTGTGGGACAAGTATTCGACGCATGCCATCGCCCACACGATCCAGACCTACTCGCGCTACACTTTTGCTTATCCATATCCCGTCGCGTGGTCGGTGAACGGACCGGTGGGCGGCATGGAATACCCGATGATCTGCTTCAACGGACCGCGCCCGGAAAAGGACGGCACCTATCCGGAGCGCACGAAGTATGCGCTGATCGGTGTCGTGATTCACGAAGTGGGGCACAACTTTTTCCCGATGATCGTGAACAGCGATGAGCGGCAGTGGACGTGGATGGACGAGGGCCTGAACTCGTTTGTCGAATACCTGGCCGAGGAGGAATGGGAGAATGACTGGAATCACCGCCGTGATGGACGCGGCATGGTGGATTACATGCGCCTCAAAGATCGTGTGCCGGTGATGACCAACTCCGAGTCCATCGCCGACCTCGGCCCAAACGCCTACGGCCAGCCAACGGCGGCGCTGACTCTCCTGCGCGAGCACATTCTCGGCCGCGAGGCCTTTGATCACGCCTTCAAGACTTACGCCCGGCGCTGGATGTTCAAGCGGCCCACGCCCTCCGACTTCTTCCGCACGATGGAGGACGCCAGCGGCGTCGATCTCGACTGGTTCTGGCAGGGCTGGTTTTACAGCACCGATCACGTCGATGTCTCGATTGATGAAGTGAAGTGGCTGCAGCTCGACTCGCGTGATCCGGCCATCGAAAAGCCCAAGAAAAAACGGGAGAAGGAGGAACTGCCCCAGACTCTCACCAGGGAGCGCAACTACCCGCTGCCAAAGCGCGTGGACCGCTTCCCTGAACTCAAGGATTTCTATGACGGCTTTGACGAGGCCACCGTGCTGCCAAGCGAGAAGAAAAAGTTCGAGGCCCTGGTCAAGGAACTGAAGGAAGAGGAGATCGACCACGCGCTGCTTCAGACCACGCACAATTTCTACGTCATCGAATTCCGCAACGCCGGCGGACTCGTCACGCCGCTCATTTTGAAGATCGATTACACCGATGGCAGCAGCGAGGAGTTGAAGCTTCCGGCTGAAATCTGGCGCTTCAACACTGAAAAGGCCTCCAAGCTTCTGTTCACGAAAAAGGAACTCAAATCCGTCACCTTTGATCCGCGTCAGGAGCTGGTGGACACCGATGTGGAAAACAACTTCTGGCCGCGCCGCCCCGTGAAAAGCAAATTCCAGCTCTTCAAGGAGGACAAGGCTCCAAACCCGATGCGCGAGCTGACCAAGCCGGAGAAAAAGACCGATGAAAAGAAGTAGCCTCATCACCGCCGCCCTCTGCCTGGGCGCAGCGGGCTGGGCGCAGGCTCACTCGATGCACCAGTCGACCGCCGAGGCCGAATACAATCCCAAAACTCAAAAGCTCGAAGTCAGCCTCACGGTGTTCACGGACGATCTGGAGCTGGCGCTCATGCGGCATTCAGAGCGGCACATGTCCATTGCCAAAACTCCCGCCGCCGAGTTCGACGCCCAAATCCAGTCCTACCTAACCAAAACCTTTGTCCTCACCGAAGTCACCGGCAAGACTGCCGGCATCGAATGGGTCGGACGCGAGTCCGGGAGCGACAGGACCGATGATCCAACGGTCACCCTGCATTTTGAGCTGCCGCTGGTCTCCTGTCTCTCCGGAGTGACCCTCAGGCATTCCGTTTTGTTAGACCTCTTCAAAGACCAGACCAACCTGCTGCATTTGCGAAGTGGTGTGAACAACCTCGAACTGAAATTCCTGCGGGATGCGGCAAGCAGGGCAATCGATCTGCCCGGGTGATCACCCGGACTCCATGCAGCCTGAGATTGCGTTTTTTCGCGCCGTATGATGACCTGGCTTCATGAATTCATCGGCACTCATTCTCGGCGGCGGCACGTTTGGCCTCACAGCGGCACTGGAGCTTCGCGCCCGCGGCTGGGACGTGACACTGCTGGATGCGGGCGGCATCCCGCATCCCGACGCCGCATCCACCGACATCAGCAAAGTCGTGCGCATGGATTATGGCAGCGATGAACAATACACCGCCATGGGCGAGCTTTCGATTCAGCGCTGGCATGAGTGGAATGCACGCTGGGGGCAGGAGCTGTATCACGAAGATGGTTTTCTGATCATGACCCGTGGCGGCATGCAGCCGGGCTCTTTTGAGCACGACAGCCACGCCTTTCTTTCGGCACGCGGACACCGGCTTGAGCGCATGGGCAGCCATGAACTGAGGGTGGCGCATCCGCATTGGGCGGCAGATTCCTTCCCGAATGGTTATCTCAATCCGCGCGGCGGCTGGGCTGAGAGCGGGCGTGTGGTGATGCGGCTCAAACAAGACGCGCTGACGGCTGGCGTGGCGATTCATGAGAAGGTGCCTTTTGGCTCCTGGATTCAGGACGGTGAAAAGATCTGCGGCATGCAGGACGCCAGCGGACGGAAGTGGCACGCTGATGTCACCGTCTCTGCACTCGGAGCCTGGACCACGGAATATCTGCCATGGCTGAGTGACCGGCTTTGGGCCACTGCGCAGCCGGTGTTTCATTTCCGGCCGGCAGACCCCGGGACGTATCAGGCGCCTGCTTTCCCGGTATGGGCTGCTGACATCGGACTCACCGGCTGGTATGGCTTTCCAGCCAATGCAGAGGGCATCGTCAAAGTGGCGAATCATGGCCCGGGCCGCCGGGTGCGTGCCGGCGACGTGCGCATCATGCCGCAGGGCGAAGAAGCGCGCTTCCGTCAGTTCTTGAGAGAAACCTTCCCCGCTCTCGCTGATGCGCCCCTGGCCGGCACGCGCATCTGCCTCTATGGCGACAGTTTCGACGGGCACTTTTTGATCGATCATGATCCCGCTCATCCGGGCCTGGTCATCGCAGGCGGAGACTCAGGCCACGCTTTCAAATTCACTCCCGTGCTCGGCGGACTGATCGCCGATGCCGTGGAAGGCAAAGCGAATCCATGGCTGAAACGCTTTGCCTGGCGCGAGCCCGCGGGCACCGGCAGCGAAGGCGCGCGGGCTAAGGGCTAAACCTTGACCCAGGTCTTCGCTTTGCTGCTCTGGAGGATGGCTTCACACAGTTTCACTTCGTGGTGGCCATCGGCCGCTGTGGCGAAGAGCGCTGGTGTTTTTTTGCCGCTGGCGATGTGTTCATAGACGGCGCGGTAATGCATCTTGTGCGCATCGCTGAACCCTTCCGGATGACCGCCGGGATAGTCGGTGAAATTGGCCACATCTTCCATGAAGCCCGGTGTGCCGCGCTGGAGGATCTGATTGGGTTCATCACGCCGTCCGAAGATGATTTCATTCGGCTGCTGAAGATCCCAGCGCACGCTGCCTTTGGTGCCGTAAACGCCAAGGTTCAGATTGCATTTTGAACCGGCGGCGACCTGCGAGATGCAGGCATTGGCATGCACGCCATCCGCGTTGCCATGACTGGCTTTGCCGAACTTGAGCAGCACGCTGCCGAAATCCTCGGTGTCCACCTTGTAGGGCATCATGGCTTTCCGGCTCTCTTTGGTGAAGGTCTGCACCTCGCCCCTCGGACGCAGACGCTGTTTGTGAAACGTCTCGATGTGGGCAAACACGCTTTTAGCCCTGGCTCCGAGGATGAAGCTGACGGCATCGATCCAGTGCGTGCCGATATCACCCACCGCACGCAGTTTGCCGCCTTCACTGGCGAGCACGCGCCAGTTGTAGTCGGTCTCATGCAGCAGCCAGTCCTGGAAAAACGTGCCCTGCACGTGAATGATTTTCCCCAGATCACCACGCTCGACCATCGCGCGCATTTGCAGCACCGCCGGGAAGAAGCGACACATGTAGTTCACGGCAAAGACGGGGCCTTTTTTGCCACCCTTCCGCACGGCCTCGACCACTTTGGCGGTTTCGGCGGCCGTCATGCCGAGCGGCTTTTCACAGATGACATGCTTGCCCATTTCCAGGGCCTGCAGGCACTGCTCCACATGCACTTTGTTAGGCGAGGTGATGTGAACCACATCCACATTCGGACTGGCATACATGGCCTCGTGATCGTAGTCGCCATACACTTCCGGGATGCCCCACAGGTCGCCAATTTTCCGGGCGCTCGCGGACGAGCCGCAAACGGCGGTGATTTGAATGCCCAGACGCTTCAGCGCCTCGATGTGAACCGGGCCGATGAAGCCTGTGCCAATGATGCCGGCGCGAAGATGATGGAGGGGAGTCATGAAAGCGACTTTCGTTTCACTTACCGCCGCATCAAGAACTCATCCATGTTCATCACCACATTTGCCACAGTCGTCCACGCGGCGAGTTCGGCGATGTCGGCATCCTTGGGTGCCGGGCCGATGGTTTCAGTGGCCATCCTGGCGGCCTCTTCCGCACTGGCCCGGAACTGGGCGAGACTTTCATCATGCAGTCGCGTCAGCGCGGCCAGTTCCCTGGCCTCCGGATCGCGCGAGACACACAGTTTGAACATGAGCCCGATCCTGCTTGGCGAGTCCTTGGCCTCCTTGAGGACCCTCCGCGCCATGGCCTGATTGGTCTCGACAAAGACCGGATCATTCAGCGTCACAAAGGCCTGCAGCGGCGTGTTCGTGCGGCCGCGGCGGATGCTGCACACTTCACGGTTCGTGGCATCAAAGGTGGTGAAGCTCGGGTAGGGGCTGTTGCGTTTGGTTTCGGTGTAGAGACTGCGGCGGTGCCGGTCCTCCCCTTCACTGGTGACCCAGTCATTCGTGCCGCCAAAAGCGGTGGTGAGTCCGAGATTCGGACGCAGCGGGCGCACGGGTTTGCCAAACATCTTCGGGCTCAGCAATCCACTGACAGCCAGAGCCTGATCGCGCATCAGCTCGCCGGTGGGCCGGAAGCGCGGGCCGCGCGCGAGCAGGCGGTTGACAGGATCGCGCTCATTCAACTCCGGCGTGCTGCGCGAGTCCTGACGGTAAGCCCGGGTCATGAGCATGAGCTTGAGCGTGCGTTTCACATCCCAGCCGTTTTCCATGAAGTCAGCCGCCAGCCAGTCAAGCAGCTCCGGATGCAATGGCAGATCACCCTGACTGCCGAACTCCTCGCTCGTGCGCACGATGCCGGTGCCGAAGAGGCTCTCCCACATGCGGTTCACAGTGACTCGCGCGGTGAGCGGATTGTCACGGCTGACGATCCATTTTGCCAGCAGCAGACGGTCCTTGGGCGCATCGGCTGGCAGTGGCGGAAAGACGGCCGGCGTGCCTTCGCTCACTTCATCACCGAGCACCTGCCAGTTTCCACGCATCTGCATCTGTGTCTTGCGGCGCTCCTTGCCGGTCAGATCCTTCATGACCGGCACCGTCACCGGTTTGAGCGCTGCGAGTTGCTTGTCCAGAGCCGCGAGGCGAAGGCGCTCTGCCGCTGTTTCTTTGGCCACATTGCGCAGGTAGTAGTCGGTGATTTCATGCTGCTGCGCCGGGGTGCGTTTCGCCGCGCCTGCGGTCACTGCGGCGAGGATCGATGACGGCAGCGCCGTCACCTGCTGCACTTGATCATCGTCCGTGAAGCCAAGCCTGAACCGGCCCAGCGTGTGCTTTTTGAACTCGGACTTCTGCGTCAACTGGATGCGGAGAACCGAGCCCGCCGTCACCACCACGGGTGAGGCACAAAGCAAGGTGAGCGTGTGCGGCTTGTCGGTCGCGCCACCCACCGCCCAGCCCTGCTGCTTTTTGTTTTTCGGCTGAAGCAGTGAGGCCGCGCTGAAGCCTTCCTGCTCATAGTCAGCCAGCGCGGTCGTGAAGGCGATGGACACGGGACCGCCGATCGCAAAAGCCTTGTCCTTCACAGGCGCCGCAGTCGGCTCGCTCTTCCAGATGGTTTGCCGTTTGGCATCCAGCAGCACCACACGAAAACCTTCGAGCCGGCTGCCCGCACCGCCATCCGTGCGATTCCAAACAACGACGCGTTCAATCGGAAGATCGCCTTTGAGTTCCACCTCCCACCACGGATCCATTTCCTTGCCCGAGGTGTGGGCCACGCTGCCTTTGGCATATTCTCCGTCCGTGGTGCCGTCCACGGCACGCTTCGCCATGGCATCGGTGTAGGTGCTGCTCTGCTTCGCCGGACGGCGCAGAGCGACGTTTTCCCCGCCACTGAAGACCTGCACTTCGGCAAGCTGGAGCATCTTGCCCCTGCCCGGCAGTTCCACCCTCACAACACGGGCGAGTGGTGCCGGCTGACTGGCGGGAGGCACCAGCTGGGCCTTCACTTCGGTCAGCACGAAATTGCCGAAACCCGGTGCCGGCAGCGTCTCCAACCGCACTGCGCTGATCTTTCCGGCCGACACCGGCAGGTCCACGGTATAACTATCTGTATCGCTGGTCTTTGAAATGGAAAGGATGCCATCAGCGGCGATCACCGCCTGCTGGCCGCTCTGCGTCGTCACTTTGACCGGTTGTGGTTTCTGCCAGACAAGATCGCGGCTGAACATCTTCTCCCACGCCGCAAGTCCGGCCAGCCACTTCGGCTCCGGTTTGGCAAACCTGGCCTGAATCGACGCCAGCTCCGTCTGCATCTGCTGCTTCTCACGCTCCAGCTCCGGCGTGTCGAACGAATGCAGTGGCGACTCGTCCTTGCGGTCGGCATCGGCGCTCTGGTTGAAGAACGCGTAGGACTGGAAATACTCTTTGTTCGTCAACGGGTCATACTTGTGGGTGTGACACTGCGCACAGGCCATCGTGGTGCCCATCCAGACGGCATAGGTGGTGTTCACCCGGTCCACCACGGCCGCGCTGCGAAACTCCTCATCGCTCGTGCCGCCTTCATTCTGCGTCATCGTGTTCCGGTGAAATGCCGTGGCGATCAGCAGGTCCGAGGAAGACTGGGGAATGAACGATGCCGGGTGGAGATCCGCGCCGAAGAAAGCGGGATCGTCCTTCCTTTTTCCACCTTCCGCCTGCATCCTTTTGTCCAACAGCAGATCACCGGCGAGCTGCTCAATCGTGAATTGATCGAACGGCATGTTGGCATTCAGCGCCCGGATCACCCAGTCGCGGTAGCTCCAGATCTCCCGCCCGGGATCGCTGGGATAACCCGCGCTGTCGGCATAGCGCGCCAGATCCAGCCACTCACGCGCCCAGTGCTCGCCGTAGCCTGGTTTGGCGATGTAATGATCGACGAGTTCGGTGAAAGCATTGAGTGATATGTCCTTCGTGTTGAGTTTCGACTGGAAGCGCGCCAGCTCTTCGAGTGTCGGCGGCAGGCCTGTCACATCCAGAGCCACGCGGCGGATGAGGGTGGCGGCATCGGCTTCCGGTGAGTACTTGAGTCCTTCTTTGGCAAGCCGTTGTGCCAGGAAGGCATCGATGGGATTTGGTTTCTGCAGCTGCCCACGGAAAACTGAAGACTGAACTCCGGGACTGAGCACAGGCACCGCCGGCTTCACCACCTTCTCATAGCTCCAGTGCTTGCCCCATGGCGCGCCCTGTTTGATCCATTCCTTGAGCAGTGTCACCTGCGCCACGGTGAGGGTCTTATGCTGCTTTGGCGGCGGCATGATCTCATCGGGATCGGTGGAGAGAATGCGCTGAATCAGAGCGCTCCGGCCCGGATCACCCGGCACCACGGCGATGACACCCTTGCGGTCTTGTTTGGCCGCGTCCGCGTCATCCAGCCGCAGATCGGCCTCACGTTTATTTTCATCCGGCCCGTGGCAGAAAAAGCAGTTTTCCGAGAGGATGGGCCGGATCTCGCGGGAAAAATCCACCGCGCCTGCGGTGAGACTGAGGAAAACAAAGGGAAGGAACAAATGAAAGCGCATGAAGTGGGGTGTCATCATACGCACCACGCGCCCGCCTTTTCGCGCCCGCAGAGGGATTCCGGTAAAGCTTCAGTGCGGGAGTTCTCCACACAGCGCCAGCGCCTTCAATGCCTGACAGGTGGCGATGTAGGTGATGTAATGGTAGTTCCCGCGATAGAGTGAATGCATCCACCAGCGGCCGGAGACGCGCTGCTCCTTCTTCAGCCACGCGAGACCGCGCTGGATGCGCTCATCGCTGGTGGCGACACCGTTTTGCTTCATCAGAACAATGGCGAAAGCGGTCATGTAGGCATCGCTTTCAGGCTTGGCGGCATCAGGCATGGTGGTGATGAGTTTGACGACCGTGTCGCTCATTTGGTAATGCCAGTCACTCACCGCGGACATGTCGCGCGTGGACCATCCGCCATCGGCATGCTGCTTTGAGGAAAGCAGGGCCAGCGCGGCGTCGCGATCGGTCTGAGTGACGAGCTCAGGCAGGTAATGAGCCAGTTGCAGGCGCAGGATGCGGTCAAAATCATTCTTCGGCTTTGCCGCGCGGAGCCAGGATTTCGTCTGGTCGATGCGTGCGATCAGCTCAGGATCCTTGAGGCCCGCGAGCCATCCGGGAGCTGCG
>CAJCCF010000181.1 GCA_903960845.1 uncultured Verrucomicrobiota bacterium | reverse complement strand
TTGCGGAACAGCAGGCTGAAAGCTTGCTGTTCAATCCTGATTACTGGATGCAGGAGAAGCTGGATGGACGCCGGTTGCTCGTCCGCAAGCAAGGCAATGTCATCACTGGCATCAATCGTCTGGGCTTCATCACCTCTGTTCCCGAGTCCATTGCTGAAAGCGCTGCCAAATACCGTGGCGATTTCATCATCGACGGCGAAGCGGTTGGTGACACCCTGCATGCCTTCGACCTGCTCACCATCTGCGGAGAAGACCTGCGGGAGTTGCGTTTTGCCGTCCGCTATCTGCGGTTGCAAGACCTGCTCAACGCTTTCGATCATCCGCACATCAGGAGGGTCGACACCCATTGCGCGCCGCAAACATGCGACGCGTATTCCCGGTTTAAACGGGAGGGAAAAGAAGGTGTCGTGTTCAAGCACATCGACGCCCCTTACATTCCAGGACGGCCCAACGCCGGCGGCACCCAGTTCAAACACAAGTTCTATGAGACAGCTTCGTTCATCGTCGCGAAGGCGAACGACAAGCGCAGTGTGTCATTGATCCTGTTCGAGAACGAAAAGGTGCGTCCTGCTGGCAATGTCACCATCCCGGCGAACCATGACGTGCCTTCACCGGGCACCGTCGTGGAATGCCGCTACCTGTACGCGTTCCAAGAATCAGGCTCCATTTACCAGCCTGTCTATCTCGGATCGCGTGACGACATCCGCACCGCTGAATGCATCACCAGTCAGCTCAAATACAAAGCTGAAGTGATGCAGACCGCATCCTAACCAACCCAACCACCCATCCAGCCCATGTGCCGTCACAGGCACATAGGCTTTTCGCGTTCACCCCAAAACCTAACGATTCACATGAAAACCATCTCCCTACCCATCTCCGAACTCAAACCCGCCCTCACGGGACTCAGCAAAGTTATCAATCTCAAATCTGGACTGCCGGTCCTGCAACACATCAAAGTCGAGCGCACCACCGAAGGCTGGATCGCCCTAACCGGCACCGACTTGGATAGTTTTGCTACCATGCGTTTTGAACATCCCGCCGAAGGCCCGGCAACAGCGATGCTTATCCCGTATGATCAACTCCTGCAGATCACCAAGAACTGCGCCAAAGATGAGCACATCCACATCGAGTCCACCCCGGACGGGCCACTCATCAAATTCGCCCTCGCTGACAAATTCGGCGAATCGAAAGTGAAACCCATCCCACTGGAACAGTTCCCGCAGACACCACTCATCAAAGCCGATGCGTTTCCCCTGCCGCCAGAACTGCGCCGTTCCATCCATGAAGCCATGGATTGTGCCAGTGTGGACAGCTCACGCTATGTTTTGAACGGCACCTTCATTGACGCCAGCAATCCCAAGGCCAATTACATCGTTGGCACGGATGGCCGGCATCTCTACAGCGCGAACTCATTCACGCTGCCACTGAAGAACTCCGTCATCATTCCGAACCACAAGTTCCTCGAATGGAAGGAGTTCAACGCCGATGGCGAATGGCAGTTGAAGGTCGATGACAAAAGCGTGCAGCTTAGCAGTCGGCGCTGGCAGTTCGTCAGCAAACAGATTGAAGGCAACTACCCCGACTGGCGTGCTCCAATCCCAAATCCCACGGATGCCAAAACCAGCATCATCATTCCACCGGCCAAACTGGAAGCGCTCATCAAGCTCATCCAGCGCATGCCCTGTCACGATGATGAAAAGCACCGCACCATTGGTTTGGCATGGAGTCAGGGCCATTTACATCTGCTTGGCAAAGACACAACGGAGGAGCCCTGGGTGCGTGTCCCGGTGCCCGATGTCACAGGCGAAGGTCCGGAAGTCACCATATTCCTGGACCGACGCTATCTCATCAAGGCACTCGAGTTCGGGCTCAACAGCATCAGCCTCACCGATCCCGTCGCGCCCCTTCGCTTTCATAGCCAAGGCAAGCAGATGATCGTCATGCCGCTGCGTCAGGAGGCAGAGCACAACCAGGCACCTGCCAATCCACCACCCGCTCCAGTGGTTGCAACCATCGCGCCAACAGCAGCAGAGGAACAACCCCAACCCCCACCGCCCATGCAAACACCGATCAAAGAACTCGCACCATCCGCCGGGACCACGTCCCCTGCCCTCACAACGGATAAACCGGAATCCAAGCCCGCTCTCGAAACGGCCCTCGTGCAGGTCGAGAGCATCAAGGCGGGTTTCCGTGAAGCCATCAACAACCTCACCAAACTTGGTGACTCCATCCGCCACGCCATGCGTGAGCAGAAGACCAGCGAAAAAGAAGTCCACAACGTGCGCCAGACACTGCGTTCGCTGCAAAGCGTCCGCATCTAACCGTCACTCATCAACATCAACCCAAGGCCGGATGCGCACCCTGCGTGTCCGGCCTTTTTCATTCCAGAAAGGAACCACCACCATGATTGCCAATCTTGACCCCCAACCTCAGCTCATCCAACGCCGCAGTCCGAATCTTACGCTGCACTGCGGAGCCTCCCATGTGGACCTCGATGAAGTCCGCGAAGTCAGCACGCCACGCTCCACCGATAGCAGGTGCCCCATCCCACACCATCAGCTCATCACCACGGTGCAACGCACACTCGCCACCACCAATCTGCGCATCGGCACCCAGGCCCATTCATTGTCCCACGAGGGGCAGCGTTACTTCGGCCTGATGGAAGTTCATGCCCAGACATCCAGCGATGACTATTGCTGGGTGCTTGGACTGCGTAACAGTCACGACAAGACGTTCCCCGCCGGCATCGTCGCCGGAGCCAGTGTGTTCGTGTGCGACAATCTCAGCTTCAGTGGCGAGATCAAATTCGCCCGCAAACACACCCGGTTCATTGTGCGTGATCTACCACAACTGGTCAGTCGCTCCATCGGACTCCTGC
>CAJCCF010000180.1 GCA_903960845.1 uncultured Verrucomicrobiota bacterium | reverse complement strand
TGGGTTGCGCAGATCGGTGGCGATGACGCCGAGTATGTTGCCAGCGAGGTCGGTGTGGAGGATGCGCTTGTTGCCACGGTCGCAGCAGAAGACGCGAGCTGGCTCGAAGCGGGTATCGATGAAGATCTTGTGAGTGTTGGCGAAATTGTAAGGAGCGACGGGGCCGCCGAAGACTTTTTTGAAGCTGCCATCACGGCCAAAGACGAAGATCCAGCTCTTGCCGTAACCATCGACGACGTAGATGTCGCCATTCGGCGCGACATCGCAGTTGGTGAGTTTCAGGCCACCACCCGAGGCGGCGACACCGGGTTCTTTGGCGATGACCTTCTGGCTGCCATCGGCGAGCCTGAGGGTGATCTCGGTCTTGGTTTCGGCAGTTTTCACACCGGAGGCGATGGGCGTGGTCTTTGGGCGGCCTTTGGCGTCTTTTTCACCGGTGGCTTTTGCGACGGTGACGGAGTCGCGCTGTTCAGCAGGAAAGGCGCTAGTGGCGATCTCCATGACGACGGTGCCGTCGAGCTTGCACTTGATGACGCGGGATTCGCCGAGCACGGCGGCGAAGATGTATTCCGCGCCTTCGTCTTTACGGATGACGAAGCCGTGGAGGGATGCGGGAAGTGGCAGGGCTTTGATGAACTTGCCGTCTTTGCCATAGACTTGGATGCCGGCATTGGCTTCCTGGACGCTGACATAGATGTTTCCAGCGGCGTCAACGGCGATCTCGCCATGTCCGTCTCCAATGGTTTCTTTGCCTGGAGGTGGCGTGATGAAGTCAGGGACAAGATCGTAGGAAACCTGGGCGGTGACGCTGCCGATCATGGCAAGGCTGGAGAGAATAAGGAGGGTGGTGCGCTGCATAGGAAGGTTATTTCAAACGATGCTGCCATGGGGAGTCAATCACGCATACATGAGGAATTCTGTTCTCTGCTGTGGAGGATGGCGCTCCCATCGAAAAAGAAACGACGCATCCATCTGCTGGATGCGCCGTGACGAGAGGTAGATGAGTTTAGATCAGGCTTCGAGAAGCTTGGACTGGAGGCGGTCCACCATGCTGCGGAACTCGTGCGTGGCACTCATGCGCTGAGTGATGACTTTGCAGGCATGAATCACGGTGCCGTGATCACGGCCGCCGAACTCTTCACCGATCTGCATGAGGGGCAGCTTTACCATGTGGCGGGTGAGATACATGGCCACCTGACGCGCTTCGGCGATGTTCTTCGGACGACGCGGGCCGGTGAGGTCACTGACACGGAGATCATACTCAGTGGCGACGGCACGCTGGACGCGATCGACGGTCACAGACTTCGCGGGCTCTTCATCGATGACATCGTGAAGGAACTGCGAGAGTGCAGTCTCATTGGCGATGTTGCCTTCGAGAGAGACATGTGCGGCGACGCGCATGAGGGCACCTTCGAGCTTGCGGACGTTCGCGCGGATGCGCTGGGCGATGAATTCGAGGATCCACGGCTCAAGCGTGACATTGAAGTCATTCATCTTGCGGCGCAGAATGGCCACACGCGTCTCGAAGTCGGGTACCTGGATCTGCGTGGTGAGACCCCACTCAAAGCGCGAGACGAGACGGCTTTCTAGATCTTTGATGTCACTCGGTGGACGATCGCTGGCGAGCACGATCTGCTTCTGGCTGTTGAAGAGTTCGTTGAAGGTGTGGAAGAACTCTTCCTGCGTGCTGTCCTTTCCCTCAAAAAACTGCACGTCATCAATCAGCAGGACATCGACCTTGCGGTATTTTTGACGGAACTGGGTGAAGCTTTGTTTCTTGATGGCCTCGACATACTCGTTGGTGAACTGCTCGGAGGTCACGTAACGCACGATGGCCCGCTTTTTGCGCGTCAGCACTTCCTGACCGATGGCCTGCATGAGGTGGGTTTTACCCAGGCCTGTGGCGCCATAAAAGAAGAGTGGATTGTAAATGCGGCCCGGCTTTTCAGCGACGGCGCGGGCGACGGCGGCTGAGTAGCTGCAGTTGGATCCCACGACGAAGCTGTCGAAGTTGAATTTGGCATTCAGACCGGCATCAGAAAATGAGCGGATACTGAGGCTGTCATCCACCACATGAGGGCTGGCTGCGGGGCGGTCATCGAGATGACGTGTCGAGATGACGCGTGCGGCTTTCTTTTCCAAGGAAGCGTCTGCCGGCAGCGGGCGCAGAGGTTCACTGGCCACATGATATTCAATCGAAGCCGCCGTTCCGAGCACCTCGGCAACAGCGTCGGCAAAGGTGCCTGAAAAATTGCTCTCAATCCACAGTTGGTGAATCGGATTGGGCACATGCACGATCACCCGGTGATCATCCGTGATGCGGGCGGTCGTGCCCGAGAAGCAACGGGTGTAATTGTCATGCCCCAGCTTCTTCATGAGCAGGCTGCAAATGCCATCCCATGCCGAGGGAATCACAGAAAAAAGATCAGACTGGCCTTTGTCAGAAAAGGATTCGGAGAGTTTGGCGATGTCTTCATTGGCGGTCTCCATGGTGGTTGTTTGAGTCGGGTCGATGAGATGAGTTGGGATGAAAATTGGCGTTGATTTGGGAGAAGCAGCGCTGCTCATCTTTTTTTGAATTACGCTCTCTGTTTATGGCAGGACTGTCACGTTTGAAAGCTAATCTTGAATCATTTTTTAAAATTCCAAGTCAACCCGGGAGCTTTGCACAAAAAGACGTTTTGCATGTCCTAAATACCTTGATTCAAAAGCACTGAATGAACGGCTCATTTTGTAATCACACGGGATGTTTTATTCTCACTGACACGGGAGTTTACCGCTTCGATTTCCCCCTAACAAAAAGAGGCGAACGATTGATCGTTCGCCTCCGGTTTTTGAATGATTGAGATGCCGCCTTATTTGGCCTTGGGCTTCGCTGGAGCCTTGGGTTTTGGCTCCACGTAAGGTGGATTGGTCATGGCCTGCGGTGCGGTTTCCTTGAGATTTGCCGGCACCTCAGTCTGGACCTGTCCAAGCGCCCACTGGATGCCGCCAATGAGGATGCTTTGGAAGGTTGGGTTGGTCCAGACATCCTCACGATGTCCCATCGCCGTGTACCAGACGCGACCGTCACCTTCCTTGCGCGCCCAGGTGCTCGGGTAAGCAGGGCGTTTGTATTCATCGCCCGTCATGGATGGCGCATCGATCACACTTAAGACGTGGATGTCAGGCGCAAAGTCTTTGAGCGAGTACCACTCCTCCTGGAATGCGTATTCAGGACCCACTTTTTCAAAGCCCGGAAACTTGGCATCGGTGACACTGTTTTTGGCCACCTGTTGAGCGCCGTGCTTGATGAACTCGCCACCCAGAAACCGCACATAGCTGTCCGCCTTGTCGCCGTGGTTGAGGTAACGATCCGGGCCCTTCAATGCTTCATTGTTGGTGTGGAAGGTGTCGCTGGCGGAGTGGGTGCCGATGAAACCTTTGCCTGCTTTGACGAAATCAAACAAGGCCTGCTTGCCCTCGGCACTCATGGGCGGCTGCTTGTCGGTACCTTCTTCGAGCAGATTGCCCGTGGTGTAGAAGAAAACAGCATCAAACTGCGCAAGGTAGTCTTTGGAGAATTTTGAGCCATCCTTTGAGAACTCAAAGTCCCAGCCCTGCCTGGAACCAAGGTCCAGAAGCACCTTCTCGGCATAGCTTGGCTGCCCGGTCTTCCAGGAGATCACGCTGTGCTCATAGCCGCTGGATTTGGTGAAGAACAAAATGCGCGGCTTTTTGGCGTCGGAAGCTGAAAAAGCCAGACCAATGGCAAGGCCTAGGCAGGCAAGAGGGGCGAGGAGTTTGGTGAACATGGTTTGGGTTGGAGGTGAGATCTGCAAAGGAGTGGTGAATGCACCACTTGCAAAAGCTTTTCCTCCTCAGGCATACCAAGAGGGCAAGGAATCGACTGGAGACTCCGATCACCGCCTCTTGGCGATGGAGGAATCCCGATGGCCTGTCAGCCCATTGGCCCGATCAATAGATCATCGCATCCGCTGGAGCAGTGGTCTCCTCGATCTTCGTGGCCTCGATCACCGGCACGGTTTGTCCGCCTTCCTTCTTGTATGACATCTTGCCGACAACCTTGATCCAGGTCATGTCCTTGAACTCCGGAGCCTTTTTGCCAAAGTCCACAGGCACCGAATAGGGCCGTGCGTCAGCCGCGCAGCATTGGACGAGCATGCGAAAGACGCGCAGACGATGCCCATCGGCATTGTTCACCTTTTCCGGCAATACTTGCGCGATCGTCTCCACGGGTTGCCCCGTGATGGCTTTCTGCACCTCGGCATCACCCGCCGTGTAGTAAATTTCAGGCACTTCGAGGATGAAATTACCCTCCTTGCTCTGAGGCACCTGCTTCTTCAAATCCTCAAGGGTGAAACTTCCATAGCTCTGCGCTTTTTCCGGCGGTTTAGGTGCCGCCTTAGCCACGACATCAGGCTTCTGATACTGAGCAGGAGGTGGCAGAGGCGCAGCCGGCATGGGTGTCACCTTTGGCGCAGCGCGATCCGGCTTGGCGGTTGGCGCGTCGGAGCGCAGGGTAAACTTGTCGACGTTTGAAGTGTCGTTGTAGTTCGGATTGTAGAGTCCTTTGTTGGTGACCGCGTTTGCGCTGTAACGATCCGGGGACTGGAATGCCGCCCAGGTCAGCGGTGCAGCAAGAACGAGCAGCGCGGCGATGCGACCCGGCCAACCGCTTTCGGCAAGAATGCCGTGGCTGTGCTCATGGTGATCGTGATGATCGTGCCCATGATCATGACCGCAGCCTTCGTGGTGAACATGACCGGCACCGCACTCAGGGCCGTGTTTGTGCCCATGATCATGTCCGCAGCCTTCGTGCTTGTGCTCGTGCCCATGATCATGCCCGCAGCCTTCGTGCTTGTGATCGCGCCCATGATCATGCCCGCAGCCTTCGTGCTTGTGATCGTGCCCATGGTCATGTCCGCAGCCTTCGTGCTTGTGATCGTGATCATGGTCGTGATCGCAACCGTGCGCCTCGCAGCCAGCGTCTTCGGCGTTTGTCGTGAACAGATTGAAAAGAGCCATGACCGCCAGACCGATGCCGGAGATGAGCACCATCTGCCGGAAGATGCCGTCGGGCGGCAGATAAGCGGCCACCCGGCCACTCATGTGGAAGTAGAGAAGCACGGCGCTCCACAGCAGCAGGATCAGAATGCTGAGAAAATGAATGATGGTGCGAGTTCCAGACATGGCGGTGTTACTTGGTGGCGAGTTTTTGAATCACGAGCATCCAGGGCTCCGACAGGCAGCCGATGAGAATGAACAGACCGATCAGCAGTGCCATCACGACGCGGCGCTTGAAGACGGCGGAGTACATGAACAACAGTTTGATGTCCATCATGGGACCAAAGACGAGGAAGGCCAGCTTGGCCGCCATGGAGAAAGAGGCCATCGGTGCCGCAATGAAGGCGTCCGACGTGCTGCAAAGGGAAAGCACCATCGCCAGCCCCATGATGGAAGGCAGCGCCAGCCATTCATTGCCAGCCACTGTGCTGAGTATGGCCTGATTGACTTGCGTGTTGAAGACCGAGGTGATGATGACGCCAATGGTGAAATACATCGCCGTATCGAGGAAATCACTCATCGCCGTGCGCATCGCATGGACGAGTTTGGCATTGAAACTTTTGGCAGGTGCGGGAGCGGCATCATCAGCCACAGGAGCATTGATGCTGTTGGCGATCTTGGTTCGCAGAACCTGCGCCGGGCGGAAACGCAGCACAATGAGCCCGACAATCACCGCCACCAGGTAACCAAGTGACAGACGCGAGATCGTCATCGTGGCATTCCCCAGATCGCCCCATCCATGCACCTTCTGGAATTCCTTGAAAGCGGTCAGCGTGCTAACGGCCACGATGGGGTTCATGATCGGTGCGGAGAGCATGTAAGTCACCGCGCAGGATATCGGCAGACCTTTTTGCACCAAGCGCCTGATCACCGGCACCACCGCGCACTCACAGACCGGAAAGACCAACCCTAAAAAACCTGCGATAATCGTCGCCAGCACACGGCTCTTTGGCAGCACTTTGTCCAGCAGACTGGAGTCGAGAAAGGCGGCAATCAGGCCGGAGAGCAGCGTGCCAACCATGATGTACGGAGCCCCCTCGAAAAGGATGCTGAGAAAAGCCATCAGGACATCTCCGACGCGGCTGGGTTCTGGCAGGGCTGCTAAAATCATGGGTGAGCTGTTCTAAACGCTGCGTGATGCGTGATTCAAGCGCGAACCTTGAATGAAATGTGGCCTGAGGATTGAGACCCGCTTGACCCAAGGGCGGCACACGGTCCGGCGACGCATCAAAAACCAGCCCGGCGTTTGCCTGCACCACAGGCTCCCCTGCCCTTCCGTTCAGTCAACCTCACTTCAAGAGGCTTCGATAATGTGCGGCGGCGGCCTGATTGTGCCGGGTCAGGATTTCAGCCAACTGCGCTGCATCCCGCTGGCGAAAGGCGCGCATGATGGCCCGGTGATCATTGTTTGCCGCAGCCACATCGGGCGGTTGGGTGCGGTGAAACGCCAGCCTGTGCAGACGCTCCCACTCGGTGAGCAGGGATTGCAGTGCCTGTTCCGCCCGGCTAAATCCGGCGATGCGGCAGGGAAGCAGATGGAACTCGCGATTGGCGGACTCAAACCCGGCGCGATCCCCCCGGCCGGCCGTCTGCTCCAGGCGCTCCAGGATGCCTTCGAGCTCACCCAAGGAATCCTTGTTTAAATTCGGCAGGGCGTTCACCGCGGAGGCGATCTCCAATGCGCCCAAAAGAGCGAAAATTTCCCCAAGCGACGAGACATCCACCGGTGTCACCCGCACGCCCGTGTGTGGGCGGATCTCGACCAATCGCTCAGACTGAAGCTGGCGCAGCGCCTCACGCACCGGAATGATGCTGACCTGAAAGCGCTTAGCCAGCGCATCAATCACCAGCACTTCTCCAGGCTTCAGGGCACCACCGACAATCTCGGCACGCAGTGCCTCATAGACCGCCATGTGCTTGGTGGGGATCACGTTGCCGGTGGTTCGTGGGGAATTGGATCGGGCTGGCATGAGTGAGGCAGAAAGCATGGTGCGACGTAGTTGCCTGATCACATGGATGCATCAGGCCGGGACTTGTCAGAACTCAGAAGTCAGATGTTAGAAGTTAGAAGTTAGAGCAGACAAGAAAACCCGCTTGCGTCAATCATATATGATGTATGATCACGGGGTTCACTCCAATAACCAAAGACCCGTTTACTTCATCATGACCATCCAACGCATCGGCATCATCCTCAACGGCGTCACCGGACGCATGGGTACCAACCAGCACCTCGTGCGCTCCATCCTCGCGATCATCCGGCAGGGCGGCATTCGTATCTCGGATGATCTCACCCTGATGCCTGACCCGATTCTGACCGGGCGCAGTGCCAGCAAGCTCCAGGCTTTGAGTGCCAGGCACAGTTGTGAGAAAACCGGCCCCTTGAAAACCAGCACCGATCTCGCCGCCGTGCTGGCGAACCCGGACTACCCGATCTTTTTCGATGCCTCAGGCACGCTGCACCGCGCGCGCTTTGTCGAGCAGGCGGCTGCGGCAGGAAAAGCCATCTACTGTGAAAAACCAACAGCTGTGGAGACAGCGGAAGCCCTTCGACTCGCGGATATTTGCGAGAAGGCAGGCGTGAAGAACGGCGTCGTGCAGGACAAATTGTGGCTGCCCGGTCTTCGCAAGCTGGCCTTGCTGAAATCGCAGGGATTCTTCGGTCACATCCTCAGCGTGCGCGGCGAGTTCGGTTACTGGGTCTTCACCGGCGAACATGAAGGCCAGCCGGCCCAGCGCCCATCATGGAACTACCGCAAGGCCGATGGCGGCGGCATCATTGTCGACATGCTCTGCCACTGGCGTTACGTGATCGACAATCTCTTTGGCGATGTCACCGGAGTGAGCTGCCTCGGAGCCACCCACATCCCGCAGCGTGTCGATGAAAAGGGCCAGGTCTATGCGTGCGACACCGATGACAGTTGCTACGCCACCTTTGAAACCAAGGACAACATCGTCTGCCAGTTCAACAGTTCCTGGACGGTGCGTGTGCGCCGGGATGACCTCTTCACCATGCAGGTGGACGGCACCCATGGCTCAGCCATTGTCGGCCTGCGGAAATGCTGGTTCCAGTCGCTTGCCGGCACGCCCAAGCCGACGTGGAATCCTGATGTGGATTCGCCGATCAATCATTTCAACCACTGGCAGGAAGTGCCGGACACGGCCGAGTACGACAATGCCTTCAAAATCCAGTGGGAGCTCTTCATCAGGCATGTGGCGCTCGATTCCCCCTTCCGCTGGTCGCTGCGTGAAGGTGCCAAAGGCGTGCAACTCGCCGAACTCGGCCTGCAAAGCTGGGCTGAACGCCGCTGGCTGGAAGTGCCTGCACTGTGATAGTTGGTTAGGTGTTATGGGTTAGTGGTTAGGGGTTGGAACCCTTCACCAGACTCGGAAGAATCAGATTTTACCGAGTTCGGCCAGCAGCTTTGCGACCGCTAACTCCTTGGCTTTGGCCTCGACCTCCACCGTGAGTGGCCAGCCCAGCCACTCCCGGGGAAAGTCCGCCACGTCAATGTAATCATGATGCCGCTCAGGCTTCGGCCCGTCCCAACCTTCGAGCGGACTGGAAAGATGAAACAGGGGCTCAGTCTTCCATGTCGTCCGCGCCTGCTCCGTGGCCTCGGCCACGCTGAGTCCGTCAGGCAGACAACGATGGTGATGCACATCGTAAACCAACGGCACTCCAGTGTCCGCACACACCGGCAGCAGATCCACCGGCGTGTAAATCTTGTCATCGTTCTCAAGCGTCAACCGTGAGCGCACCGGCTCAGGCAGTCGCTCAATGCTCTGCCGCAGCGTCCTCAGCGCTCCCAGCTTATCGCCATACGCACCGCCGCCATGGACGTTCAGCGTGTCCGCACCCACCCATTCCGCGACCTCGGCCTGATAGGCCAGTTCTGCGAGCGAATGCTCCAACGTCTTGGGATTGGGCGAATTCAGCACCACGAATTGGTCCGGATGAAACGACAACCGCAGATGGTGCTGGCGGGCGAACTCACCGCACTGCCGGAAACGCGCCACCAAGTCGGCGCTGCCGGGCAACTCCCCCATCTCGTAGCCCGCCATGGGATGGGTCTTCACGGGT
>CAJCCF010000179.1 GCA_903960845.1 uncultured Verrucomicrobiota bacterium | reverse complement strand
TGTCCGAGTTGGGGCCGCCCAAAATGTCAGCGTTGTTTTTCTGCCAAGTGTAGATGAGCGGATTGGCCGGTGTGTTGGTGACAGAGCCGGGAACACTCACTTTAAGATGGATGTTGTTCCCGGTCAGAATTTCAAGCTTGCCGCCACCGACGATGTCCATCGGGTTACCGGCATTGATATTGAGGGCAGACCCTGTGGTGTTGGTGTTGCTAAGCGTGATGGTATTGTTTGCCGTGTTCACACCCGTAATGATGGTGCCAGCCGGCAAATTTGGATGGATAACGACCAGACCAATTTTGAAGGCCGCCACGGTCGCCGGATTGGTGAATTGCACGAGCGAAGAGCCAGCTGCCATGGCGGCATTGGCAATCACCCTCTCCACTGACAATGGCGCTGAAACCACGGGAGGATTATCGACCTGAAGGAAGGCGGGAATGGTATCCACCGATCCAAGTGTCGGGTGGCTCACTCTGCATTTGTAATAGCCCGTACTGAGTGCAGCGAGTTTGGGAATGGTAAGCATGGCAGCCTTCCCGGCTGTGATGTTCACATACGCCGCGGTGCCGTCTGCACTGTAGGACCACTGGTAAGTCAACGGCGTGGAGCCGCCGGCAACCACCGTGAATTTGGCGCCGCCGCCGGTAGGGCCGGTGGCATTGACCGGTTGCGTCACAATGATCGGTGGCGACGTGACGCTGACAGTGGTGGCCTTGCTGGTGATCGTGCCAACCTCATTGCTGATGATCACTTTGTAGGAACCGCGATCCAGCCATGACACCGGGGTGATGGTGAGGGTTTTGGTCATGGTGCCTGCAATCACACGGGGATCGGCAGCCGGCGGCACGATGATGGCGTCACCAATGTTCTTACCATCTTTCTGCCACTGATAGCGAAGGGTGCCGTAGTCGGCACCAGGGACGGTTGCCGTGTGCGCCACGATATCGAGCATCAAATTAGCAGCTGGCGGCAAAGTGAAGCTACGAGTGGCAGGCAAATCAGACAGGATGGAGGGCTTGCGGATGACACGAACGGCGGTGGCATTGCTGCGGACGCTTCCCTGAGAATTGGTGATCTCCACAGAATAGTTGCCCGGTCCTTCGGCGGCAGTTGGCGCCCCAGCATCGAGGCCTTTGATCGTGAGTGACGGAGCCTTGGCTCCTGTGATGGGATTCCCTTCCTTGAACCATTGGTAAGTCAACGTGGCACTGCCCATTGCGGCCACTTTCAGCATGCCGGTCGCACCCTGCGCGATATTCAGGGTCGGAGGCAAGGCAGGCACCACGCCTTCGTTGTCGCCGATTTGCACATTGAGCGCCGCCGTGTCTGTGGAAGCAAAACCTCCGGTGCTTCCCGCTGCGTAGACAATGGATGCGGAATGGGAACCTTCTAAAACCGCATCGTCCATGGCCATGACGGTTACGAGCTGGGGGATATTCCAATTGGCAGACGTGAAAGTCAGGGCTTTGAGCGAAAGCGTGATCTGAGCCATGTTGTAGACGGGCGTCAAAACCACATTAGCGCTGGGTGCACGACGGAGCACGACAGAGAATGTATCCTTCATTCCACCCTCAATGACGCGAGTGCCGACATCGGTCTCCATAATGGAGATGAGAGATCGGGAAGGGCTTTCATTGTCCAAAATGGTCACCGGGAGTGACGTCGAAAGACTCGTGTAGGGCGGGGGTGCTCCTGGCGCTGAAGTAACGAGGACGGTGTCTGTATGAAGTCCCTCATAGAGGGTGTCATCCACGCTGATCAATGTGACCTGCTGCGCGGTGTTGTAATTCGCCGGGGTAAATGTGAGCGAAATACCCGCCGTGGGCAATCCACTGCTGTAGAACTGAACCTGTGAACCTAGGATCGCCAGATTCACCGTTACGTCGGTGGCCGGAGCAGGGCCGGCAAGGGAAACAGCGATTGTGTCTGAGCCCCCGTCCTCCCGAAGAACCAAAGCCCCTCCAACCGTTCTGGTGGCCGCGATGCGAGCAACGGTAGTGTCATCATCCACCACATTGAGACCGAGCGGGTCGACTGGGACATTGCCGTATCCAGCATCCGGAGAACTGACGTTGTGGTCGATGTTTAAAATCTCATCAGGCTCTGGAGTCGCGTTGGATACAGCCGTGACCGTGATGTCCTGCGGGGTGGCGAAATTGGCCGTGGTAAATGTCACTGAAGTTGGGAAAAAAGTGACCTGACCCGGAGAAGAGGCAACCGGGGTGATGGTGACCTCCGCAGTCGGCGCAATGCTAAGAGCAATCCTGTAAACATCGATGGAGTTGGGGCTGCCATTCCCGACGATGGGACCGTCTTCCGTCACGCTGGTGTCCACGCCCGTTTGTGTCAGAACAACGTTCTTGGCGCCGGTTGAAGTGTCAGCGATCACAATGCTGACAGGTGGCGACACGTCCGCGGGAGTGAATCCGCCAGAGGCGTTGGCTGTGTAAAATAGAGTGACGGTCTGAACGCCTTCGTTGGCTACGTCAGCCGATGCGGAAAGGGTGACGGGTTGCGGCACATGCCAATTGGTGGTGGTAAAGGTCAGCGGCGAAGCGCCTGTCACTTCACCCGCTGGAGTCAGGGTTGGAGTCAAAGTGACGGTGGCAGTCGGAGCACGCGGCAGGCTCACATACACGGTTTCAGCAACTCCACCTTCAACAAGACGGGTGCTGCCATTGGTTTCCGTGATCAGTATCACTCCACCGGCACTGACAGAATCGTTGTCATAAATGGTGACGGGCAGGTTCGGAACGGTCAGACCACTAAAAGTGATATCCGTCGGAGAGGCCGTGGTGAATGTCACGGCATCCCCATGAACACCCTCACTCACAGCGTCATTGAATGCCGTCAGGAAGACAGTCTGCGGCACCCTCCAGTTTAAATTATTGAAGGTAAGGGTAGCGGGCGAGGGCGCATTGATTTGGGTGCCAACGCGGGAAACAGTGACGGTAACGGTATCGGTCGGCGCGGTTGGGCCGGATAACACCACTGAAAAGTAATCGATTGGACCACCTTCAGCAACGGTGGTGGATCCCCCCGATTGGGTGATGATCACCCTGGGTCCGATATCGTTATCAGTGATGTTGACCGGCACATCGGCAATCACCATGCCGGTATAGCGCGCATCAGATTGAATGCCTAGATTGAACGAAACCGCCGCCGTATGAGGGCCTTCGACGACGAGGTCGTCCGTTGCCGTCACCGTCACTGTTTGCACCACATTCCAGTTGGCAGGAGTGAAGGTCAGAGTATTCGCCACGAGTGTTGCACCGGAAATCGACGCCTGAGCTCCGGGGCTTATCGACAAGGTGATTGACACATTGTTAGTTGGGGCACCTGCAAGTGTGACATCAAAGCTGTCTGTTGCCCCACCTTCCGTGACATCCGTCGTTCCGCTCTGAACCACCCGGACTCCGGCGGTGGAATTCAAGTCATTATCACCAATGATCACATTGATTGGTCCAACCGAAGTGGCATATCCACCCCCGGAAACCGTATAATTAAAGGATACGCTCCGGGTAGGTTCGACAAACAGATCGTCCAAGGCTGAAACGTTCACCCTTTGCGGAATGAACCAGTTCGCCGTGGTGAACACAAGATTGCCTGGAGCGGACAAGTCCGGCACGGCACCCAGGCCAGGTGCTGTGCCTGTTTTGGTGAGGAACACGCTGCCGCTCGGAGTCTTGTTAAGAACCACCAGCATTTCATCATTCATCCCGCCTTCCACCACCCGATTGTCGCCACCACTTGAGATGAGCGTGACACCTTGAACACCTGCATCATCGTTATCATTGACCCGCACGTTCAACATTGGCGCGGAAAGTGCCTTGTATGTGAGGTCTGTAGAGTCGGTCGCAAAAGAGACGGTCGCAAACTGCACCCCCTGGAACAGACCGTCATTAACCGCCGTGATGGTGACTGTCTGCGGCGTGGCGAAGTTTGCAGTGGTGAATGTCAGAATGGCAGGGTTGGTCGTGATGCGGGCGCCCGGAGTAAGGTTGACAGTGACGTCATCAGTTGGCGGCGTGGCACCGGCAAAGCTCACGGTGAATGTGTCCGCGGCACCACCCTCTGTCACGACGGAGATTCCATTGGAACCCGGCAGCATGCTGGTAGAGGAGTTTTCGGTCACCAAAATCCGCGGCGTTGATTCATTGTCTGTGACACTGCACAGAAAATTGGAAATCTGGGCGCCGGCATAGTCGGTATCCGTGCCCGTCACAACATGACCGATGACAGCAGTGCGAACATTCAGAGGAGCCGCCCCTTCAAGAAACGGATTCGTCACCGCGTCATCATTGGCAGTCACGGTGAATACCACGGGCGTGTTCCAATTGGCATCGTTGAAAACGGCATTCGCTGGTGAAATGACCACATCGGTGCTGACTGCAGGAGTTGTGTCGGTAAAAAATGGAGAGGTCACCGCAGGAGTAACCGTGACGTTTTTGCCGGCTGATGGAGGTGCTGAAAGCACCACGGAATAGGTGTCTGTCGCACCGCCCTCCATGACGGTGGTTCCTCCACCGGATTGAAACACGGTGACGATCTTGCCAGGCTGGCTCGATAGAACGGGCCGTGAATTAACCTTCAAAACAGCCTCAGTGCTCGTGATTGACCCTGCGGCATTTTGAATCATCACCCTGTAGGAGCCCGCATGAGCCAACTGGACGGCGGGAATGGAGAACACATCGGAAAAGGCCGGACTGTTCGCATTCTGATGAATGTCTGACCATGTGGTGCCGGTTTTGTACTGCCAAAAGTAATTGAAGGGCGGCGTGCCTCGCGTGGCAGGGGCTGAATCAAGAGTCACCGAAAAAGAAGCCGTCGTCCCCTCCGTCAGCGTCAGTGCCTTGGGTTGGCCGGTGGCTGTAATTTTTGGCCTAACATTGACAATCAAAATTGCGGAAGCCGTATTAACCGGATTGATACCATTTTCATAAACCTGCGCATAATAACTGCCCGCATCGGATCCTTTGACGGCGTTAAAAACCAATTGATTGCTCGTTGATGTTGTCGTGGAAAGCGCTGTTCCGTCCTTCCACCAGCGGTAGGTCAACGGAGACGTGCTATATGCGCCGACCTGGAGGGTGATCTTGGACCCATCGACCGCCGTGGTAAAGGCCGCCGGTTGGGTGTTGATGATCACTGCTGCAAAAGCGGAGATGCACTGGAGAAAAACGAAACTGAGAATGGCTAGGCCGCGATTTACCTTGGTGGGATTCATGACTATTGTTGGGTGGTGATCCTTTTGTGACGGGATTCTGTCTGCCGGCCGCGACAATGACAATACAAAAGTCAACCGCAACAAGTTCCTCGGCAGGCAAATCGACCTTCGCTCATTGGCAGACTCCTGCAAACTCGACCGTTTGAGCGTTCTTTCTTATAATGCGTCCAGGCAATCTGCCACCGCGCGCTCCAATGGCCGGGGACCGTTCCCGCCAAGACACTCATCCAAGGCCTCCAGCCTTTGAATCAGGTCAGCAACATGCTGTCGCGGATACATGCCGCCTGCGGCCTGACAAAAATGAGTACGGCAACCAAAGGGGCGATGGTCATAAACCGTGCAACGGCCATCTTTGCCCAATAAAGGGCAGGCTCCTTCAGGATGGGGTTTGAGTTCCTTCCTGCCACTGGCACGCACGCCTCTTGCCGTGAACAGAGCCTCACCCAGAGTCAATTGTGGTGTTTTACCAGTGAGTCGAAAATGACAGCACTGGGCGCGGGACAGGCATTGCCTCGCGAGAGGCCGATTGCTTAGTTCAGCATAGATGGCACGAATTTCAGTGAAATCAGGCTTGGTGGTTTGGCGTCTGGGCATGACTGAAGTTCGACTGAGCTCGTAGGTGAGCGATTCGGGCACGTTCTGCTCCGGCGCAATGATTTGTGCTCTAAAAGGAGCCTGTTCACCCCTTCCCATCCGATGAAACGGGCAATTCACGCTGGAATTCTAATTTTCCAGGCCGGATTGCCCCGAAGATTTCGCTCAGTGGAGCGGGTAGTGGGAATCGAACCCACATGGCCAGCTTGGAAGGCTGGAACTTTACCACTAAGCTATACCCGCAATGATGAGTGCAATAAAAGGATGACCTGCTAGCGCACGTGTTTTGAGTG
>CAJCCF010000178.1 GCA_903960845.1 uncultured Verrucomicrobiota bacterium | reverse complement strand
CCGGGAGGAGGTTCGTCCTCTGGTGGATGTGGTGTTTGATGTTTCCGGGTCGATGTTTGCCACGCCCGACAAAGAGCGGCGGACGCTCGAACTGCTGGCCTATGCGCTGGAGGCGTCGCTGCAGACCGGCGCCACGGTGCGCTGTTATGCGGTGCGCGGGCATGCCCATCTCCCTCTGGAAACCGAGGCCGTTCTGGCGGGCCACTGGCCGGAGGAAGTGCAGCGCCTGCCGGCGAGTGCGGAGGCAGCGGCCCTGTCACGGGTTCCGTTTCGTGCTGGAGCCATGCGCCTTTTCATCAGTGATCTGCTTTTCCCCGCCGAGCCTGAAAGCCTGCTTGCCGCACTCGGCGCGCGCAACGGACGCGGCATCGTGCTGGCTCCCTACACTCGGCAGGAGAGTGCGCCGGACTGGGATGGGAACTATGAGTTCATCGATGCAGAAACACAGCAAGCGCATGAGCACCGCGTTGAGCGCGATTTGCTGGCGCGCTACCGGCAGGCCTACATCCGTCATTTTGATCTCTGGAAAAACGCCGCAAACAAGCACGGCATCGCGCTGGCCCGTGTTTGCGCAGACGAGGAGTTTCTTCAAGCCCTGCGCGCTGAAGGCATCTCCGCGAATGCCGTGGAGGCCGCGTAGTCATGGCACTGCGCGGAGCTGATCTCCGGCTCACTTCACCGCCTGCTGCAAGTGCTTCGTGAGCCACGCGGTGAGCAATTCGGGAAGAGCTGTCTTGTCGCCTTTTGCCCGTGCGATCATGTGCAAATCCTGAGCACCGATCAGGCGGGTGGCCAGATCTTCATGGCGGCTCTCTCCGGTGGTGAGTTCAGGCCTGGCGGTGGAAGGCGGCAGCACCACCACGTCCCATTGCTGCGGACCAAAGCTCAGCGACCAGTTCATGATCCAGGAATAGTGCTTGTGGAACTCCTCCGGATCATCAGCCGTGGCAGATGCCGGCACGGCGATGAGCACGAGATCCATCGCCATCGAGCGCACCTTCTTCGCTGCCGCTTCGAGTTGCGCCAGCGTCTGCCCTTCCGTCGGCCAGGCGGTCACGGTGATTTTTGCATCAGGATAAAACCTTGTCAGGGCAGGGGCGACGAGCTGGTCATACGGTGGCATGGCCAGCACTTTCACCGGCTTGCCCGCCTTGAGCAGCGCGAGGGTGTGCCGCAGTGCAGGCTCGGGCGGCCCGACATCGCTCAGTGAAACCTCTTTGCCGGAAATGGCCTGCACGATGACTGATGCGAACACTTTGTGACCGTCCATGTTGGGATGGATTTCATCACTGTGCAGCAGCGCCCATTCGAGGGCATTCCCGGCGCGCACTGTTTCATAGCGCGCATAACAATCGGCCACACCGAGCGATTCTTCCTTGCCGACATTGCGGATCACTTGTGTGAACTCGGCAAGCTTGTTCCCCGGTCGCGCTTCGTTTGCAATCACGGAGTTTTGCGTGCAAAGCAAGATCTCCGCACCAGCCTGCCGGCAGCGCGCACAGATCTCCTTCAGGTTCTTCTGAAACTCGGCCAGAGGCGTGCGCACCATGTCGTTCATGCCGAACATCACGGTCACCAGATGTGGTTTGTGTGCGAGCACATCGCGATCCAGCCGGGCCAGCGCACCATGGGTGGTGTCTCCACTGATGCCCGCGTTGCGCACCGTGACCTGTGTCCGGGGATAAAGTTTTTTCAGCGCGATCCCGACCATCTCTGGATAGGCCCGGAGTCCACCGGTGTGATAATAGACCCCCGTGATGCTGTCGCCCATGCAGACGATCCTGACCGGCTCTTTGCCTGTGGCGAGAAGCTGGGCGGTTTTCCCCGGAGTTGCGCCGAGCAGCGTGGCGGTGACGGCGAGTGATGAGATGATGAGATTGATGGGGCGCATGTTGTTGCGTGGGTTCATGAGTAAATTCGAGTCGGGCGTCGTGGACGGTAGGATTCAGCGCACAAACCAGCGGATGGCGTGGCGGCTCTCGCTCCGATTAAACTTCAGTGTGTAGGGATCAAGCAGCCAACGAGCAACGTGACCATCCGAGCGCGGCATCAGCCAGCCGAAGTCCCACTCCTTGCTTTTGTAGCGCAGCGGGATGGCGGGCCGCACCCGCACCACGGGCTGCGATGCCGCCATGAACTGCTTCCTCTCGGTGTAGTAATAGCAGGAGCCACACTGGACGAACACCTCATGCGGCAAGGCGTGCGCGGCATCCGCAGTCATGTCAGCGCACAACCCGCCGATGCCCACCTTCACCTCGCGGCCCTGCGCGAACTCTTTCGCCAGCGCCTCGATGGAACCCGACAACACCTTGCCGTCAGCAGCACACGCATAGACTTCCTGCCAGTCATCGCAGACCATGAATTTATAGATTTCGAAATCGTAGGCGAAGTTGCTGCTCGGCGCATTCGTGTCCTTATCCCAGGCATCGGACTGATGATACTTCGGCATGTCGCTGTGATCATCGAGGGGCGCTGGTCCCATCTGCCCCGTGGCTGGTCCGCCATCCAGATAGGGACGCGCGATGGCTTGATCCGCATTCTGATTGTAGAGAAAAAAGGACATCGAAGGGCGCGGGCCAAAGCCACTCGGCAGCTCGATCGGTTGCCGCAGATTGATGACCCCGGCCACCCACCGGTCCTCCAACAAATAAGTGATCCTGAAATCGGCGACTTCCTTGATGAGTTCCCGATTGGTGGACTTCGTGTCAATGTGCTCGTTGTGGCGAAACTCGGTGTAAATCCGCAGGTCCGCGCCCCGGCGGATCGCCGCAGCGAGTGCAGCCGTGCTGCCCGAGACGACCTGCCGCTCGTGATCCAAAACCAGCGCATTGCGCCAGTTGCTCTTTCCACCTTCGATCCTGGTCCCGCTCGCGGGCGCTGCCGGGGATTGACCATCTTTGCCAGCCGCCGCCAATGGCGACAGCGCCGCCAGGGCAACCGTGCCTGTTTGTTGAAGAAAGCGCCTGCGTTCGTTTTTCATCGTGTTATTTCAGTTTATGCCTTTCGGCGTTGGATTGATGGTGGCCGTTTGGATTTAAAAAACTCATTTCAGCGCCACGCGCAACGTCGCCCAATCAGACTTCACATAGCCGCCAAAGGCGCGCGGATAGGTGATGACGAACTCCTTCGTCTCGCGGTCTTCGATGACCCAGAAGTGATTGAGGTCGAGCTTGGCGTTGGGTTTGCCAGTGAGTGCGAGGCCGCGCGCTTCGTCTTCCGGATGCTTGTTGTCGATCTCGATCACGGTGTCGCGTTTGAGCATCAGCGACTTCGGATCGACCTCGCCCATCACGACGGGGAAGCGTGGATCATTGCCGCTGCTGTTCGTCGGCGAGATGTTGCCGACCCAAAACACACGACCGCTGCTGTGCCGCATGAGCGTGGACATGCTGCTGGGTGAGAAAAAATTCGCACCGTCGTCGTAACGCCACGGCTCCGGCGCAGACCACGTTTCGCCATCGTCTTTGGAAATGGAGAACCACTTGTAGCCAGGCAGCTCGGGGCGTTTGGAATTGCTGCCGCGCATGACCAGGAGGATGCCTCCATCGCCGAACTGCGCGATGGTCGGCTCGTAAACTCCGCGCGTGGAGCGCTCCGGTGCGATCTGCACGCGCGGGGTTGATTTCCACTCGATGCGGCCATCGTCCTGCCATTGGCCGATGAGCATGAAGACGTCGGCGAACGAAGTGGTGCCCACCGGGTCGTAGAGCTTGCCCTCTTTGCCAATCACCGTCGCCATCACCGGAAACAGGATACGTCCGGTGCACGTGATGATCGGGAAGGTGCCGCAGTCGCCGGACATGAGCGCGTTCAAGCCGCGCTTGATGCCTTCAAAGGATTGCTTCTCCGTGAACTTGCCGCCGGCATGAATGATCGGTTCGTCGTGCAGCCAGGTGCGACCGCCATCCGCCGTCACGCGGTAACGCAGGTAGTATTCGCTGAGTGCGCCTTCAGGTTCTTGAATGCTGGTATCTACGTGTGGCGCGTCGAGCGCATCGGCAATAAACACTGCCCGGCCGTTGCGTGGATCCACCACCGACTGACCCATCTCGCGACGGAATCCTTTCTTCTGCCCGGTGTTGAAATCCGGTTTGACGGTGAATGGCGGCCACGTCTTCCCGTTGTCGTCCGACGCAAGGCCCGGTCCGACCAGACGCACGCCCGTCGGCTCGGTGTAACTGGAACGGTTGATCCTGGGCACCTTCGTGGTGACCTCGCGGCTGACCACGCTCAAGGCATTTGGTGGCGCGGCAAAGGTCGAATGGGGACTGACGAATGACGAGAGGAGAAGGGCGAATGCGATGAAGGTTTTCATTTTGGATTTCAACTGATGATTCTCACGGCGTGAGCTTGTTCGGCTTCGCCCAAAGAACGCGTGCGACAAACGTGGCTCCCTCGGCTCCGCGCTGCTTAGAATCCTTCATGAACATGCCCTCGGAGACGGTGACCCATGATTCCGTCTCGCTGATCGCACAGGCACCAAAATTCCCCATCTCTGCGCCGCGCTCTGGCACGACGATCTTCTCCGTGCTGCGCATCACTTGTAGCGTCTCGGGATTTACCTGCGCCATGAACAGCGGCGCGCGGTGGCGCACGATGTGGTCGTTGTTCGCGCCGCGTCGGGTGTAAACGAGGAACAGCCCGTCGCTGTGCGCGAGCCAGTGCTGCTGCGTGTTGTAGCTGCCCAACTCCGTGCCGTCATCGAAGAGCCACGGCTTCTGATCGGCAAACTGCAATCCGTCGTTACTCACGCTGACGTAGCCTTTGATGTCGTTGCGCAGCGTGAGGAAATAGCGGCCCTTAAAGGCAATCAACGACGGTTCACAAAGCCCGCGCACCACATTCAATTGCAGCACATTGCCATGCCGCACATAGCTGAGCTTCGTGCCGTCGAAGCGACACTCCGCGACAGTTACGCTGGCGGGGTCTTTGGCGTTGCGCCCAATGTAGAGCGGCACCAGCAGCGTGCCATCCGGCTGCACCAACCATTGCGCACAGGCATTGCGTGCGAACTCGAATTGCTCATCAGGCGGCAGCTCAAGCATCTGCCACTTAGTCCATTGATCGCTCTTCGGATCAAACACGGCATAAACCGTCTGGTTGGAGCGCTTCACGTCATTGAGTTGCTCACCCTTCGGGCTGTAGCGAACCTGACAGCCAATGGCGATCACCTTGCCCGTCGGCGCGTGCCAGCCTGGCGTAACATCCGCCACGCTGATGGTCACGCCATCGAGTTGCGGACGCCAATCCAGTTCCGGCGGCAACGTTGGCCCCTTCCACGGCACTGACGGCGAAGAACGCGTCATCACATGCAGACCCGAGTAGTAGTCCGAGATAATGAGATGCTTCTGAATCGTCATCACGGCCGACGGCTCCGCCTGACCAGTTACAGGGAAGGCTGTGGCGCGTGGATGAAACCAGTGAAACTTGTCGTCATCATGTTTCATCACGGTCTCCAGCTTCACGGTGAATTCGACTGGGGTCGGCGAGTCTGCGGCGTGAAGCGCCGGCATTGAAGCGAGCAGTAGGAGAGTGAGTGTGTGATTCATGATTGGATGTGTTGGTTAAAGTTGGACGCCATGCTTTGACTCACTTCGTGGTTCGATTCATGTGCTCCGTGAGCCACCCGGCGAGCATCTCTGACGTTTTTAATGGCGGCACTGCGAGTAGTGTAGCGGTGACGATTAAGGTGAATGGAAACACCGTCTTGAAGAGCGTCGCGAAGCCGGACATGATGGCACCAAAGAAATTCAGCACGCCCACTGCAGTGGCTCGGGCGTCAGCGGAGACGGTTTGTGACGTGATGAGCATGACACATCTACGGTGCCAATCAGCATCACCTCACGGACTAAATCGCCAGCGCGTTTTCAGCATCGCCAAAGTGGCCGACATGCAGGCCCATGCGGTCCATGAGGGCGATGTGCAGGCGGCAGAGTTTGCGATTCGGATCGGCGCTGTGGTCGTGGAAGCGGCCGCCTTGAATGCTGCCACCACCGCCACCGGCGAGGACGACGGGGAGCTGTCTCGAATCGTGCGCGTTGCCGTCGAAGAGACTGCTGGTGAGCATGATCATGCTGTTTTCGAGCAGGGTGCGCTCACCTTCATTGGTGGCCTGCATTTTGGTGAGCGCCTCGCCCCAGAGTTTCACCTGGTGCTGGTTCACGCGCTGATACATGTCGAGGCGGTGCTCATCATTGGCGTGATGCGACAGTTCATGGATGCCGCCGCTGATGCCGTCGAGGCTGGGGAATCTCATGTTGGAAAGATCGTTATTCATCATGAATGTGGCCACGCGGGTGCGGTCCATTTGGAAGGCGAGCACCATGATGTCGAACATGAGGCGGAGATGCTCCTCGCTGCTGGCGGGGATGCCCGGGCCGGGGCGTTTGAGCGTGGGCACTTTCACCGTGGGCTGCCAGCCGGCACCGTTGGTTTCGGCCTGGCTGATTTTTTCGGCCAGCTCGACCCGCTTCTCGATCTCGCGCACGGAGGTGAGGTATTCATCGAGCTTCTGTTTGTCGCGCTGACTGAGCTTGGGTTTGAGGCCGTTCGCGTCCTCGAGCACGAGGTCGAGAATGCTCTTGTCGCGCTTACGTTTGCTGCCGTCATCAAAGAGCTGGTCGAAGGCCTGCTGCGGGAAGATTTCCTTCGGTGCAGGCGTCGTCGGCGTGCTCCACGAGATGTAGGCTGAGTAGATCGAAGTGAAGCCGGAGTCGGTGCTGTAACTGGGCCGCTCCGTGCCCAGCACGATGCTTGGAACGGGTGTGAATTTGCCCGTCTGTGCGGCGATGAGTTGATCCATTGTGGTGCCGACCTCGACATCGGTGGTGGTCTTCTTCACCTTGAGGCCGCAGAGCACGTTCATCTTCGGGTAATGTCCGCCCTCGCCTTCCACCGTCGTTGGATTCCACAGGCCTTTGAAGACACTGATGTGCTTCTTCAATGGGTCGAGCGGAGACAATGATTTCATGAACTCCATGCCGCCCGGGCCTTGCGTCGCGCCCCAGTGATGCGGGTTCACGCCGTTGCCGGTGAAGCACACCGCGAGGCGGCGCGGCGCGGTGTTTTTCTTCAGCGATTCAGCTCCGAATGAGCAGATGGATTCAAGCCAGGGCAGGCCAAGCGCGATGCCGGAGCCACGGAGAAATTTGCGACGGGAAGT
Organism: uncultured Verrucomicrobiota bacterium; assembly: GCA_903960845.1. Taxonomy (GTDB): domain Bacteria; phylum Verrucomicrobiota; class Verrucomicrobiia; order Verrucomicrobiales; family Verrucomicrobiaceae; genus Prosthecobacter. The sequence goes on along the minus strand of CAJCCF010000178.1, from coordinate 9,969 downwards.
GTTCATGCGGGGGGTATGAAAAAGACGATGCCAAAGGGAACAAGTTTGCAGTCACAATAAGAGAAGAACGATGGAGGACAATATTGGAGGATGAAACGTCCCTGTCAGCCCGAGGGTTGCCTTGTTCTTGGCATTAGCCTAGACTCACCACATGGAAGACACCGCCGCGCTCCGAGAACACCCTGCTGTCTACTGCGTTGAAGCACCGCAGGACAACACACCCGTGTCGGCGGAGGTGAGCCGCATGGCGCACGAGGCGGTCAAAAACTTCCACGAGTGCTTTTGGTGGTGGAACGCCGAGGCGCCGATCACAACCCGCGCGGATGTCCGTGCTGTTATTGAGTCCTTGCGCGAAAGTGGCGGACATCGCGCTTGGTGGACAGCTCAAGCCATTCACAAATGCCTTTAACCGCCTTCCAGAAGGACGTGCTCCAAGTCATTGCTGCGAACCGCAGCGAGGAGAGCCATTTCGCCGGAGGATTGGTGCTCAATGCTGCCGATGACTCAGCGCGTTACAGCGACGACTTCGACATCTTCCACGAGGCCGAAGAAGAAGTGGCCGCCGCCAGCGAACGAGATTGCGCGACGCTCGAAATGAATGGGTTCACCGTCGCAAAACTCGTCGGTGATTGGGGAAAGCCCTGTACTTTCCGCAAAGCGAGTATCTCTCGTGCGGGCGCGAACGTGGAGATCGACTGGGCCGCCGATTCGGCCTTCCGATTCTTTCCCATTGAGCGTGATCCAGTGCTTGGCTGGCGTCTGCATCTCTTCGACATGGCCACCAACAAGGCTCTCGCACTGTGTGCCCGTTCAGTCACGCGCGACTACATCGACATTGTCGAATTGCACAAAACCTTTCCGCTGCCCGCCATCGTTTGGGCCGCATGCGGCAAGGATGAGGGCTTCAGCCCGCGATTACTGCTCGAAATGATGCGCCGTTTTGCCCGCATCGATCCGGCCAAGATTACCAAGATCCAAGCCCGCGAGATCGATCAGATCGCGCTGAAAATCGCCTGGACCGAAATGTCCATCTACGCGGAGCAAGAAATTACCAGGTTGGCCGACACCCAGCCCGACATGCCCATCGGTGTCGCTTTCGTGGACAAAGCAGGCAAGCCCGGATGGATTGGCGATGATCCCACACTCACGATTCATCGTCCATGCGTTCGCGGCTGTTTGCCGACGGTGCATGTGGAGGATGCAGAATGATCACGGATTCCCAGCCACGCTTGGTTCATTGCGGCGGTTCAGGAACTGGCGGCTGTTGATGATGGTGAGGACGGCGGCGGAGAATTTGCCGTTGTTCTTTTTGAGCGAGTCCTGCATCTGAGCGATGAGAGCCTTGTCGCTCGGCAATGTCTGACGGCCGAGAGCGTAGCCGAGAAGTTTGCGGCTGAATTGTGTGGTGAAGTTGGCCTCGTTCTTTTTGAGATACTGGCGCAGACCGTCAAGGCCCTGGAACTTGGTGCCATCCTTGAGTTCGCCGGTGTCGTCGATCTTGCCGCCGGCCTCATCGGCAATGCGGAAGCGGCCGATGGGATCGAAGCTTTCCAAAGCAAATCCGAGTGGATCGATCCGGTCATGGCAGACGGCGCAGGCCTTGTCCGTGCGGTGAATCATGAGGGCCTCGCGCAATGAGGCCGGCTTCACGGCACTGTCGGGAAGCTTCGGCACATTGGGCGGTGGCGGCGGTGAGGAGAAGCCAAGGACGACCTGATAAAGGTAGTCGCCGCGCACCACCGGGCTGGTGCGGTTGGGGCGCGAAGTTTTGGTTAGGATGGCGCCCATGCCGAGCAGGCCACCGCGATGCTGCTGCGCGAGTTTGACCTCTCGGAACTCGCCGCCGGTGATGCCTGGCACTCCGTAGAATTTGGCGAGGCGCTCGTTCAGGAAGGAGTAATCCCCGCCGATGATGTCGGCGACACTGCGGTCATCGCGCACAAGATGCGTGAAGAACTCGATGGTCTCGCGCTGCATGTCGTTGCGGATGTCCGCGGTGAACTCGGGGTATTTCTTTTCATCGACGGAGCTCTTCTCATCGAAACCGTTGAACTTCAGCCACTGACCGGCGAATTCTTTCGCGAGTGCCTTGGCTTTCGGATCACGCAGCATGCGTTTCGTCTGCGCGGCGAGCACTTCGGGTTTCAGAAGGCTGCCGTCATCGGCGGCCTTGCGCAGTTCCCAGTCGGGTTGCGAGGCCCAGAGGAAGTAGCTGAGGCGGGAGGCAATTTCGAAGGCATTCAGCTTCACGTCGCCGGTGCCGTTTGAGGCCAGTGGCAGCGTTTCTGCTTTGAACAGGAAGTGCGGTGAAACGAGCAGACGCACAAGGACTTCACGGGCGGCCGATTCACGGTCGAGGTCCTTTTTGCGGCCATCGAAATACAGCGCATCGATTTTCTTCAACTCTTCCTCGCTGATCGGGCGCCGCCAGGCGCGTTTGGCGAACTGCCTGAGATGCCAGAGCAGCGCGCCGTCGTATTCCTTCTGCTGCTGCGGATTGAGATTGGGCACGGCGGTGTAGCCCCAGTCTTTTTTCATTTCGGCAAGCACATAGCGGTCCTTTTCACCGAGGATCTGGCCAAGCTGCTCGTCGCTGAAGTAGTAAACGGTGATGCCTGGATTGCGGCGGTAAAGATTGCCGGCCACTTCCTCGAGGCGGCGCTCAAACATGTCGGGGAAGGCTTGCTTCATCTTGTTGAAGTCGTTCATCGTCTCGCCGGATTTCTTGGTGCTGCGTTTCCAGATGGTGAGCACGCCGGGCATGATCTTCGTGACGTCGCGTGGTGTTCCTGTGGTCATGGTCCACTGGATGGTGGCCTCGTCTGCGTCGGGGCTTTGCAAGTCGAGGCGTGCATGAGCCAGGAGCCAGTTTGCACCTTCGGGTAACGGCAGCGTGAAGACCTGCGGCGCGGCAAAGGCGAGCACGTTTGGCTCGATGCTGCGACCGGGCAGCGGGTGCTTGCCGTAAAGCGCACGCACCTTCTCCAACTCGGCGAGGCGGGCCTTGATGGCATCGAGATTCGGCGGTGGCGGGTTCGCGGCGGCTTGCTGGCGTTTTTCGGCGAGTGCTTTGTCGAGCCAGTTCAGGTAATTGAGCTTCTGTTTGCCGATGTGGAAGTCGATTTGCGTTACGAGGGCGATGTCGCCTTTGTTGCCATCGCCTGTGTCGCCAAAGCAGAGGTGGACATGCGTTTTGCCATTCACCGGACCCTGCATCACATAGGGGCGGATGCCGTCGCTGTCCTGCTGCTGGCGCTGGACACCGCTGCCGGCCTTCTTCGGATTGTTCCAGCTCAACAGATCGGCCTCGATGGCCTTGATGCGCTCGTGCGCGGTCTTTTCATCCGCAGGCAACTCGCGCCAGGCCACGCGGGTGAGATCAAGGAAGCGGCTTTTCGGCTCCACGCTGTTCACGAGGTTCCACCAGTTGCTTAGGAAGTGAATGCTGAGTTTCATGTCCTTGGCGAGTTGGTCGAGTGGCACGTTTTGATTCTTGTGCTTCCAGCAGGCGAGCATGTAGTCGCCCTCGCGCATAGGTTCATCGTCCTTCGGCAGGTGTGGCGCGGCTTTCTGCTGATACCACACATAGAGGCCCTGTTGTGCCTGAGCTTTGACCTGTTCAAAACCGCGCAGGCCAACGCGCTGCGGATGAAACACGATGCCCGTGCCGGGCATGATGGTGGCGTTGTCGGCGACCGTGCGTGCCGCGGTAAAGTACGTGTCGATGGCCGCCGGGCTCATGAACAGCACGTCGCCAGTGTTGCTGAAACCCTCGCCGCCACCGCCGTCGGTTTGGAATTCCCTGGCCAGGCCATAATCGTGGCCGGTGAGATCGCGGAGGGTGTAGTCGTACTCGGCGTTGGTGAGCCTGCGCATCGTGACCGGGCCGGGATCGCCGGACTGCGCCTGCGCGAGGTGATCCAGCTCGCCATTCACCCAGCCGAGCAGCGCGGCGTGCTCCGGATCGCTCATCTGATGCGCCTTCGGCGGCGGCATGTCGCCATTTTCGATGGTGTCTTTGACCTTGAGCCACACTTCAAACTGCTTCGCGACCTGCGGATCGGCGGCGAACTGCTTCAAATTCACATCGCCCTTGGTTTTCTTCTCGTTGTGGCACTCGTAGCACTTCGCCTGCAAAACAACTTCTGCTTCCTTCCAGACGGGAACCGCAGCAGGGGACAACGGGCCGACAACAAAGCCGGCCAAAACGAGATGGCGAGATTTCAGAAACATTAGGGGGATGAGGGTACGCACTGCCGAAGCCGCTTTTATACCATTCAAGGCTTCTTTTGGAGTAGTAGGCTGCTGGCGGGCGCGGCGCCGAGATGAGGCGTATCGGGCAGCTTCAAGGTCATGAGGTAGGCGATGATGTCCCAGCGCTGCTCGGGCGTGAGGGTGGTCTCGAAGCTGACCATGGGGGTGCCGTTCAATCCGGTGGCGAGCACCCGGTAGAGGTCGGCGGGATTGTCCCCGCAGCGGAGGTGCGGCTGACGGAGATCTGAGGGATGGGCGGGCAGATTCCAGATGTCCTTGAGCGCGACGGCCGCCGGGCCTTTGCCATCGGCCTTGGGGCCGTGACAGGCGGCGCAGTGGGTCTGAAAGAGGCTGCTGCCGGCGGTGATGTGCTTCGTCTCTTTGAGCCAGGCCGGCGGTTCCGGGAGCTGCATCGGCTCTGCGTAATTCTCCGCTTTGCGCCAGCGGCGCGAGAAGGATTTGAGGTATTCGATCACCGCCCGCACTTCATCGTCCGGCAGGTGGGTGAACATGCCCATGCCGGTGCCGGAGAGTCCGCCGCGGATCGTGCGTGCGAGATCCGCCTCCGTCGGCAGCATGCCTGCGGGCGTGGTGCGGAATTTGAACATGCCCTCGCGAAATGAGCGCGGTTTGGGCAGCAGTTGCAGGCTCATTTCACCTGCGCCATCGCCGCGCTGACCGTGGCAGACGATGCAGTTGCGCTCATAGACGTACTTGCCCTCCATGTACAGGTTGAAGTTCAGCGACAGCGGCTCGGACGCCGGACATGAGCCCGCCATGAGGCAGAGAAAAGCAATGATCCGGGAAAGGCGGGGCGGCATAAGTCGACAGCGAAACAGCCGTGAGTAAACGCTGTGAAGCACCTGCCCGACCACGCTCAGACGGTGGCAAAGCAACCGTCTTTTGCGTTTCTGATGCCAGTGGCAGGCCGGGGACTTACTCGGCTGCGCTGACTTTTTCACCGGCGAGCTTGGCGGCGCGTTCGGCGAGTTCGATGTGGAACTGCTCGGGCTGGGGTGCCTCACCGGTGGTGCGGGTGCGGGCAAACCAATCGGCAAAGATCTCACCGTCGTTGCGCTCGGCTTTGAAGGCCTCAAGGAACTCACGGACCTTGCCGGGGATGTCTTCACCGAGGACGCTTTTGTATTCGAGCCCGGCGAGGCGGTCACCGCGCACGCTGCCACCGATGAACATGGCGAACTTGTTCGGCGCACGACCGACGAAGCCGAAGTCGGCGTTGTACGGGCGTCCACAGCCGTTGGGGCAGCCGGTCATGCGGAAGAGGATCGGCTCGTTTTCCATGCCGAGCTCACGCAGGATGGGGTCGATCTTGTCCATGATGCCGGGAAGGGCGCGCTCGGACTCGCTGAGGCTCAGGCCACAGGTCGGCAGGGCGACGCAGGCGTGGGCAACTTTGCGGGCACGGGTCATGTCATCGCTGTGCACGACGCCGTGCTTGGCGAGGATGGCATCCACCCTGGCCTTGTCGGCAGGATCGATGTCGGCAAGAATGAGATTCGTGTTCGGCGTGACGATGATTGGGCATTTCACCGTCTCGGCGATTTCACGGAAGCAGGACCGGTACTGCGGCTTGCCTTCCACATCGGCGACGCGGCCCATGCTGACGTAAACACCGCAGAACAGTTTGCCATCGCCCTGCTCATGCCAGCCGAGGTTGTCCTCGACGCTGTCGAAGTGGATCTCTTTGGCCGGGAAGGTCTCAATGCCGGGCAGGCGGCGGCAAACTTCGGCGCGGAAGCCGTCGATGCCCATGGTCTGCACGGTGTATTTCATGCGGGCGTTCTTGCGCTCGGTGCGGTTGCCGTGGTCGCGCTGGGTGGTGACGATGGCCTCGGTGGCATCCACGACATGGGCGCGCTTCACATAGAAGAGCGGCTGGCCCAGGAAGGGCCGCGTGCTGAGCTGGCCGTGGCTCATGCCGAAACCACCGCCCACCGTGATGGTGTAGCCTTCGACCTCGCCATTCACGACGTGCGGCACGAAACCGCAGTCCTGGGAGTAGAGATCGACGTCGTTGCAGGGCTGGATGGCGACGGCGATTTTGAATTTACGTGGCAGGTAAACCTTGCCGTAGATCGGATCGTCACCTTCAGGGGCGGCGGTGACGGCGCGGACTTCCGGGTTGACCTCGGGGTCCTTGATCCATTCAGGATCGATCTTTTCTCCGTCCAGCCAGATGTCGGCGTAGGCGGAGGAGCGCCAGAGGAAGCGCTGGCTGATTTCTTCCGTGAGCTTCTGGGTGTCGGCATGCACGGCATCCTTGATCGGTGCGGCAGGGCCCATGGTGTTGCGCACGACATCGCCGCAGGCGCCCATGGTGCTCAGGCCGCTGTGGCAGACATTGTGAATGACCTCTTTGAGTCCGCCTTTGAGCACGCCGTGAAGCTGGATGCCCTGGCGGTTGGTCAGGCGCATGTTGCCCATGGCCTTGGTGCAGAGATCATCGTGGATCAGCCACTGCTCCGAGCTGATGCGGCCGCCGGGCATCTTGCTCCGGATCATGAAGCTCCAGGCCTTGTCCAGCTTGGCCTTGTTGCGCTCGGCACGCTGGTCACGGTCGTCCTGCTGGTAGGAGCCGTGGAACTTGAGCAGCACGTTGGAGTCATCCGGCACATGCGTGAGTGTGGGATCGGCGAATTGTTCGGCGATCTGGCCGCGGAGACCATGGGAGGCGAGTTTGATGTCTTCGACGCTGGCTTTGCTCATAATGGGGAGGGGTAAAAGGGGTGAAGATAGTGACCGTGATGGCCGGGAAAGCAAGCAACCTGCACGATTACTTTCCCTGAAATCCCGGTGGTGGAAGTGTCTCAGGCAGGGACTGCCTGGCCTCTGTTGTCAGGGCGTTGGGGTCCCACTGTCGCCGCTGCAATCGTCAGCTTGAGCATGACCGCGCGGTTGTTGAGCCTCTCGTTGGCAGGAGTCAACCGCGCTGCCCTCGTAGGACGAGTGTGGCCTCAGCCCGCTCGTCTCTCTGCGGCTTGCCGACACCAAGCCACCACGATCTTGACCTCAAGCGCCATTTCGCGCCACTTCCCCGCGCTCCACGTTCTTTTCAGAACTCACCGCGCCCTGCCACCGCGCAAAACCGAAGCGGTCATCAACCGCGCAACACAAAGCGCCTAAGAGGCTAAGTGTATTCAAGCCGGGCTGATCCTGCGACATCAGGCTCTGCGGGATGGCTGCGCTTGAGTGATGCCACTCAGCGCGGCAAGGCCGTGTTCAACCAGAGGGACATTGGCTGGCTCGTTCCTCGCAGCAATGCACTTTTTAATGTTAGGCGATTCCGGTCGCATCGAGTTCATGCTGTGGTGTGCCTTGGCTTCTGATGCATCCAGCGATCCGATGCGGAGACGACGCGACAAATACAGCGTAATCTAGACTGAGACTTGAGAACTCCCACAACTCGCAATCCGCATCTGGAGTGCGCGAAAGCTCTGCAACCAGCTCAGAAAGCTGCCGGAGAACCACTGGATCTGAACGCTCGTGTGCAGAGAGATCCTGGACCTGTCGGCGGTAGATTGCGGCGATTTGGTGGCAGGGCCACGAGCCAGTGCGTTTGGATACGCGTGCAAATGTGCCAAGGCGAATGAGGTGCAGTAGTTCTTGGCCATCTGGTGATTGGGTGTCACCGAATGCTTGGAGGAACTGGTCAACGTTGTTCATGGGAAGCGCGAGGAATCTCCTAACGTCGAGGTGTGGCACCGGCTACCGGGAGCGCCACTCCGCAACAGCGGTTAAAGGTTGTAATCACGAGGGTCATTTCGACTCGCGGCGGGTAGTCGGTTGTCCTCCACCGTCTTGTTCTGCCTTGGTTTTTTTGGGTGTGAAGCGCTCGAATCGGAAATCCTCCGTGCCGCGAATGAATACATCGCGCCATCGTCCCGGCCCAGTGCCACTCCACCAGTCGGTGACCTTCACTGCGCCATACTTGTCAGCATCCGGCACGTATTCCGCTCGGCGATTATAGGATGTTCCACCCGTTGAAAAGTAGATCGGCTCAAGTAGAGCCTTCTCTGGACTGGTGTCGAATCCCCGGTCAAGAATGAGAATCGCGTCGGCGTAATCCAAACCTTGATCAAGGCGGCTGTCACTCACGTAGCGCACTTCGTAAACTTCTCGTCCCCGGATATGGCCGAGCACACGAAAGGATGCGTGACAGCCACTGATCTCCGTCCAAGTGTAAGAATCGGGTTCGTTGAGTGCCCGATTCAAGTTCAACTTCGGCATGTGCTGTAGAAAGTATCGAAGAGGTTCTTTGCTGGCAGGAATCGAAAAAATCGGCGGCTGCTCACCCTTCCGAATATCTGGGACGCCCTCATATGGCCCACCGGAATCAGCAAACGCGAGTGGGCTCAACAACGTGGCTGCGATGAAAAGGACAATGCGCATGATTTCTTTGGCCGAACAGTGAAGATCATTCACAGATCGTGAAGTTTGTCAGCAGCCTTATATCCGATGGTTTTGTTGGGATATCACGGGCTTTGGCGGTCATGGGTGTTGGTTTACACGCACCTGGCGGTGATAGGCGAGCAAAATGTGGGTTTGCGCGCACCTGGGAGTGCAAATCTTATGGGTGAATATCCCAGAGCTGGGAGTGAGCCTGAGGAGATGGCTGGCTTGGGTGGGCGCTGGGGTGGCGGAGCCCTGGGTGCAGAAAGTGGCGAGTAGGCTGCGCCATACTCGCGCTCCATGGACTGATGTGCGCGGTGCCAAGGGACGGACACTTGATCACTCCAGCGGAAAGCTGCGCTGCCCTCGTAGGACGAGTGTGGCCTTAGCCCGCTCGTCTCTCAGCGACCCGCCGACACCAAGCCACCACGATCTTGAACCCAAGCGTCATTTCGCGCCACTTCCCCGCGCTCCAGCGTGGTGGGGACGAGCGCCCTGCCACCGCGCAAAACCGAAGCGGTCATCCACCGCGCAACACCAAACACATCAGAGGTCCTACCAGAGGGGCATTTGCTGGCTCGTTGCTCGCAGCAATGCACCCTTCAGTGTTAGCCCTCGTTGTTCGTTGTGTACTCATCGCGTCGACCTTGGTTCTGGGGACGGATTAGCGCGCTCGGACCTCTCCTGTATCTTCTTCTTCACATAGTCACCAATGGCTCGAACAGCTTTGTTCTCTTTCGAGGGTGGACCGTCTGACCTGGAGTTGGCGGGCGGCTCTATTCCTAAAGGTGAAATGCTGCGATCACTCCGGGCGAAAACCGTTGGAACCCAAATCGCCGCAGCAACAACAAACATGGCCGTGTAGAGTAAGATCCCAGTCACAATCGCAAAGCGATGTCCGAACGACCTTCCCCACTCGGATCGCATCTGCTCGCGATACTTCGGACTGACTGCTGATCTACAAAGGAGGTAGAGAAAGACGAGGGAATGAAAAGTGATCTCAATGACAAAAGCAGCAACTGCAACGAAGAGCTCGGCGATCGCTTCCATTCGGCGTCAGTGGTGTGTTGAGTCGGCCTAACCGTTTCTTATTCTGCACAGAGATGCAGAGATATGACTCTACATGTCACGGGGATGGAGGTTTTAGCAAGATGGATGACGTGGAGCATGCGATTGATGCGCGGGTTGATCACGAGTCCGTTGGATGGGCAGGGTCAGACACCGACACCCACTTGAGCGCGACTCGAAAGTACGGACACTTGATCACTTCAGCGGAAAGCCGTGCTGCCCTCGTAGGACGAGTGT
>CAJCCF010000177.1 GCA_903960845.1 uncultured Verrucomicrobiota bacterium | reverse complement strand
GCAGTCTCGATCATCGCCTTGAAGGCATCGGTCTCGATGTGCCCGAGAGTCTCGGCGCCTTTGACGGCGAAACCGAGCGAGGCGGTGAAGTCCTCCTCGTTGCCAATCATCACGTCGACATACTTCGCGATCTCGCGATTGACCTCCTGAGCCTTCTTCAGGCCTCCGATGGTTTTCCAGAGCGAAGGGCGGTAGTTGAGATCGTAGGAAACGATGGTGCCATGCTTGTTGGCGGCCTTGACCGCTTCAACGGTGAGGGCGGCGCTCGTCTCGGAGAGCGCGGCGTAGATGCCGCCGGTGTGGAACCAGCGAACGCCGAGTGTGCCGAAAATGTGTTCCCAGTCGATGTCGCCGGGCTTGAGTTGCGATGCGGCGGTGTTGCCACGGTCAGGATTGCCGACGGCACCGCGGATGCCGAAGCCGCGTTCGGTGAAGTTCAGGCCGTTGCGCACACTGCGGCCGATGCCGTCGTCCTCGCGCCATTTGATAAAGTCGGTGGCCACGCCGCCCTGCATGATGAAATCCTCGACGAGATGGCCGACCTCATTGTCCACAAAAGCGGTGACGACGGCGGTCTTGTAACCAAAGCATTTTCTCAGGCCGCGGGAGGTGTTGTATTCACCGCCACCTTCCCAGACCTGGAAATTACGCGCGGTGCGGATCCGGCCCTCGCCGGGATCGAGACGAAGCATGACTTCACCGAGCGAGATTTGGTCGAAGGCACAGGATTTGGCTGGTTTGATGGAGAGGCTCATGAGTGGGAATGGATGATGTTGAGTGATGGAAAGCAGTAAATCAGGAATGGAAAATCAGTGGCTGCGGGGCTCAGTTCAGAAGGTGTTGGCTTGAGCGTGTGGTTTTTGACCGGCGAGAAAGAGCGTGAGGTTTTCGACGGCACAGGTGGCCTGGCGCTGCACGCTCTCAAAGGTGCGGGAACCAATGTGCGGTGTCACGATGCAATTCGGCAGCTTGAGCAGGGGATGATCCGCTGGCGGCGGTTCCACTTCCAGAACATCGGTGCCATAACCGGCCACTTGCCCGGATTGCAGGGCGGCAACCATGTCGTCGGTGTGGACGATCTCGCCCCGGGCGCAGTTGAGGATGATGACGCCTTTTTTCATTTTGGCCATCGAAGCCGTGCAGATCATGTCGCGCGTCTCCGGCGTGAGGTTTGTGTGCAGGGAGAGATAGTCGGAGCAGGCGAAAATTTCGTCGAGTGTCGCGGCCCGTTTCACGTTGTGCTCGGCGGCAAATTTTTCATCCCAGTAGAGATCGTAACCGACCACCTCCATGCCGAAAGCACGGGCGCGGATGGCGACCTCCTTGCCGATGCGGCCGACGCCGACGATGCCGATGGTCTTGCCCATCACCTCGTGGCCCGTCTTGCGCTTCCATCCGCCGGAGCGGGTGGAGTCACAGTGATAGAAAAAGTTTTTCTCGAGGGCGAGCAGCAGCAGGAATGTATGCTCGGCCACGGTGGTGTGATTGACACCCGGAGTGAAGAGCACGGGAATCTTGAACTCCGTCGCGCTTTTGACATCGATCTTGTCGAGCCCGATGCCGTATTTGCTGATGACCCTGAGCCGCGGGAGGGATTTTTCGATCACGGCGCGCGTGATGGCGTCATCACCGCAGATGAAGGCGTCAAACTGGCCGGCGAGTTCAAGCATGCGTGCTTCGGTCAGCGGTCCGCGTTCACTGACGACTTCGAAACCGGCAGCGGCGACGAGGTCGTGATGCCGACCTGGCGTGTCCTGGAATGACGTGGTGGTGAGGAGGACACGGATGGAGCTCATGAATAAGAACTGGGTGTGGATTCAGGGTTTTGGCCGGGGGATTTCAAAGCGGGTAAAGCGCCCGCGGCGGCCACGATAACACGAAATAAACTTTTACAACCCTTCAGTCAATTCTCAGGGGTTTCCCGTTTTCGGTTCGATGGCGCTGCCCGTCACCACCCGGAGCGCACATTCCACTTTTCCATCAATTCAGGGTTAAGCTCGGTGATGAAGCGGCTGGGTTTCATGAGGATGTCGCCATCGCGGGCCTGGTGATTGAGGACGGGGTAGGTGAGATACAGCTCATCCTTGGCACGGGTGACGGTGACGTAGAAAAGCCGGCGCTCTTCTTCCAGACCGAGATCGCTTTCCTCCACGGCCCGCGCGTGGGGAAACATGCCATCGGCCATCCAGACGGCAAAGACAGTGTGCCACTCCAGTCCCTTGGCCTGATGGGCGGTCGTGAGTGTGACGGTATCACGCTCCTCCTGCTGGTCGGGTTTATTGTCCGTGTCCACCCCGCTGAGCAGGCTGAGATTGCTCAGAAACTCCAGCGGATCGGTGAAGCGGCTGCTGTAATTGCTGAGCTGCTCAAGGTCCTGCTGGCGCTGTTCGGCGTTCTTGAACTTCGCGCGCATGTAGTCCTCATAGACTCCATCATAAACGCTACGGATCATCTCCGGCGGCGTGGCTGTTTTGCCATCAACAATGAGCTCATCCAGCGTGTAGGCGAACTGCTCCCAGCTCTCGCGCGCTTTCTTCGGCACGGTCATGGGCAGAAGAAGGTCGCTGAACTTTCCGGTCATGACCTCGGCGCCCGCCGCCTCGGTCTTCGACCAGGCATTCCATAGTTTGTTAGCGCTGGTGTCGCCGATGCCCGGAATGAGCTTCACCATGCGCATGAAGCTGACTTCATCCCGCCGGTTCACCGCAAACTTGATGAAGCAGGCCACGTCCTTCACGTGAGCCTGCTCAAAGAAACGCAGGCCGCTGGTGATCTTGAACGGGATGCCGCGATTCGTCAGCTCCATCTGAATCTCCATGCTGTGAAAATGGGCGCGGTAGATCACCGCAATCTCGCTCAAGGGCACCCCTTCATCCTGCTGCTCCATGATGCGCTGGGCGATGAATGATGCCTGGGCGCCACCGCTGTCCAGAGGCACCAGGGCGGGCAGCGTTCCCTTCCCTTCCCGCGCAGGCTGGAGGTTTTTGCGGATCTGCGCGCGGTTGTTGGCGATGCTCGCATTCGCGAGGGCAAGCACTTCAGGAACACTCCGGTAGTTCACCTCGATCTTGTGCGATCGCGCCTTCGGCCAGTGGTCGGCGAAGTTCAGGATGTTCGTCACATCCGCACCGCGCCATGAGTAAATCGACTGCGCATCATCACCCACAACCATGAGATTGCCGTCCACGCCGGTGAGCATCTCGACAAACTGGGACTGGAGACTGTTGGTGTCCTGATACTCGTCAACCAGCACAAACTCAAACTGCCGGCGATAACGTTCCAGCAAGTCTTCGTTCTCCTTCAACAGGCGCACTGACTGCGTGAGAAGGTCATCAAAGTCCATGCAGTTCGTCTCCACCTTCTTCGCCTGATACTGCTTCCGCAGGCTGATGATGTGATCGATGATCTTGTCGAAGTAGGGGTAGCGTGTGGCGATGATCTCCGTCAGCGGCGTGCAGGTGTTGTCAGCCATCGAATAGATGTCACCCAGCACCTCGGCCTTTGGAAAACGAAAGCCCGAGGTGTCGATGCCGCTGCTGTTCACCACGGTCTCCAGCAGGTCCTTCTGATCTTCACGATCCATGATCGAGAAACCTTTGCGATAGCCCAGACGCTCCGAGTTCCAGCGCAGAAGTTTGTTACCGATGCTGTGAAACGTGCCGCTCCAGAGGCGCTGCACATCCACCGGCACCAGCATCGTCACACGATCCAGCATCTCACGCGCCGCCTTGTTGGTGAACGTCAGCAGCAGGATCTGCTCGGGCAGCACGCCATTGTCCAGCAGCCAGGCCACGCGATAGGTCAGCGTTCGCGTCTTGCCCGACCCCGCTCCCGCAATGACCAGCGTCTGCCCCGGCGGCGCAGTGACAGCGGCATACTGCTGCTCATTGAGCTCCGCTTTGTAATCAATGCGGTGAGCGGAGGAACTGGGAGTGTGCAGCGTGTAGTCGCGGGCCATGAGCGGGGATAAAATGTCCAGTGCTCATTGCAGGGTGCTCCGTCAACCGCGATGTGCAGCGGCTTGACCATTCGCTCCACAGCGCCAAGTCTGGACCGTGGCTGATTTCTTCACTTTCGAGCAACTTCATGACTTCCCCGCCCTGACCCCGCCTGCGCGGCTGGCGGTGATCGGTGATCCCATCGGGCATTCCAAATCGCCTCAGATGCATAACCCGGCGCTGCAGGCCTGCGGCATCGACGCTCAGTATGTGCGGATTCAGGTGCCCATCGGCAGGGTGAAGGAAGCCTTCAGTCTGTTTGTGAAGCAGGGTTTTCTCGGCGTGAACATCACCATCCCGCACAAGTTCGAGGCGCTGGATGCGGTGGATGTCGTTGATCCTCTGGCGCGCCAGCTCGGTGCGGTGAACACATTGGCGATTCGGGATGGAAAGATGTTTGGCTACAACACCGACGGTCCAGGTTTCCTGCGCAGCGTGAAAGAAGCGTTTGGTGCGGAGATCCGGGATTTGCGCGTGCTGGTCATCGGCGCTGGCGGCGGTGCGGGGCGCGCGGTGGCGGTGCAGAGTGTGATTGCAGGCTGCCGGGATCTCGTGCTGGCAAATCGAACGGAAGCGAAATTGGAACCCTTGGTGGAGGAGCTTCGCAAGGTCGCCTCTGCACAGACCCGACTGCAGACCTGCTCGCTGGAGCATGCCGGCCTGATGCAGCACTTGCCTGAGGTGGATCTGATCGTGAATGCGACTTCGGTCGGCATGAAATCAGGAGATGCGGCCCTGCTTCCCGGTGGTGCACTTGAGTCCAGACACTTGGTTTACGACATGGTCTATCGCGCCAGCGGACCCACGGAGCTGATCCAGCAGGCGACAGTTGCAGGAGCAAAACACGCGGATGGCATGTGCCTGCTGCTGCATCAGGGAGCGATCTCTTTTGAGCATTGGTTTGACCGGCCTGCACCGCTTGAAGCCATGCGTGCGGGTTTGCTGAAGGCTTGAGACGGTTCCGGAAAGAGTGACGGAAATCTGAAGCGTGCTCCGTTAAGTCACGATCATGCGAATTTGGGATCTACACTGTCACCTGAGCGGCGTCGCCGGACTCACACCGGAGGAGCGGCTTGGAAACCTGCTTCGTTATGCCGACCGGGTGGGCATCGAGCGACTGTGCGTTTACATGGGCATCAAATGGGCGCAGGACCCGACACCGGATGATCTGGTGAAACAGAACGACGATGTGCTGCGCGCCATGGACAAGTTCCCGGACCGGGTCTTTGGCTTTGTCTATCTGAGCGCCAAGCATGTGGAGCGCAGCCTCTCGGAGCTGGAGCGCTGCGTGACCCATGGCCCAATGGTCGGCGTGAAACTTTGGGTGGCGGAGAAATGCAACGTGCCGGAAATCGATCCGATCATTCGCCGCGCGGCGGAACTGAAAGCCGTTATTTTTCAGCACACCTGGTTCAAGACCAATGGCAACTACGCCGGTGAATCCACCCCGGATGATCTCGTGGCGCTGGCGCAGCGTTTTCCAGATGTGCCCATCATCTGCGGACACACCGGCGGGACATGGGAGCTGGGGCTGCGGGCGATTCGTGACCAGAAAAATCTCTTCGCCGATCTCGCGGGCAGTGATCCCTCGTATGGCATCACCGAAATGGCGGTGCGTGAACTCGGCGTGGACCGGGTCATCTACGGCAGCGATGCCGGCGGACGCAGTTTCGCCAGTCAGCTCGCCAAGGTTCACGGCGCGCAGATCAGTGAAGCGGACAAACAGAAAATCTTTTGTGACAACCTGCGCGGCCTGATGCTGCCCATCCTCAAAGCGAAAGGAATCAAGGCATGAACCGGCGCCATTTTCTCGGACACACGGCGGCACTCGCCGCCATCCCCCTGGCTTCCTCTCCGGCCGCTGAAAAGCAGGCTGGCATCATCGACTGCAACATCCACCTCGGCCCGCATCCGAATCGTGATCTGCCAAAAATCGACAGCGCCTTTCTGACCCGACACGGCATCGATCAGGCCTGGGCAGGCTCGTTCGAGGCGCTGCTGCATCGTGACCTGGCTGCGGTGAATCAGCGACTGGCCGCCGCCTGCAAACGCGATGCGCGAATGCTGCCGGCCGGTTCCATCCATCCCCTGCTGCCAGCCTGGAAGGACGACTTCAAGCGCTGTGTCGAGGGGCACGGCATGAAGATCCTGCGACTGCACCCGAACCATCATGGCTACACGCTCGCTGATCCGCGTTTCACGGAGCTGCTGGAGCTGGCGGCTGCCGGGAAGGTGCTCGTTCAAATCGTGGCGCAGCTTGAAGACCAGCGCACCCAGCACCCGCTCACCCAAGTTACCCCGGTCGATCTGAAACCGCTGCCCGCAGTGCTCAAGCGCGTGCCGGACGCACGCGTCATGGTGCTCAATGCCAATGCCGCCATGATCACCACCGCCCTGCACGGGAGCACCAATCTCTGGCTCGACATGGCCATGATCGAGGGCGTCGGCGGTGTGGAGAACCTGCTGAAGGCATGGCCCGCAGAGAAGCTGTGCTTCGGCTCGCACGCGCCGTTCTTTTACTGGGAATCAAGCTCGCTCAAACTTCAGGAGTCGGTGCTCACACCGCAGCAACTGAGCGCAGTGCAGAGGACCAATGCTTCCGCACTTTTGTGACCGATCCGGCAGGCACGGCTTGCGTTTCAAACCGTTTCCGGTTCCAATCAACCCGTGCCACGCCTTTTTCTTTTCCTGATTGTTACCGCGACCTTATCCGCCCAGACCCCTCGGGAGCTGATCGAGCAATACGCAGCCGATGCCAGCCTGCTTCACCGCCACTGGTCCATCACTGGTGATTCCACCAGCGCCACGGACCGCGAACAACAAATGCTTCAAAGCTGGCGCGCAAAACTCGGCAAGCTCGACTTCACCAAACTGCCGCCCGCCGACCAGGTCGATTACGTCCTCCTCCGCAACGATCTCGACGCCTCGCTCATGCGCCTCGGTGATCGACGTGATGATGCGCAGGAACTGACACCCTGGCTGCCCTTCCGGTCCGTGGTGGACGGCCTCACCGGACAGCGTGTTCATGGCGATCCGCTGAATGTTGAAAAAGCCGCCGGCGCACTCGCTCCACTGGCAAAGACCATCACGGATCTGCAAAACAAACTCAAAGCCGCCAAGGGCAAAAAGCCCGACGCCAAACTTGCCGATTCAAAGCCCGACGCCAAACCTGATTCCACCGTCCTGCCCACGCCATTGCAGGCCATGCGCTCGGCAGATTCTGCAGATGCCCTGCGCGAGTCCCTGAAAACCTGGTTCGGCAACTACAGCGGCTTTCTCCCCGATTTCTCCTGGTGGATGAAGCAGCCCTATGACGAGTCCACCAAGGCGCTCGAAGATTATGCCAAATACCTGCGCGAAGAGATCGCCGGCGTGAAGAACAAGGACGATGCCCCGCTGCTCGGCAAAGCCCAGGGTGCCAGCAATCTCCAGGATCAGCTCGCCCATGAATTCATTCCTTACACGCCCGATGAACTCATCCAGATCGCCGAGCGCGAGTTCGCCTGGTGTGAGACCGAGATGAAAAAAGCCGCGCAGGACATGAAGCTTGGCGACGACTGGGGAAAGGCCCTGCTGCGTGTGAAGCTGCAATACGTCCGGCCCGGCGAGCAAGAATCCTTTGTCCGGACCGAAGGCAAACGCGCCACCGACTTCATCACCAAGCGCGACCTCGTCACCGTCCCTGCTGATTGCCAGGAATGGTGGGGCACGCGCATGCTGGGACCGCAGGAGCAAAAACAGATCCCCTATGCCGCCTATGGTGGTCACGACATCCTCATCGCCTACGCCAATGAGACCATGAAGCACGAGGACAAAATGATGTCCATGCGCGGCAACAACCGGCCCTTCATGCGCAACGTCATCCCTCATGAATTGATCCCGGGCCATCATTTGCAGCGCTTCATGGCGGAGCGTCACCGCCCCTACCGCCAGCAGTTCAGCACACCCTTTTTTGTCGAGGGTTGGGCTCTCTACTGGGAGATGCGCCTGTGGGATCTCAACTATCAAACCACGCCCGAAGACCGCATCGGCGCCCTCTTCTGGCGCATGCACCGCTGCGCGCGCATCATCGTCACGCTCAAATTTCATCTCGGTCAGATGAAGCCTGATGAGATGGTCAATTTCCTCGTGGATCGCGTCGGTCATGAAAAATTCGGCGCCACCAGCGAGGTCCGCCGCTTCATCAAAGGCGATTACTCGCCACTCTATCAATGCGGCTACATGCTCGGCGGACTGCAACTCATCGCCCTGCACAAGGAGCTCGTCATCAGCGGCAGAATGAGCGAAAAAACCTTCCACGACAGTCTGCTCCAGCTCGGCCCGATCCCCATCGAACTCGCCCGCGCCAGCCTGCTCAAACAGCCGCTCAGCGCCGACTTCAAAACGCAGTGGAAGTTTGATCAACCTGTTCGCAAAAACTAAATCCGCCCGCCCCCATGCCCACCGCCCTCGCCGCTGTCCTTTACGAATCAGGCAAACCGCTCGTCATCGAAGAGGTCGAGGTGCTGCCGCCACAGGCGGGGGAGGTCATGGTGCGGATGAAGGCCGCAGGCGTCTGCCACAGTGATCTGCACGTGATGAAAGGTGATCTGCCCATGCCCATGCCGATCATTCTCGGCCATGAAGGCTCGGGGGTGGTGGAGGAAGTGGGCCCAGGTGTCACCAGTGTGGCTCCGGGCGATCATGTCATCCCGATCTGGCGCTCGTCATGCGGCCGCTGCGACTACTGCCAGCAGGGTCGTCCCGCCCTTTGCGATCTGGGAACCGCCATGCGTTTCACCGGCCTCATGCCCGATGGCCAAACGCGCTTCCGCAATGCTCGCGGCGACAGCATCCGCCACTACGCCGGCGTCTCCACCTTCAGCTCGCTTTCGACGATGCCGGAAACGGCCGTGGTGAAAATTGAGGACGATTTCCCGCTGTGGAAAGCTGCGCTGATCAGCTGCGGAGTGATCACCGGCATCGGTGCCGTCACTCACGCGGCACAGGTGCGACCCGGAGCCACCGTGGCGGTCTTCGGCTGCGGGGGCATCGGCCTCAACATCATCCAGGGTGCGCGCATGGTGAGCGCCACGCGAATCATCGCGGTGGACACCACGCCAGGAAAAGAGATCCACGCCCGCGCGCTTGGGGCCACTCACTTCATCAACTCCGCAACCTGCGATCCCGTGAAGGCCGTCAAGGATCTCACCGGCGGCCTCGGGGCCGATTTCACCTTTGAAGCCATCGGCCTGCCGGAGCCGATCGAGCAGGCCTTTGACTCGCTGCGCAAAGGCGGCACCTGCGTCGTCGCCGGCATCTGCCGTGGCGATGCCCGTGCGCGCATCAACGCCAACCAGCTTCTCTATGGCGAAAAGACCCTCAAAGGCAGCCTCTACGGCTCCATGCGCCCCCGCATCGATCTCCCGCGCCTCATGAACATGCACCAGACCGGAGCCCTCAAGCTCGATGAACTCCTGACCCGCACCTGGCGGCTCGACGAGATCAATGAAGCCTACTCAGCCCTGGAGCGAGGCGAGGTGGCGCGCAGCCTGATCGTCTGGGATTGAATCGCCAACCGCTGGAAGCGGTGTGGAGAGTGAATGGTTGAGTGTTGAGAGATTCAGCATCAGCCCCTTGAGCGTTCTGGGATCGTTCAGCCAAAAGCTGATTGGATGCTCCCGCTCAACGGCCCGGCTTCCGGCTCTCAATCCTCAACAAACTTCTCCCAGCTCTGGTTCCAGGCTAACCAACGTTGCTTTTTCACGGTCCGGCTTTTTCACCGCAAAGGTCAGCGCCACAATGCCGAGCGTGACCACGCTGCTCAGCGGCATGAGAATGGCGGCGGCCAGGGGACTGAGATGGCCCATGAGACCGGCGATGACGGTGGCGATGTTGTAGGTCACCGAGAAGGCAAAGACACCCCGCGTGGCGCGGCGGTGCAGGCGGGCGACATCCATGAGACCGCTGACAAAGCGCAGGCTGTGACCGAGGAAAAAGAAGTCGGCTTTCTGCTCCAGAAAACTGCGGCCCGTGACGGGACTGCCGGCGCAGAGCGCGGCATCAAAGGCCAGGCTGTCGTTGGCACCATCGCCGATGTAGAGCGTGTCATCCCGGTTCCGCTGCGTGACCCACGATGCTTTTTGTTCGGGCGTCAGGCCTGCCTCCCAGTCATCCCTGCTCAGACCAAGCTGCGCGGCGATGTGCGCCACCTTGGCCTCGCGATCGCCACTGAGGATGTGAACCGAGAGGCCGCGCTGTTTCAGCGTGCGGACTTCATCGACCGACTCGCCGCGCAATTCATCACGGAAGCGGAAGCCGGCCACCGTCACGCCATCGCAAATCAGCACGGCATCCGCGCTATCGCCACGGCCGAGCGACCAGGCATGACCCGATGCGTCGGTGAAAGACAAGCCCTGGCCGATGATTTCGCTGACAGCCTGAGCCTCCACCTCACCCGGTCCGACAGCATCAAACAGGCTGCGGCTCACGGGATGCAGATTGCCCGTGACCAGGGTGCGCAAAGCGCGCCGGGCGGCATCATCAAGACCGCGCATCACCTCCGCATTTTCCAGCACCGGATTTTCCAGCGTGAGCGTGCCGGTTTTATCAAAGACCGCCCGGCGCACGCGCATCATGCGCTTCCACAATCCAAGCGTGCGGACAAAGACGCCGAGCCTCTCAGCGCGTGATGCCGCCAGCTCCTCCGCCAGCGGCACCGCGACCCCCAGCGCGCAGGGGCAGGACACGACAAAGATCGAAATCATGACCTGCAGGGCCTGCACCACGCCCGCCCCATGCCAGGCCCACCAAACGGCACCCGCGATGCCGATGACGACGATGATGGCAAGATACCAGCGCAGCAGACGCTCCAGCTTCAGATCGCGGAATTCTCCGGGGCGGCGCGCCTCCAGCAGCTTGCGCAGAGTGCTGTCCTGCCAGCCTTCCAGGGCCTCGGCCTCGATCCCGAGTGAGCCAATGTTCATCGCGCCCGAGGGCAGCATCTGGCCTTCATCACGGCGCTGCGCCTCGCTTTCGCCATTGATCCATTCAAGGCTCACGGAGGCTTGCGGACTGAGCAACCGGCAGGCAACCGGGATGGATTGCCCGGGCTTGATGGCAAATCGCACGCCCGCTTTCAGCGCGCTCAGGGGACGCGGTTTCAGCTCATCCAGCAGCGTCACCGTGTCGGGGATGGAGGTGTCACGCATGAGCTTGCGGCGATTCCTTTCCACCGCCGCCTGTTGCGCCCAGCGCCCCACCAGCATGAGAAAGATGAAGATGGCCACAAAGTCGAAGTACTTGAGCCCCGGCACGCCAGCGATCCAGCCGCCAATGGAACCCGCATAAGCGGCCATGATCCCAAGCGCGATCGGGGTGTCGATGTGCAGCGCTCCGGCCCGCAGACTGCGCCAGGCTTTCTCGATGAAATACGAACCGCCGACCAGCATCGCCAGCGTGGCGGAGACGGCGGCGATCATGTCAAACCAGGGCGCAAAGACAAAGTCAGCCGGCATCCCGAAATAGGCTGGCAGACTGAAGGCCATGGCATTCATGGCAAAGGCGCCACACACCCCCATGCGCCGTTCCAGACCCGACACCTGCTTGCGGTCCCCGCCCTCGACCGGCGGTCCGACAAGATAACCAAATGCTTGCAAATCTTTGGCAAACGCCACGACATCAAACACCGCCGGATCATAGGTCAGCATCAGATCCCCATGCACCACGTCCACGTTCACCCGCAGACCGCCGTCATGACGGGTGAAGACCTTTTCAATAAGCCAGATGCACCCCACACAGGAGATGCCCTGCAGCGCCAGGCGCAGTTCACCCGGTGGCACCGTGATGCGTCCGAGTTCCGCCAGCCATTCATAGTCGCGCTCACGAAGACTTTGCGGCGACACCGGCGGCAGTGAGAGTCCGCCCTTCAAATCATAGAAGTGATCCAGCCCCTGCTCATGCAGCAGATCATGGACATAGACACAGCCCGCGCAGCAAAACCCGTCATCACGGCTGGCCGGAACGGGTGATCCACAGTGCTTGCAGGTGCTGATGAATGACATCGCTTGAGGCATCCACGACCCTACCTGAGATGCTCAGCGATGCTTGCGAAAATTGTGTCCGCATTTGCCCGGCAAGATGAAGGCGATCAGCGATCAAGTTTCAGGTTCCAAGTCTCAAGTTTCAGGTCACACCACTCCTAACTCCTAACTCCTAACTCTCACCCCCCTACCGCACCCTCTTCATCTGAAACGTGCCCTTGTCCTTGCGGCATTGATAGCAGGCGTTGAAATCATCCCCTTTGATCGTGCCGGCATAGGTGTAGTGACCACCAGCCCAGCGTGGCAGGTCATGCTCTCCGGTGAAGGTCCAGGCACCCTTGCCACCCTTCACCCGGTGATCCGAACGGTAGGCACCGCCGACCAGACTGGCCCAGGTGGCGTGGTAGTGAAACTCGCGATCACCCTGCGCATTTTTCGCCGGTCCGACCACACAGCGCAGATTGCCATGGTGCCCGCAGGTCGCGCTGAGCCAGGTGCCCTGCCAGGCCCCCTCGACACCCGCTTGAGGCCCGGCTTTCAGGGCGGTCTGCCATTCCTTCTTGAAGGCGCTGGAACAGGAGGCCAGCAGGCAGGCGATGATGAATAGAGTGAGAACGCGTGTCATGGTTGCCGGATGAACGTCACCAACTGCTGCATTCTTCCGCCGTTCTCCATCGAAACAGAGCGGCCACGCCAACTCCAGATCAGGTGAAAAGAGGTGAAGCAGGAGCCGGGGTGCAAAGGGACTAACACTTTTGGGTGCTCCACATCTTCACCGCTGGTTGCCGACGAGAAAAACAGGAAACCCCGTTGAACACGAAGATGGACAAATTAGATTTTCAAATGGCTCCCATGTTTATTAAATTATTTTGCCTTCTACTCTTTCTGTTGTCCGTGGAGCAAGGGATGGCCGACGGTAATCAAAGTCTGCTGATCACGCAGTTGTTGCCTCGTCAGATTAATCTGGGGATGTCGCACGAAGCCTTCAATGAACTAAATCTGGCAACCGATCAAATGCCCGGGACCGAGAAATCGTCAAACGCTCTGGTGTTTATCAAAGGCGCTAGTGACTTTAAAAGTCATTCACTTCTGTTCGTGGATGGTCGGCTTGCGTCCGCAACTTGTTCTTGGCAGCCGTCAAACGATGGCGTCAAAGACTTTGCAAAGGCAAAAGAACTTGTTGTCTCATCTTCTGACAAGGTAACGGATATTGAAATCGGGAAGCGTACAAAGATGCACGATCCAGTCCGATTGACCGCTCAGCTAGTCAATTTGAGAGCTGGAACGAGGTTGTTGGTCCAAGCCAATGACATCGAGATCTCAATGACCTTGTTTGATGAACTGCTTATGAAAGGCAAATCTGCTTTCCTGACTTTTGAGGAGCTTGCGAAGCAACCAGCATATAAAAATCAGTTTCTTCAGGGTGTTGAGTTATCGCCTAAAAAACCACCAACCAGTCAGATTATCCCTGTCCGTGACTACCTGAAAAATGGGGTTGCCTCTAGTTTGCCAGATCGAGATTTACCGGTTCAGACCATGCCACCAGACATCAAGAAGAAAGCGACGATGAAGTCGGTAGCAGCTAACGAGGGAACAATCTCATCAACGCCGTGGTCAGTGGTGGCGGCGTTAATCGTGGCGGCGATGGGCCTGCTGTGGTTGCTTCTCAAGAAAGGCAAATGATCGCCCTGCAACGTCATCGAGATCGGCAAGTGTGGCTTTCCCGCATAGCCAGGCGCAGAGGGACAGATACTTTGGGGCACACCTTCTCAACCACATCGGTGATGAATGCGTTCACGGACTTTCAATCACCATGCCGGTCTTTTTGTCGGGTCGAGCGATGACGACACGGGCTTGGTTGGCTTTGATTTTGCCATCCTCACCTTTGATGGCGTTATTTTGAGCAATGAGGAAGCGGCTCCCGCTGATCGGTGCGATGCCGACAGAGGCGTTAAATTCCCATTTGCCTGTGAATTGCAATTTTTCATCCGCGCAGAGCAGCACCGAGGGCTTGCCATAACAACCGAACCACCACGCGCCATTGGCATACGCGATAGTCTGGATTCCCAAGAGTGTGTAGCCGCTTGCTAAGACGTGGCGTTTCTGGAAGCGGAAGTTCTCGTCGTATTCGTAAAGGTAGTTTTCGTTCATCCCGGGCGGAAGCCCGCCGATGACGATGAACTTTCCGTCGTGATACTCCATGCCTCCTGCGCCGTGCACCAGCTCGGGCAGTTGATGTTTCGCAAGCTCGGCGAGGGTGTCGGCATCATAGACATAAACCCACGAATCCGCCGCGCCCGCGGGCAGGTTGAACTTGCCGAGGTTCGTCGCCACATAGACGCGGCTGTCGTGATAGCAGAGATCGCCGTGATGACTGGCCACAGGCACCCTCTTGAGCACAAGGCCGTTGGGGTCAGTTTTCACCAACGCATCGGTCCAGCACCAATAGATGCGGTCCTTGCCATCGGTGCAGATTCCCTGGAGATGGCGCGGATAAGCGCCCTCGCAGGACGTGGCATGAAAGTCATCAGCAGCACGAACGCCGTGCAGACCGAAAAGAGCGAGAGCGAAAAGGATGTGTCTCATCATTTTCCGGAGAGGGTATCCAGTTACAGTCAGAGTTTTGGGTCGTTCGTTTATCAAATGATGAGGTGTTTGTTTGGATTTCCGTTCAGTAGGCAAAAGATGACAGGTATATGACAGGCATTCAGGGCAGCTCCTGCATTGCCGATCTTTTTGCCGATCCACAACCCCTAATTCAGCCCTATAAATCAAGGCATTAACCAGCATATGGCAGCGAATCATTGCCATTCATTGCCGATTATTTTGCTGATCCCGCTGAAGTTCACAAACCGCTCGGTCTATTGGTTTCCGCTTTGATTGGGTTCGGATCAGATCAACCGGCAGACAAGCGCTCCCTGCTGGAGCAGGTGCGTGACGAAATGTAGGGAAACAGGGGTGATGCGCCAAACTCCGCCTTCGAATAACTCCAGGCGCCCGTGTCCGGAATTTCATGCGGCAGCTTGATCAGGTTTCGTGATCCGCAGGCTGCTTGAAATATATCTTGTCCAATTCCCGCAACTTTCAGACTCTCCTCCAGCCATGCAACGCCGCCACTTTCTCGCCTCGTCACTTGCCGCCATCCTTTCACCCATCGCCGCCAAAGAGGGGCGGGCACCGCGCATCATCCTGCGCTCATCCTGGCAGACGGTGAACATTGGCGACATCGCCCACACACCCGGCGTGCTGGCCCTGCTGGAAAAACATCTGCCACAGGTCGAAGTGCGCCTGTGGCCGAGCAAGGTGGACAATGGGGTGGAGGAGATGCTCATGAAGCGCTTCCCCAAGCTCATCATCCTGAAGAGCGCGGAGGTGAAGCAGGCGTTCGAGGAGTGTGACTTCCTGCTGCATGGCTCCGGCCCGTCACTGGTCGCGGAGAAGGATGTCGTGAAGTGGCATGAGGCCACCGGCAAACCCTACGGCGTCTATGGCATCACCCTGCCCACCACAGGCTCGACCGCCACGAAGGCAACGCCGGAGGCTGTGATCTCCAAAACCATCCAGGTGCTGAGCGGCGGCAGGTTTGCCTTCTTTCGCGACGGTCCATCGCTGGAGCTGGCGAAGAAAAAGGGCTGCACCTGCCCGGTCATGGGATTTGCCCCCGACGGGGCGTTTGCCACCGATCTGCGCGATGATGAAAAGGCGCTCGCTTTTCTCAAAGAGCATGACCTGGAGGAAGGCCAATTCCTCTGCTGCCTCGGCCGCCTGCGCTACTCCGAGTACTGGAAAATGAAGCCGGGCGTCAAGTTTGACGAGGTCAAGCATGCCCGCAATGAAGCCATGAAGGAGCATGATCTCGGCCCGCTGCGTGCGGCCATCATCGCGGTCGTGCAACAGACCGGCATGAAGGTGCTGCTCTGTCCGGAGGACCGCAGCCAGATGGAGGTCACCAAAGTCAATTTCTACGACAAACTGCCCGATGACGTGAAGAAGCGCGTCGTCTGGCGCTCCACCTACTGGCTCACCGGTGAGGCGCTGAGCACTTACGTGCGCAGCGCCGGCCTGTTCGGCGCCGAAATGCACAGCCCCATCATGTGCATCGGCAACGGCATCCCAGCCATCGTCTGCCGCTGGGCCGAGCAAACGAGCAAGGGTCTCATGTGGCGTGACCTCGGTCTCGGCGAATGGCTCTTCAATCTCGACGAGGAAAGTGAAATCCCGGGCATCGTCCCCGCCGTCCTCGCCATCGCCAAAGACCCGACCGCCGCCAAAGCCAAGGCCATCAAAGGCCGCGAAACCGTGCAGCAGCGTCAGCGTGAGACGATGGAAATCGTGGGCCGGATGTGATCCGCATTTTTTGTTATCCAATCCAGGCGGCATTCTCGAAAACACCGGACGCCTGATGCGCGCCAGATGCCGCCAGGCGCAGGTCCTGCGACTGACCTGGATGTGCGCGTTTTCTCAGAATTGTTCACTGCGCCGGCGGCAATGACCTGGCCGGGCCGCCGGATACGCGCCGTCGGGTCCTTCGGTTCACGCCTTGACCCTTCACCGTCTCTCGCCAAGTCTGGTGCGTGGATTCCGAGATACCGTTAATCGACCGTGCACGGCTGCGCTCCAACCAATGGCGCAGGCTCCGCTCCATTGTGCTCAATCTGGCCACCAGCGATGGATTCTACGCGAAGAAGTTCCATGCCAACGGCGTGCGCGTGACCTCCATGAACCGGGTCGATGACTTCATGCAGCAGGTGCCTTTCACGACCAAGGCCGAACTGCTCGCCGATCAACTCGCGCATCCGCCCTTTGGCTCAAACCTCACCAAACCGCTCGCCCATTACACACGCTTTTGCCAGACCAGCGGCACCAGCAGCGGCCAGCCCATGGCCTGGCTGGATACCAATGAAAGCTGGGAATCCATGCTCGCCTGCTGGCAGCGCGTGTATGAGGGCGCCGATCTCGTGAAAGGGCGCGACCGCATTTTCTTTGCCTTCTCCTTTGGCCCCTTCTTGGGTTTCTGGGTCGCCTATGAGGCGGCGGCAAAGGACTACATCTCCATCCCCGGCGGCGGACTCTCCAGTCAGGCACGGTTGGAAATGATGGCACGCTATGCGGCCACCACGCTCTGCTGCACCCCCACCTATGCACTGCGCCTCGGCGAAATGATCGGCGAGGCAAGCGGCGTGGAACGCATGGCCCTGCGCATCAACAAGATCATCGTCGCGGGAGAACCCGGCGGCAGCATTCCCGAAGTGCGCGCACGCATCGAGCAGCTCTGGGATGCACGCGTGTATGATCACCACGGCATGACCGAGGTCGGCCCCGTCAGCTACGAACTCACCGGCATGCCGGGCAATCTGGTCATCGTCGAGGATGCCTACCTCGCTGAAATCATCGACCCCGCGACCGGCCTCGAAGTCGCCGAGGGCGGGCATGGCGAACTCGTCCTGACCACCCTGACCCGCAGTGCCTGCCCGCTGCTCCGATACCGCACCGGTGACTGGGTGAAAAAGCGCCTGATCTGCGGACACCTCGTGCTCGAAGGCGGCGTGCTCAGCCGGATCGATGACATGATTGTCATCCGCGGCGTCAATGTCTACCCCAGCGCCATCGAGGCCGTCGTCCGCCAGTTCCCCGAGATCGCCGAATTCATGGTCGAACAGCGCAAGGTCGAGGCCATGGACGAGATCGAACTCCTCATCGACCTCCCCGGCAACGTCGCCAAAAGCCTCCTCAAAAAACTCGAGACCAAACTCCGCGACACCTTCTCTCTCCGCATCCCCGTGCGCATCGTCAAAAGCGGCAGCCTGCCGCGCCATGAGTTCAAAGCCAAACGCTGGCGCCGCCTCTGATCCCCCAATCCCCATGCCTCTTCTCAGCCTCACCCACATCTCCAAATCCTATCGCGAACCCGGCAGCGATGCCGCCGTTTCCGTTTTGCGTGACATTTCGTTAGACATCCAGGCGGGCGAGTCCGTCGCCATCGTCGGCCCCTCCGGTTGTGGAAAGAGCACCCTGCTGAACATTCTCGGCACCCTCGACAGCCCTGATGCAGGCGAATACGTCTTCGATGGCGAATCCATCGCTGCGTGCCCGGTCACGCGGCTGGCCGAGCTGCGCAGTGAAAAGATCGGATTCATCTTTCAGCTGCATCATCTCATGCCCCAGTGCACCGTGCTGGAGAATGTCCTCCTGCCCACGCTTGCCCTGAAGAGCAGGCCGGCTGCCGCCGTCCTGAGGCAGCGTGCCGAATCCCTGCTTGCCTCCGTGGGTCTTCATGACCGCCTTGCCTGGAAGCCCGCCCAGCTCTCCGGCGGCGAGCGGCAGCGCGTGGCCGTCGTCCGCGCCCTGATCAATCAGCCCAAAGTCATCCTCGCCGACGAGCCAACCGGCGCGCTCGATGAAAAAAACGCCGAAGCCCTGACCACCCTGCTGCTCGACCTGCAAAAGACCACCGGCATCAGCCTCGTGATGGTCACCCACCACCCCGCCCAGGCCGCGCGCATGGGGCGGGTGCTGACGATGCATGAAGGCAGCCTGCACTGAATCCGCAGCAGCCGCCCAGGCTGATTTTGCCGGCTGACAGCCAACCCCGCAGTGCCCGCAGTCCGTCAGATTTCGCCATTCCCTCCCTTGCCACCCTGCCCTGCCCATGTTTATTCCGCGCCCCATGTCAGACCATCTTCCATTGACCATATCCCTCCTTGCACTCGCCGCGCTCACGGCTCCTGCGGCTGAGAAGATCGACTTCAATACGCAAGTCAAGCCCATCCTCGAAGCGGCCTGCACGCACTGCCACGGTGCCGAAAAAGACAAGGGCGACTTCCGGATGCACACGAAGGAAGACATGATGAAGGGCAACGAGAACGGCCCCGGCCTGACGCCCAAAGATCTCAAAAAGAGCGCCATCTACAGCACCCTGATCCTCCCGCACGATGACGACATGGTCATGCCGCCGGAAAAGGAAGGAATGCTCGACAAATCACAGATCGCCGTCATCAAGGGCTGGATCGAACAAGGCGCCGACTGGCCTGCAGGTGTCACTCTGGAAGTGAAGCCGCGCATCGATTTCGTGAAGCACATCCAGCCCATCCTGGAGCAAAACTGCCTGAGCTGCCACAACCCTGAAAAGGCCAAGGGCGACCTGATTCTCAGCAGCAAAAAGGAGGCCTTCGAGACCGGCGAGAATGCGCCTAACATTGTGCCATTCCAGCTCGCCAAAAGCGCCGTCTATCACTCCACCACGCTGGCGGAAGACGACGAGGACCTCATGCCCACCAAGAAAAGCGGCGGCCCGCTGATGAAGGCGGAGATCGCCATGCTCAAGGGCTGGATCGAGCAGGGTGCCGTGTGGCCGGATGACGTGAAGCTGAAGGCCAAAGCCAAAGGCGCGACCCCAACCAACAATCCCGACACGCTGGAACTGGTGAAAAAGATCCATGCTTTCATTCTGAAGACCTCCAAGGAGAAGACCGAGGCCGAGATGAAATCCTACGACACCAAGGTGCCCAAAACCGGTGCCCCGTACTCCATGGTCGCCATCAAGGGCGGCGAGTTCCTCATGGGCAGCCCTTCCGGCGAGGCCGGCCGTCTTGATGACGAAGGCCCGCAGGTGAAGAAGATCGTGAAACCCTTCTGGTTCGGCAAATACGAGGTCACCTGGGACGAGTATGAGCCCTTCCAGCTCACCAGCGAAGGCCGCAACAAGGACGGCAGCCGCAAGGTCTGGTCCGCCAATGACAAGCCGGAGGATCTCATCAGCCAGCCGACGCCGCCTTACCAGCCGATGGATTTCGGCATGGGCCGCAACGGCTTCCCGGCCATCTGCATGACCCAGCACGCGGCTAACAAGTATTGCCAATGGCTCAGCGCCCAGACCGGCCACTACTACCGCCTGCCGACAGAGGCCGAGTGGGAATATGCCGCGCGCGCCGGCAGCAAGACCGCCTTCTTCTGGGGCGATGATGTCGCCCAACTCAAGGACTACGCCTGGTACTTCGAAAACGCCCCTAACTTCCAGTACAGCCTCATCGGCAAGAAGAAGCCCAATCCATGGGGCCTCTACGACATCTACGGCAACGTCTGCGAGTGGTGCATGGACCAGTATTCCGAGACAACCTACAAGTCCTGGGCCGCCGACGCCGCCACTGGCAGTCTGGCT
>CAJCCF010000176.1 GCA_903960845.1 uncultured Verrucomicrobiota bacterium | reverse complement strand
GAATCCATTGCATTGACCCCCTGAATAGCTCGACACCCTGCGCAATCAACCCCACCCGCAAGGGGTCACATTTCACGGCTGACAAGCGAGCAGGCTGATGCATATTTTATCAGATGCCTGTCGAGCCACGATCTGAATCCCCGCCAAAATCAGCCACATGTCACATTTGGGCTCGGCGCATTAGCTTTTGCCTGGCAGGACTATGTTGGTTTGCTTGCCTGCCTCTGGCGCTTTTAACCGCGCTCTTCGTTTTCGATTCTGGACCGCATGACTCGTTTTGCTATGTCTGGATCATGTTTGGTTTCCTGACTTTGCTCAGTGGTGGTGTGGCCTGGTTGTTCTACTTCGCAGGAAGGGCGGAGGACAAAGACAGTCACAGTCAGGAGCGGTAAGTGTCAAAAAACGAAATGGCAGTGTCTTCTCCAAATCCGACACACTCTTTGCCGGAATGTCGGCGCGTTGGCGGCGTTCTAAGGCGCGATGCCTCGATCTCTCCTCATCCTCCTCTTCGTCCTTGGCTCATCCGCTTTCGCGGCGCAGCCGAACGTCATTGTTATTCTCGCCGACGACCTGGGCTGGAGTGACACGACGCTTTACGGCAACACGGCGTATTACCAGACACCGAACGTCGCACGCCTCGCCAGTCGCGGCATGACCTTCACTCGGGCGTATTCGGCCAGTCCTTTGTGCTCGCCCACGCGTTCGGCTCTGCTCACGGGACAAAGCCCGGCACGCACGGGCATCACGGTGCCGAACTGCCACGTGCCGCAGGTCGTGCTGCAGGCAACGACAGGCAAGAAGGCACCTCCCGATCAAAAGGCCATCCAGCCCGAGCCGGTGACACGATTGAAGACCGAATACCGCACGCTCGCGGAAACGCTGAAGGACGCGGGCTATGCCACGGCGCACTTCGGCAAATGGCATCTCGGACCTGAGCCGTATTCGCCGCTGCAGCAGGGATTTGATTTGGATCTGCCGCATCATCCGGGGCCCGGGCCTGCGGGCACGTATGTCGCACCGTGGAAGTTTGCGAACTTCAAAGAGAAATCGCCCGGCGAGCACATCGAGGACCGCATGGCCGCGGAGGCGGTGGCGTGGATGGAGCAGCAGAAGGAAAAGCCTTTTTACCTGAACTACTGGATGTTCAGCGTGCATGCGCCCTTTGATGCGAAGAAGGCGAACATCGAAAAGCATCGCGACCGTATCGACCCGAAGGATGCCCAGCGCAGCCCGACCTACGCCGCCATGATCCAGAGCATGGACGACGCCATCGGCACCCTGCTGGACGCGCTTGACCGCCTCAAGCTCGCCAACAACACGATCATCATTTTCACCGCCGACAACGGCGGCAATATGTATAACGAAATCGATGGAACAACGCCCACCAGCAATCGTCCGCTGCGCGGCGGCAAGGCGACGATGTTTGAAGGCGGCACGCGAGTCCCCGGCGTCGTCGTCTGGCCCGGAGTCGCCGCCGCAGGCAGCCGCAGTGACGCGATCATTCAGAGCGAGGATTATTACCCCACTCTGCTTGAAGGCCTTGCTATAAAGCCCGCCGAAGGCCAGCGCTTCGACGGCGCGAGCATCCTCCCCGCGCTGAAAGGCGCTGCGCTCGCCGGAAAGGCCACCTTCCAATATTTCCCGCACAATCCGGGTGTGCCGGACTGGCTGCCACCCGCGGTTTCGGTGCATTGCGATGACTGGAAGCTCATCCGCATTTTCCATGGCGGCGAGAAGGGCGCGCATCGACATCTGCTCTTCAATTTGCGCGATGATCTCGGCGAAAGAAACAACCTCGCCGCGCAGAAGCCTGAACTCGTCACCGAACTCGATGCGATGATTGAGAAATTCCTCATCGACACCAAGGCGGCCGTGCCTGTGCCGAATCCCGCCTTTGACCCGAAGAAGTATCATCCCGAACTCGAGGGTAAACAGCAGCCGAAAGGCAAAGCCAAAGCGCCAGTCAGGGACAGGGACGATGGCGATCCCGCCCTGCAAGGCTGGAAGGCCCGCGATTGCAAAGCCTCCGTCAAAGAAGGCATCCT
This sequence comes from uncultured Verrucomicrobiota bacterium, assembly GCA_903960845.1. Classification (GTDB taxonomy): domain Bacteria; phylum Verrucomicrobiota; class Verrucomicrobiia; order Verrucomicrobiales; family Verrucomicrobiaceae; genus Prosthecobacter. The sequence goes on along the minus strand of CAJCCF010000176.1, from coordinate 6,437 downwards.
GCGCCTAACTAACATTGGCGACGCATGCTTCCTCGGTTTCTCCGCCGGCAAACACAGCGGCCCTGGTACTGCCACATTCCGCATCAGGGCCAAAGCGGGAGCCTCCCATTTCGACTGGCTCGCCAATGGCACGGAAGGCAAGGCCAGGCGTGCCGAATTCACCCTGAAAGGCGGTGACTGGGAGGAAGTCACCGTGCAACTCCCCGCCACCGGCCCGCTCGGCATCGTCCGGCTTTACCTGCCCATGCAGGAGCAGCCCGTGGAGATCGACTGGATCGAGATCAAATCCGGCGAGGGAGGCAAGCCGACAAGGACAGAGTTTTGAGCGGACTTGAAATGAACTGTCAGATGCAGGCCACTCCCGCGTTTCAGGCGGCGCTCCATGAATCAAAGTTTCATCTCACTCACCATCCTGCTGCTGACCCAGCTGCATGCCGCAGCAGCAGCAGTGAAGCCTAACATCATCGTATTTTACCTCGATGACATGGGCTGGGCGCAGCCCGGGGCATACGGTGGCAAGCTCGCTCCGACACCGAACATGGACGCGCTCGCGGCGAACGGAGTGCGTTTCACCAATGGTTACTCGAGCGGTTGCGTCTGCTCGCCTGGACGTGTTGGCTTGATGACCGGACGCTATCAGGCGCGCACCGGACATGATGCCAATCCAACCAAAGAAGGACGTGAACTCCTGCTGAGCGAAACGACCATGGCCCAGCACTTGAAGCCCTCGGGCTACACCAGCGGCATCGTCGGCAAATGGCATCTGGGCGACACCGCTCCGGAGTTCATGCCGCTGGCGCGCGGTTTTGATTTTGCCATGGGCACCGTCGGCAATCTTGGCGAAGGCAGGGGCCCGTCGTTTTATCGCGGCAATGAACTGATCCGTGAGCTGGAAGGAGCGCCCGTGACGTCGCCGGTCTATGCGCGCGAGGCCTGCGGATTCATCGACGCGAACCAGGCAAAACCGTTCTTCCTCTACCTGTCATTCAATGCCGTGCATTCGCCCATCGTGGCCTCGCCGGCATGGCTGGAGAAGTTCAAGCATCTCGACAAACGCGAGCAGGCCTATGCCGCGCTCGTGAGCGAGGCCGATGAAGCCATCGGCACCGTGATGACTCATCTGCGCCAATTGAAGCTCGAGGAAAACACGCTCATCTTCTGCATCAGCGACAATGGGGGCGCTTCACCAATCTCCGAGCAGATGGGTCTGCGCGGCCACAAGTGGTTTGTCTGGGAAGGCGGCATTCGCGTCACCTGGATGGCTCAGTGGAAAGGCCGCATTCCCGGCGGTCGTGTCATCAATGACCCGGTGATTCAACTCGATGTCCTGCCCACCGCGCTCGCCGCCGCAGGCGCGGAAGCGCCAAAGATCGACCTCGATGGCACAAACCTTCTGCCATTGCTTGAAGGCAAGGCCGACAGGCTCGCGCCGCGCGAGCTTTATTTCCGGTTCGGTGTGCAGCACGCCGTGCGCCAGGGCGACTGGAAGCTTGTCAAAGCATCCAAGGAGATGGAGCCCATGCTGGTCAATCTTGCCACCGATCCGGGCGAGCAAAAAGATCTCTCCGCTGACAACCCGGCCAGGAAGGCTGAACTGACCGCCCTCTTTGACCAATGGAATGCCTCCATGCAACCACCGCGATGGGAGGATCCGCGCTGGAATGGCTCTGAGCAGCGCAAGCAGGAGAAGAAGGGCAGGAACAAGAAAAACAAAAAGTAGTATTCCATGATGAACCGCATCGCCGCCCTAATCTTCCTGATTTCATCATTCTGCTTCGGTCATGCAACCGCTGCCGCGGAGGAGCGCCCGAACATCGTCTACTTCCTGGTGGATGATCTGGGTTATGCTGATTGCGGGTTCAATGGCGGGAAGGACATCCGCACGCCCAACATCGACAAGCTGGCAAAGAGCGGCGCGGTGCTGAAATCTTTTTACGTTCAACCGGTCTGCTCGCCCACACGATCGGCGCTGATGACGGGCCGCTATGCCACGCACACCGGCGTTTACAATGTCGTCAGGCCGGGTGCGCCTTGGGGATTGCCCCTGGCCGAGCGCCTGCTGCCGCAGGCATTGCATGATGCCGGTTACACGACGGCCATTTGCGGCAAGTGGCATCTGGGCGAATTCCAGCCTGAATACACGCCGACCCGTCGCGGTTTCGACCATCAGTATGGACACTTCTTTGGTGCGCTGGATTACTTCAAACACGAGCGCGATGGCAAGATGGACTGGTATCGCGATGACAAGCCGCTGGTCGAAGAAGGCTACACCACGCATCTGCTTTCAAAGGAGGCCCGCCGCATCATCCACGAGCAAGCCGACGGCAAGCCGCTCTTTCTCTATGTTCCCTTCAACGGCATCCACAGTCCTCATCAGGTGCCGGACAGCTACACCGAACCGTACAAGGATCTGCCTAAAACCCGGCGCAGCATTGCCGGGATGCTTTCGGCCGTGGATGAAGCCATCGGTCAAATCACCGCCGCGCTTGATGAAAAGGCCATGCTCAAAGACACGCTCATCATCTTCTCCTCCGACAATGGCGGTCCTAATCCCGGCACAGCCACCATGAACACGCCGCTGCGTGCCGGCAAAGGCACCATCTATGAAGGCGGCATTCGTGTCTGCTCCTTTGCCACCTGGCCCGGCAAAATCCCGGCGGGTATCAGCATCGACGAACCCATGCATGCCGTGGATTGGTATCCAACGCTCGTCAAACTCACCGGCGCGCCTGCCGATCAAAAGCTCGCGCCTGATGGCCTCGACATCTGGCCCGTGCTCACTCAGGGAGCCAAGTCTCCGCACGATGCACTCCTGCTTCCCGGCATGTCGCCAGACAAGATGGCTCTGCGCATGGGTGATTGGAAGCTGCTGCTCAACGCTTCCGACAAGGACGCCGAAGAGTCCAAAGGCGGTGAAGTCTCAGGCAGCAGAATGGAACTGTACAACCTCGCCACGGACATCGCTGAAGCCAACAACCTCGCCGCCGGGCAACCCGAAAGACTGAAGGAGATGCGCGCCCGTCTCGATGCCCTGATCAAGGATGCCGCGCCCGCCGGGGGAACGCCCGAACCCGCGGTCAAAAAGCGCAGGAATGGCAAGGGTAAAAAATGAAATGCTTCACCTAACTCCCTAACCATGAACATGATCGGCCCTGTTCATATCCACCCGTTCACGCCGAACTTGAACATGAAGGGCATTCTTCAGGTCTGAAGCCGGACCTTTTTCAATTCCCCCATGAAACGCCTCACGATTCTGCCTCTCGCCCTCGTCCTGGTCCAATGCGCCGCACCCCGTTCCGGAGGCAAGCCCGGCAGTGCGGTGACCTTCTCCCACGGCTTGCCGCAGATCATCAATGTCTCGGCCTACGATCCCAAAGAACGCCAGCGTGATGGCCATGCTTTTTCGGAGCATGATGTCTCCGCCTTGCGTGCCGGTGGAGCCAGCGCGCTGATCGCCCGTGCGGGCAAGGGCGGCAAGCTGGATGAAAAATGCGGAAACTTCCTCGCCTCTTCGGATCGTGCCGGCATGCTGCCCGGAGTTTACTATCGCCTGCAAAACCATGTCGATGCCACGGCGCAGGCGGATCAATTTGTCGCACGTGCGCAGACACTGGCGCGCGGCCGGTCCTGGAATGCGCCCTCCTTGCTGCTTTGCGCCGACTTTGACGCGAACTCGCGCCTCTCCGATATCACGCGTTTCATGGACCGCGTTGAAAGCCGCACGGGCGTGATTCCCGTCGCGTATCTGGAGAACAGCACGCATCTGAAAAAGCTTCTCAGCGGCGCCGATGCCTCAACGAAAGCCAAGCTGCGGCGCATGCCCTACTGGCTGGCGCTTTACTCGCATGAAAGCGGCTCTCCGCCGGCGGGCAATCCACGCGGTCTGGTGAATCAATACGGTGTCTGGTCCGACTGGAGCATCTGGCAATACGGCGGCGTCGAGTGGGAACATGGCCGCTCGCGCCCGAAGGTTTACAGTCATGGCTCGTATCGCTTCAGTCCCTACTTCGCCAATCTCGACCGCCCGGCCGAGCGCAACGTCTTCAACGGTTCCCACGCATCCCTCCACTCGTTTTGGCAAAAGCACGGACTGCGGCTGAATTGAGGCGTGCTTCAATTCAACATGAAATCACTCATCGCACTCCAGGCCCTGTTCTTAGCGGCAACATTTGCCGCCGCTGCTCCTGAACTTGCGGGCACTCACGGCACTGCAGGCACCCTGGCTAATCCAAAACTGGTGCACCGGTTGGAGATCACCAAGCCCGGTGTTTACGAAAACTTTCTCGTGGATGCACAAGGCAAGGCTGGCAACATCGTCAAGATCACGGCGGACAATGTCACTCTGCGAAACTGCGAGATTTTCAATGGCAGCGGCAACGGCATCGGCGTGTTTGGCACCAGGGTTGTCATCGAAAACTGCCGCATCCACCACCTGCTCAATGGCACGTTCAAGGAACAGAACGACGCCCATGGCATCACCGGTCGCTGGGGGGATGTCACGATCCGCAATTGCGACATCTCACACACGTCCGGTGACTGCATCCAGTTTGATCCGGACCGCGCATCTCTGGGCAGTCTGACGATTGAAGACTGTCATCTTTGGACCGGCCCGCTGGCGGCCAATGCGGGTGGTTTCAGCGCCGGTGAACGGCCGGGTGAAAATGCCGTGGACACCAAGACCAGGCCCGATGGCGAGCGCTGCAAACTCACGATTCGCCGTTGCTACATGCATGGCTGGAATCAGCCCGCCCAGATCAGCACCATCGCCGCGCTCAACATCAAGGAGCACGTGGAGGCGGAAATCACGCAGTGTGTTTTTTCCGACAACCAGGTCGCCTTTCGCCTGCGCGGCCCCGGCGGCAGGGGGAATGCGCTGGTGACCATCAAGGATTGCGCCGTCTATGACACGCAGGTCGCGGTGCGTGCCGAGGACAAGATCGAGAATCTCAAGATCAGCGGTCTCGCCTTTGGTCAGGGAGTGAAATCACGCCTGGAAAAACACAGCGGCAAGGAACTGCCCGGCTTCATCAACGAAGGCGAGCACGAAGCTCCGCCCATCAGCGACCTCATCGCGAAACCCGGGGCCTGACCGGTTCACGATTGCGCGGGACTGCTGCCTTCTTCACGCCCTGCCTGGTCGTCACCGATTTCAGCGCGTCCACCAGCGCGCGGGTGGACACTGAGGCGCGGCCCTTTTGCCAGAGCACGATGAAGTCCCAGCGGGCATCCGGATCGCTGACCGGCACAAACGTCACGCCGGGGTGAGTGGTCTGGACGAAGTAGTCAGGCAGCAGCGTTACCGCCGATTCAGAGACGACCTGCGAGAGCACGTGGGTGATGCCGTCAACCGTCACAGCAAAGCGCGGTTTGAAGCCCGCCGTTTTGCACAGCGCCGTCATCCATCGATTTCGCCCGGGCATCTGATCTTCATCCACACCGATGAAGTCGCGCCCCTTCAGTTCTTTCAGCGTGATGCTCGGGCGCGAGGCGAGCGCGTCACTGTCCGCAACGGCGACGCACACTCCCGGCGAGCAGAGTCTGGCACTGTGAAACTCCGTGGCCGCCACCAGGCCCTCCTGGCCGATGAGAGCCACGTCGAGTTCACCTGCACGCAGTCCATCGATCTGCTCGCGCGGTGACATGTCATGCAGCTTGAGTTTCAAATCGGGATGCGATTGACGCAACCGGGCCAGTGCGGGCGTGAGCACGGATTGCGCAGCGGAGATGAGGTAGCCAATGCGCAACTCGGAGCGCTCGCCGCGTGCCTGCCTGCGCAAGTCGGCCAGGGCGCTGTCACAGGCGCTGACCAGTGGCCGCATGGATTTCACCAGCGCATGACCGAGGCCCGTGGGCTTCACACCGCTGGTCTCGCGCTCCAGCAGTTTGCCGCCGATCTCAGCCTCAAGCGCCTGCATCTGGCGGCTCAGCGCGGGTTGCGTGATGCGCAGCCTCACGGCGGCACGGTTGACGCTGCCTTCCTCGATCACGGTGAGCAGCGCTCGGATGCGGTCCATCATGCCGCGGAGGTTATGCATCAACGGCATATCCGCAACGACGAAGCGGCATTACCCGGCCATCACCATCGGGTGAATCATGCAGCCATGAAAGCACCCGACCTTACCCGGCTTCCTCCCCGCAGTCCACGCGTCCGCCTCGGCGGTTACACCATCCTGCCGCGCCTGCTCGACAAAGCCCGCGCCACGCTCGCCGGCACCCATGGCGATTACATCTACAACAACCCAAACGACGGCCACTTCTTCCGCTTCACCGGCCTCACGCCCGAGACGTTGCTGGCACAGACGGCGGCCGGCGCGGGCGACTGGGAGATGCTTCTTTGGGTCAATGAACATGCCCCGCTCAAGCGCACATCTCTGGAGATCCGCCAGTGGTCTGACTGGACGGAGACCGTGTCCTTCAACGACGTCGAAATGCGCGAG
>CAJCCF010000175.1 GCA_903960845.1 uncultured Verrucomicrobiota bacterium | reverse complement strand
GCTTTCGGAGCCGGGATGTGTTTAACGATCTGTTCGAGGAGGAAGGTCATGTCCTTCTGCTCGCCGTCCGCCTTGTCACTAACCCATAGGGCGCGCGCGCTGCCGTAGATGAAGGGGGCGTTGAACTGTTCTTCGGTGGCTTCCAGTTCCATCAGGAGCTCCAGCACCTTGTCATGAACCTTGTCTGGCTCGATGTGCGGACGGTCCATTTTATTGATGAAGACGATGGGCTTGATGCCCTGTTGCATGGCCTTCTTCAAAACGAAACGTGTCTGTGCCTGCGGGCCTTCGTAGGCATCCACGACGAGCATGACGCCATCCACCATTTTCATCACGCGCTCCACTTCGCCGCCGAAGTCGGCATGTCCGGGAGTGTCCACGATGTTGATGATGTTTTCACCCCAATGCACGGAGGTGTTCTTGGCCTTGATGGTGATGCCCTTTTCCTTTTCAAGGTCCATGCTGTCCATCGCGCGCTCGGCGATGGCCTGGTTCTCACGGAAGTTGCCGCTGGCGCGCAGCAGGGAGTCCACAAGCGTGGTTTTGCCGTGGTCAACGTGAGCGATGATGGCGATGTTCCGGATCTTTGAAGGAGGGGTCATTAGGGGGCGGGTAGGGTGATCCCTCTCAATCGGGTCTGCCACGTGGTGGACAGGCTTCAGGCTGTTCGAATGGAGACAGGCCGCAGGCTGTGCTTCCAGAGAGACAGGCGTTTGGGGGAGGGGAGTGCGGATGCTAGCAGGTAAAAGCCTTTTGGCAAATGACGGTTTCAAGGCAGATAGGTTCTGCCGCCGGCACCCATGCGGGAAGGCAAACCGGCATGCCAGCCATCCCTGCGGCCGGCCTTGTGGTTTAGGCCCTGAAAGGCAAGGCTTAAGCCGCCTGTGCCCTTGCCTTTTTCACCAGGTCGATGAAGGCGGTTTTCTGCTCGGCGAGAACGGTCGCAGGATCGCCATCTGGGCGCTTGCCGCCGGCTTCGAGCAGAACCCAGCCCTCATAATCGGCGTCGACGAGAAGTTTGGCGAGTTTGTCCCATGGATAGCCGGGAACCTTGGCACCGCGAATGTGGGTGGTGTGACCGAGGTAGTCCTTCACTTTGGTAAAATTGGCTTCGATGCCGTCACCTTCCTGATCAATGTTGTTGGAGTTCCAGCACACGCGGACGTTGTCGCGGGCGGCGGTTTTCATGATCGTGGCGATGTCGCCGAGATCGGTGACGCCTCCATGCACTTCCAACCGGATCTCCTGACCGAAGCCGAGCGCGTAATCGCCCAGTTCAGCGAGTGACTTGGCGATTTGGTCGAGCGTTTTGGCCTTTTCGACCTCCTTTGGCAGGGCGTTGGGTTTGACCTTCACACCTGAGGTGCCGATGTCGTGGCCGAGTTTGATGTATTCCATCGCGCCCTGGATGTTCTTTTTCACTTCTGCCGGATCGGCTGAGTGAAATTCAAAATTGGTGCCCAGGCCGATGGCCTTGACCGGCGATGCTTCGAAACGCTTGCGCACCTCGGCGCGCCCGGCAGATGAGAGCTTGGGACCGACGCCATGCGCATGATCGACACGCAATTCGACCCCGAGAATCTCCGCTTTTTCCAGGGTGGAAATGAGTGTCGGCAGGTCAAGATCCGCGCCCCACATGTAGGTGACGAGACCGAACTGAATGTTCTCGCCCTTGTAGCTGAGTTTGGCTTCCTGGGCAGAGGTCAGGCTGGCGAACGCGCCGCCAAGTGTCGTGGTGATGAAATGGCGGCGGCTGGGCATGGCGGTCAGGGGTAGGTCTGAAAGGAACGTGAGAAGGGAGGTCAATCACTCACCGCCTGAAGAGCTTTCCTGAACGCCAACAAAGGCTTCCTTGGCGGCGGCGAGGGCGTAATCACGGTTCAGTTTGGTGATCCAACGGACACTGATTTCCTTCGGGCAGGCGGCTTCGCACTCATACTGGTTGGTGCAGTTGCCAAAACCTTCCTTGTCCATCTGGCGGACCATTCCGAGTGTGCGGCGATCCTTTTCCGGCTGGCCTTGGGGCAGGGAGTTGAGCTGTCCTGCCTTGGCGGAGACAAAGAGCATGGCACTGGCATTTTTGCAGGAGGCCACGCAGGCACCGCAACCGATGCACGCGGCGGCATCCATGGCGGCATCAGCCACTTCCTTGCCGATGAGGATGCAATTGGCATCCGGGGCCGAACCGGTGCGCACGGTGACAAAACCACCAGCCTGCTGGATGCGGTCAAAGGCTCCGCGATCCACCATCAAGTCCTTCACGACAGGGAAGGCTCGGGCGCGGAAAGGCTCGATCCAGATGGTGTCGCCATCGCGGAACTTGCGCATGTGAAGCTGGCAGGTCGTGGTGGCTCTTTCGGGGCCGTGAGCGATGCCATTGATGGTCATCGAACACATGCCGCAAATGCCTTCGCGGCAGTCGTGATCAAAAGCCACCGGGTCGACACCATCCTTGATCAGGCGCTCATTGACGATGTCCATCATTTCCAGGAAGGACGCGTGATCGGGGATTTCACGCGCTTGAATGTCCTGAAAGTGGCCGGGCTGTCCCTGATTCTGACGCCAGACTTTGAGTTGAAGGTTGAGGAGTGACATGAGGTGATGAGGTGTGATGAATGAAAATTTAAGCGGCCAGAGCGAGGTCGATCCCGACGAGTTGCGTTTTGAACACGAGACAATCCAAGCGACCTGAAAAGAGGCATGTCGCCACCATTTCACCATGGCTGACGTGATCCGCTTCCAGCCGGGCAAGCTTCTGAAAAGCGCGACGCTGGCGCGCACAGAAGTCGGGAAGCTGGGCTTCGGATTCGCGGTTCATGGCCGTCAGTTCAGGGATGGGTGCAACTTTTGGGCTGAGGTTATTTGTAGCTGCGGACGGAGAGGTGGACTTCCTCAAAGGTGAGGGGCTCCTTGTTCAGCTTCGGTTTGGAAAGGTCGCCAGTGTATTCCCAGGCGGCGGCGTAGCAGAAGTTGTCGTCGTCGCGCTTGGCTTCGCCATCGGGATACTGATGCTCGCTGCGGAAGTGACCGCCGCAGCTTTCTTCACGATGCTGGGCATCCTGACAGAGGAGTTCACCAAATTCCATAAAGTCAGCCACGCGTCCGGCCTTCTCCAGTTCGGGATTGGCGGCGCTGCCTGATCCCGGGACGCGCACATTGCTCCAGAATTCTTCACGCAGTTCAGGGATGCGCTTGATGGCTTGCGCGAGTCCGGCTTTGTCACGGGCCATGCCGCACTTGTCCCAGACGAGCAGGCCGAGTTCGCGATGGAAACTGTCCACGCTGCGCTTGCCTTTGACGTTGAGCAGGCGGTTGGTCCGGTTGCGGGCGTCTTCCAGGGCTTTCTGGAATTCAGGATGGCTGGTTGTCACGCCACCCGGTGTCTGTGTGACAAGGTAAGGTGCGATGGTGGTGGGAATGACAAAGTAGCCATCCGCAAGCCCCTGCATGAGTGCGCTGGCTCCGAGACGATTGGCACCATGGTCGGAGAAGTTGGCTTCACCGAGCACGTGAAGGCCTGGCAGGCTGCTCATCAAATTGTAGTCCACCCACAGGCCGCCCATGGTGTAGTGCACGGCGGGATAGATGCGCATGGGCTGCTTGTAGCCGCTCTCGCCGGTGATTTTCTCATACATTTCAAAGAGGTTGCCGTAGCGCTCGGCGATGGTCTTCTGCCCGAACTGGCCGATGGCTTCCGCGAAATCTAGATACACACCGCGTCCGCCCGGGCCGACACCGAGACCGGCATCGCAGGCTTCTTTGGCTGCCCGGCTGGAGATGTCACGCGGAGCCAGGTTGCCATAGCTAGGGTACTTGCGCTCCAGGAAGTAGTCGCGGTCAGCCTCTGGAATCTGCGAGGCGGGCTTGCCGATATCAGCCTTGTTTTTTGGCACCCAGATTCGGCCATCATTGCGTAGAGACTCCGACATGAGTGTGAGCTTGCTCTGGTAGTCGCCACTCACGGGGATGCAGGTCGGATGGATCTGCGTGTAGCAGGGATTGGCAAAGTAAGCGCCTTTGCGGTGAGCACGCCAGGTGGCGGTCACATTGCAGCCCATCGCATTGGTGGAAAGGTAGAACACATTGCCGTAGCCGCCCGTGCAGAGCAGCACGGTGTCGCCAGAATGGGCTTCGATTTTCCCGGTGGTCAGGTCACGGGTGATGATGCCCTTGGCGTGGCCGTCGACCACGACGACTTCCAGCATTTCCGAGCGCGTGTGCATTTCCACACCACCGCGGGCCACCTCTTTGTTGAGGGCCGAATAGGCGCCTAACAAGAGTTGCTGACCGGTCTGGCCGCGCGCGTAAAATGTGCGGCTCACCTGGGCGCCGCCGAACGAACGATTCGCCAATCCACCGCCATACTCACGGGCGAAGGGCACACCCTGCGCGGCGCATTGATCGATGATGTTGACGCTCTCTTCGGCAAGGCGATGCACGTTCGATTCGCGGGCGCGGAAGTCGCCACCTTTGACCGTGTCGTAGAAAAGGCGGTGCACGCTGTCGCCGTCATTCTGGTAGTTCTTTGCGGCATTGATCCCGCCCTGGGCGGCGATGGAGTGGGCGCGGCGCGGGCTGTCCTGAAAGCAGAAGCATTTAACCTTGTAGCCCAGTTCGGAAAGAGTGGCAGCGGCAGAGGAGCCGGCGAGACCGCTGCCGACGACCAGCACGGTGTACTTGCGCTTGTTCTTCGGGTTGATCAGCTTCGAGTCCTGCTTGTGCTTGGACCACTTGAGAGCCATCGGGCCGGAGGGGATTTTTGAATCGAGTGACATAGGGCAGAGATCTGGGGGCAAAGGGCAGGGGAGTGATTAGCGACCGTAGCCGAAGACGAGGATGGCGATGGGGATGGAGCAGTTGCCGACGAGGATGAGCAGGGCAAAGGCATGACCGAGCTTCTTGAACAGCGGATCCGTGCGGTGGGTGGCCAGACCCAGAGTCTGGAAGAGGCTGGAGACGCCGTGGCTCAGATGGCTGCTCAGCAGCAGCATGGCGATGACATAAAAGATCGAAGCGGGAGCCCAGGAAAAGCCGTCGATGACCATTTTATAAACGTTGTGCGCCTTGTGTCCGTCGATTTGAATTTCATAGGCCGCTCCGCCGAAGCCGTGAAACACGCGGGCGGTGAAATGCAGCAGGTGATAGATGATGAAGGTCAAAATGGTCAGACCACTCCAGATCATCGTGCGGGATGATTTGCTGGAAACCTGTGAGGCGACCTTGCCGTAACCGTCCACACGAGCTGCACGGTTTTGTTTCGTGAGGTGAATGGTGGCGATCACGTGCACCACGACGGCGGCAAGCAATCCAAGGCGGGCGATCCACACGCCGCCCCCATGCAGGGCGGTTTGCAGCAGGTGGCCATATTCATTGATGGCATCCGGCCCGGCAAAGATCAGCAGGTTGCCGATCATGTGGCCGAGGACAAAGATCACCAGGGCTGCGCCGGTCAGGGCGACGAGGATCTTTTTGCCGATGGAAGAAGAGTAGAAGCGGGAAAGGGAGTCAAAAACAGCGCTCATGAGTGGGATAAGGCCACTTTGGCAATACGTCACACGCCCGCAAGCGACACCTGCACTTTTTCGTGTTTATCACACTGCGGATGAATCGCATCTGCCCCTGAGACTCGGTCTTCGGCAGCTGCCAAACTCATCAAGACCACTTTTCGAGCCCTGAACTGTCCTGGTTCCCTGTTCAATGATGATGGTAGGGGCCACCACGGTAACTCGGGTGATGTGGCGGTCCGCCATGAGGTCCCGGGTAGGGGCGCCGGTAGTAGTTAGGCTGGTTGTGGTAACTCGGCCGGTTATAGTTGTGCCGATTGGCCAGGCCGTAACCGAGCAAGCCTACGGCAGCGGCTCCAAGAATGGCAGCTTCCGGTTCAACCACCTGACGCGGGCGGCCGTAGGCATCGTAGGCGGTGGTGCAACCCGCGCCGAGTGATAGAATAAGTCCGGCAAAAACAAGTCTTTGAAGTTTTGTTCTCATAATTGTTCGTAGTCTCGATCTTGTTTGGCCTGGGTTCTCCACATCTGTTGCGAAATCACTGTTGCCTATTGTTTTGCCGAATCGGCCGAGCTCAGCAGGCCTCAGACGCCTGGGTAATTCCCCGGCGTGGGAAATGTACCGGTGCTTTTTCGCGTTGAACTCCCTCCGACCTCAGCCACTCTCCGCGCACCATGCTCCGCTCCACTCTCTTCCTGCTTGTTTTCTCAGCACTCGCCGCTTCCGCTCAAACGCCTCCCCCGGGGCACGATCACACGATGGAGATTCCGGGATTGAAGAAAGAATTGTTTGCCGGTGTCACCGCTGACGATCTGCTGCGACCCGGCACCACGCCGAACAGTGTGAAGATCATGCTCGTCGCCACATTCAATGCGGCCAACTACGGCATGAATTTCAACGGTTATTCTCACGGCAAGGCGGTTCTGACCGTGCCGGTCGGATGGAAAGTGGATGTGACGTTCATCAATCCCAGCCCGATTCCGCACAGCGCCATCATCTGTGAGAAGGCGGACACCAAAAAGTTGCAGATCCCGGAACCTTATTTCACCGGAGGCGCCACACCGAAGCATTTGACGGGACAAACCATGGGCAAAGCCGAGTTCAGCTTCACGCCTGACGAGGCCGGCGAGTTTGCCCTTGCCTGCGGATTCCCATCACACGCCCTGGCGGGTCACTGGCTTGCTTTCAATGTCAGCGCCGAAGCCAAGGTGCCGACGATTCAGTTCGGTGATCAGCCTGCAAAGGAAGTGAAGTGATTCACTGGAAGTGACGCTTCGCGAACTTCAGGTACTGTTCCCAATCGTAACTGGTCACGTCATGTTTCCCGGTGCGCACATGGTAGGCGATGCTGTCTCCCACGGGTGAGTCAATCGCGGGTTGTTCGCTGACACCATAACCTTTTTTGCCAAACAGGGCGTAAGCAGGCCCGGCATGAAGTCCGGAAAGGAACTCGCCTTTGGGATCGGCCCAGGTGTCCTCGACGGCGCTGGCGATGTAAACAGGACGAGGGGCATCCAGAGCGATGAGCATGTGATGATCAATCGGGCAGGCGTCGTCGTTGTTTGAATAGCTGCTGTAGGTTCTTGTGAACCAATGCGGGAATGCCCTGGTGATAATGGCCGTGGTCTCGCCAATGTTCCGGCGCATGATGG
>CAJCCF010000174.1 GCA_903960845.1 uncultured Verrucomicrobiota bacterium | reverse complement strand
CGAAAGGCCACCTCATCACTCATCGCGATCTTGGAGATGAGGCCGGGGGCCATCGAGTTTGAGAGACCGGTCTTGTAGATGTGATGCGAACCGATGCGCGACAGGAACTCCAGGCTGCCGCGCGGAAAGATGAAGAAGAGCACCGCTGCCACCGGCAGGGCCTGGATCATCATTGAGCTCATGAGCCGCAGCGGCGGCAGGATACCCGGACTGCCCCGGCGAAAGCGCACCATGCAGATGGCAAGGCCGGTGAAAACACCCAGCGCCCACAGCGAACGGCTCAGCGTTTGCTCAGCCAGCAATCCAAACAGACAAAGGAACCAGCCGACCATGCCGAGCACCTGGAAATCATGGGGGGTGCGTGACTCCAGCAGCTTGGCCCCGAGATGCACGATGAGCACGGCGATGCCGCCATCCATGCTGAAGAGGCTGCCCTGAACAATCTGAATCATCAGCGCCCCGAGACCGAGCACCAGGACCGGAATCCACGATGCCAGCGGCCGCCGCAAAAGCAGCCGCCACGCAATGCAGCCAACCAGCATGACAAGCGCATAAACCGTGGCGAAGTCCAGGAGAGGCACAGCCACCAGCAGGAGCATCCCGCACATGCCAAGCAAAGGTCCGCGCGGCAGATGCGCGCTGTGCTCATGGCCGGGCGGCAGACGTTTTGATTTCTTCTTTGTCTCTCTGAGTTCGGTGATCAGACTGCTGGACATATCAGCAAGCGCGTCCAGGCACTGCCGGGCATGAACAGCGCCCAGATTGGCTCTAATCTCCACTTCCGGAAGCCGTAGTGTGTAAGGTATGGCAGAGGCTTCACATTCGGCGATCCAGCGCGCCAACTGCCCGGCTCGCTCCGTCTCCGGCATGTCGAGCTGGTGCCAGTCCAGCGTCACCGCACTGCCAGCGCCGGAGGCCCATTGCTTGACCAGCAACGGGCGGCCCCGCGCCACCGCACGCCAGTCCACATGACGAAGAGAATCCCCCGGTTGCCACTCGCGCACGCCGGCAAAGTCGTCACCCTCGCGCTCCGGAAGGCCGCCTGCATGAGTCACCGAAACACTTTCGGCCGCCAAGCTGCGATCCGGCGGAGGCAATGGCAGTTCACCCTGCGGACGTGGATGGATTCTGCGGGCGCCAGCCACCTCGACCTCACACTCAGCAGTGAAAAGTCCCAGCGGATAAGAGCTGCGTATCCGCACCCTCAGCGACTGTTGCACACCCGCTTCCGGAGCCTTCACCGGCAGGGAAAGCCGTGCGCTCGTGCCACTTTCAATCTGCTCGACGAAGCTCCAGCGGCCATTGCCGTCAGCCATGAGAACCTCAAGTCCGCACGCATTTTCTCCCGCTGTGGCCCGGATTTCGAGAGGCAGTTTCACCACCTCTCCAGCCTGCGCGCTTGCCAGGCGGCCGGAGGTCACCACGAGTCCGCGCAAATTTTCACGTGCTCGCAGCCAGGACATCATCGCCAGCACAGCGGTGATGAAACAGAGCAGGTAGGCCGCGCCATTGTTCTGCACCGCGCCCACATAGCCCATGGAGAGCACAATGCCGGTGAGGGAGACCGTGTGCAGATTCCACCGCATGCGGATGGAGTTCGACTGCCGCGCTTTCATGCTTTGATCGGAAATTACGGAACCGCGGTTTCCGCGAGTAGTTTTTCCGCCGCATCCAGTCCGCCGACAAGCCGGTGCGCCATCACGGCGACACCCACTGCCTGCACATCTTCGGGCAGAGCCATCGCGCGCCCGTGCATCAGAGCCCAGGCACGGGCGGCACTCAGCAGCGCCAGACCGGCACGCGGCGACAATCCGTGCCCGACCGCCCGGCTGGCCGCCAGCAGGTCCTGCAAATAGTCGAGCAACGCCGGAGAGACATGAACCAGACGCGCCTGCTTTTGCATCTGCTCCAACTCCGCCCAGGACATCACCGGATCCATGGTGCTGAGTGCCTCACGCCGATCCTGTCCCTGCAGCAATTCACGCTCGGAATCGCGATTGGGCACCCCCAACGCCAGTCGCATGAGAAAACGGTCGAGTTGCGATTCCGGCAGCATGAAGGTGCCAATCTGCGTCGATGGATTCTGCGTGGCGATGACAAAAAACGGCACCGGCAGCGGGTGCTGAATGCCATCGCAGGTCACCCGCCCCTCCTCCATCGCTTCGAGGAGTGCCGACTGCGTTTTCGGGGTGGCGCGATTGATTTCATCCGCCAGCAAGACCTGGGTAAAGACCGGCCCGGGATGGAAGCTGAAACCTCCGGTATCGCGCACATAAATCGACGCTCCCAGAATGTCCGCCGGGAGCAGGTCACTGGTGAACTGTACGCGCCTGAATTGCAGGCCGAGCGCCTGGGCCAGTGCCTGAGAAAGCAGCGTCTTGCCCACGCCAGGCTGATCTTCAAAAAGCAGATGCCCGCGCGCCAGGAGACAGGTCACCGCCTGTTGCACCGCCTGCGGTTTTCCGAGAATGATCTGCGACAGCGCCGCAGTCAACGTCTGCAGGCGCTGGGCCGAGGTTGCTGCATCAGCAGCTGTGAGAGTGCGATCGGCGGGAAGAACGGGACGTGAGGACACGCGGGCACTCTCGCAGTTTGCATCGTGTCCCGGCAAGCATGGAGTTAATGCGAAACGAAGAAAATTGTCATGCGCAAGGCAGCCTCTGAAGGATTTGACTTTCCGCTTCCACAATCACCATTCCCGCGCATCCTCCGAAACGCTCGACACGGAGCACTCATGGAAGCCGTCAATATTCAATTCGCCCCCGAGACCGGGACAGAGGAAGAGTGGAATGAGGCGTACGCACGCCTCGCCGACTACTTCCGCTCCTTTCAGCTGCACAACCGCATCCGGCGCACACAGCTCATTCTGGAGACGCTGCGGCGCGCGGCGGAAGCACACAAAAAAGACCCGAAGCGCACACCCACCGCGCACAGCATCGAACAGGCGCGGAGGATGCTGAAGGAATGGTTGGGGGCAATTTACAGCGACATGAACCTGAATGAATCCCAGCTCGAAGCCGCGGGCCGTCTTGGCTTTCACCTCAGTGGCGGGCCCGCACGCTGGCCGAATTTTTTCCTCGATAAAAACAATCTGTCCGAGGACATGATGGAAGCCATGCGTTCGGCTGTACGCACTTCAGGACCAGGCATGCAGGTCAGCAAGATGACCCCGCGTGACATTGATCTGGGCATCGTTTCTGAAGTGGCGGAGGACACGTTCGACACTCTGGGCCGCCATCCTATCCTGCGTTACACCATCCTCGTCAGCATCGTCGGCGGCGTGCTGGGTTATCTCTACCTCTTACTAAGATGAGCGTCATCGGAGCCCAGACGGCGAATATTAACGCAACCGCCGGGATGCCACCGCCGCGCATCGCCAGGACGCGCCGGGCGACCTTCTTTTCCTTTGTCGGCCTGGGAACCATCGTGGGCAGCTGGCTCATGTATGCCTACCTGTCCGAGCATGGAATGCGCTGGTCGGAGTGGGCGCTGCTTGGGGTCTTTGTGCCGCTGTATTACCAGCTCAATGTCGGCTTTTGGACCGCGCTCTTCGGGGTGTGGCTGATGAACCGGTCGGAACCTGATGCGCTGAATCTCTGGCGCACCCTGAAGCCTGAAGACCACAACACCGAGATCACCGCCAGCACGGCCATCATCATGCCGGTCTTCAATGAAGACGTGACCCGTGTCTTCGAAGGCTTGCGCGCCATCTACCTCTCTTTGGAGCAGACGGGGCACTCGAAGAATTTCGACTTTTTCATCCTGAGTGACTCAAACCAGACAAGCCAGTGGATCGAGGAGGAGACTGCATGGCTCGAACTCTGCCGGCAGCTGAATGCCTTTGGCCGCATCTTCTACCGGAAGCGCCGAAAACCCATCAATCGCAAGAGCGGCAACGTCAGCGACTTTTGCCGCCGCTGGGGCAAACGCTACCGCTACATGCTCGTGCTGGATGCCGACAGCCTCATGTCCGGCAACCTGATCACCAGCATGGCGCGCATCATGGAGAAGAATCCCGGCATCGGCATCATCCAGACCTTCCCCAAACAGATCGGCGCCGAAACACTGCTCGGCCGCGTGATGCAGTTTTCACAGGCTCTCTACGGCCCCCCATTCATGGCCGGACTCGACTACTGGCAGTGCGGCGAGGCCAATTTCTGGGGCCACAACGCCATCGTCCGCCTCGAACCCTTCATCAAATTTTGTGCTCTGCCTCCCCTGCCCGGCAAAGAACCCTTTGGCGGGCACATCCTGAGTCACGATTTCGTTGAGGCCGCGCTGATGCGCAAAGCTGGTTATGCCGTGCGGTTGCTGAACACCAACCGCGGCAGCTATGAAGAAGGCCCGCCGACTCTCGTGGACATGCTCAAACGCGACCGGCGCTGGTGTCAGGGAAACATGCAGCATTTCTGGCTGCTCTTTGCCAAGGGCTGGCATCCGATGAGCCGGATCAATTTTGCGCACGGCATCCTCAGTTACGCGAGCAGTCTGCTCTGGTTTCTCTTCCTTGTCTTCTCCACTTTCCTGGCCGCCACCCGCCTGCCTCAACATGACGCCCAGGCAGCGCGCGCGCAGCAGATCCTGCTCGGGGTCACCGCCATGCTCATTTTCCTGCCGAAGATCACCATTCTGTTCGATGAAATCATCACCGGGCGTCTCTTCAAACCGCTGAAGATGCGCATGCTTACCTTCATCAGCAGCATGGCGGACACCGTGGTGTTCACACTGATGGCACCCGTGCTGATGATCTTCCACTCGCAGTTCGTCGTCTACACCGTGCTGGGCAAGGGGGTCCGCTGGGTCACGCAGCGCCGCAAACTGGATGGCGGTGTGGACTGGGCGGAAGTGTTCTTCACCTTCTGGGGGGTGAGCGTCATTGCCGTCATCTGGGGCACGATCGGCTGGTTCGTCTCGCACAGTTTCTTCCTCTGGTTCAGTCCGATCCTCGTGGCCCTGCTGCTGGCCATCCCGATGGCCATTGTCGTTTCCAGCAGGCGTTCAGGCCACCGCTTCGGGCTCTTTTTGACCCCCGAGGAGACGGAACCGCCCAGCGTTCTGGCCACGATGAATGACAATCTGGCGGAGATCAAAGACCGCATTCATCTGCCACCGGAATTGGAGAAACATTATGGCCTCATGCAAGTCTGCCTGGACCCCTATGTGAATGGCCTGCACGTCAGCCTGCTGCGCCGCCGCAAAAGCATCGACGTCTCCCGCTCCTACCTGGATGAAATCGCAAAACGTCTCATCCAACAGGGACCGCAGGCACTCAACGCCCAGGAGATCAAGGCCATGATCCACGACACGGAAACCGTCACGGACCTGCATTACCGCCTGTGGTCCGCCAGCGACCACGAACTGGCAAATTTCTGGACCACCGCCATCCGCCAATACAATCTGGCCGCCAGTAACCCGTTCACGCACACCCTGGCCCAGCGGGAACTGACCTGATGATGCCTCCCCCATCCCGGAGGGGAGTGGGCCAGCCTCTCGCAGCTGCCGCCGTCGGTCTGGCACATGGGCTAAGCCTCACTGAGGAAACCGAAGCCGTGGTGAAAAAATCCTTGCCAAAGGGTGCAATCGTGGTTCCTTCGCGGCCCCCAAACCAAATCATCAACCCGCCTGACAAGGTGTCGGGTTTTCCCCAAAGAACATGAGCGAAGCTACTACCAGCCCCCAAGAATTCAAATTGCACGACAAAGACACCGGCAGCGCCGATGTGCAGGTCGCGATCTTGACGGCACGCATCAACGAACTCACACAGCATCTGGCTGTGCACAGCAAGGATCACAGCACCCGCCGTGGCCTGCTCAAGATGGTTTCCCGCCGCCGCAAGCTGCTCGATTATCTCAAGCGCACTGGCGTCGAACGCTACCAGAAGCTCCTCAAGAGCCTGGGCCTGCGCCGCTAATTCATTTCCGACCACAAGGGGTGATGCCACGATGCATCGCCCCTTGTGGCATTTAAGCGGAGCGCGAGGAACAGGGATAAGCGTTCTGAAATTTCAGAACCACCCTTCGCATCAGCGGCGTCATTGAGCGCCCCCGTGCCCCCCCCCTCGGAAACCCCGCCCTCAGGCTTTAGCCTCATTTCCCCAAAACAAAACAAGACAAAGAAGAACAAAAATATGGCAATCCATAAAGTAACAACTCCCTGCGGTTCAGGGATCATCGAAATCGAAACCGGCAAACTCGCCCACCTCGCCGATGGCGCTGTGACCGTCCGCCTGGGTGACACCATCGTCATCGTCACCGCCGTCTCCGCAACCAAGATCAAGGAAGGTCTCGACTTCTTCCCGCTGTCCGTGGAATACAAAGAAAAAGCCTCCGCAGCCGGCAAGTTCCCTGGTGGCTACTTCAAGCGTGAAGGTCGCCCCACGGAAAAGGAAATCCTCACCTGCCGCATGACGGACCGCCCATTGCGTCCGTTGTTCCCAAAAGGCTACCTCTATGAAACCCAGATCGTCGCCCTCCTGCTCAGCGCTGATGGCCAGAATGATTCTGACATCCTCGCGATCAATGGTGCCTCAGCAGCCCTTTGCGTTTCTGACATCCCCTTCGCCGGCCCAATCGGTGCCGTGCGCGTCGGCCGCGTGAATGGTAAGTTCGTGGTGAACCCCACGCACAGCCAGCGTGATGACAGCGATCTCGACCTCGTTTACGTCGGCAACAAGACCGACGTCATCATGATCGAAGGTGCCGCTAAGGAACTGCCGGAAGCAGACTTCATCGCCGCTCTTCGCTTTGCCCAGGAAAACATCCAGGGCCTCGTCAAGGCTCAGGAAGAACTCGCTGCCCTTGCAGGCAAAGAGAAGCGCGTCATGCCTCTCATGCTCGTCAAGGATGAGCTGCTTGAAGTGGCCTATGAAATCGCCGGTGACCGCATCGAAGGCGCCATCTATCAGCCAAGCAAAGTCGCCCGCAACAAGGCCATCGGCGCTCTCAGGGATGAAGTCGAAACCGCCATCAAGGCACGCTTCCCCGACGCTTCCGGTTATTCCATCGGCCAGGCCTTTGACTACCTCCAGAAGAAAGCCTTCCGCATCTCCATCCTGGACAAGATGAGCCGCTGTGATGGTCGCGGTCTGGACCAGATCCGCCAACTCTCCGGCGAAGTCTCCGTCCTGCCACGCACTCACGGGTCCGCCCTTTTTGCCCGTGGTGAGACTCAGGCTCTCTCCATCGCCACGCTGGCTCCGGCTGACGAGGCTCAGGAAATGGACACCTATGCCGGCGGCGTCGACTCCAAGCGCTTCCTCCTGCATTACAACTTCCCTCCCTTCTCGGTGGGTGAGTGCGGCCGTTTCGGTGGTCAGAACCGTCGTGAAATCGGTCACGGTGCCCTTGCTGAGCGCTCCATCGAGCCAGTCATCCCGGCGAAAGCCCAGTTCCCTTACGCCATCCGCATCAGCAGTGAAGTGATGGCCTCCAATGGCTCCACCTCCATGGCCTCCGTTTGCTCGGGCGTCATGGCCCTCATGGATGCCGGCGTGCCTCTGCTCCGCCCGGTCGCAGGCATCTCCGTCGGTCTCGTCACCGAGTTCGATGGCGACAACATGAAGCGCTACATCACCATGATGGACATTCTCGGTTCCGAAGACCATTTCGGCGACATGGACTTCAAGCTCTGCGGCACCAGCGAAGGCGTCACCGGTTACCAGCTCGACCTGAAGCTCCCCGGCATTCCTTTGAGCATCCTTGAGGAAGCCATCGTGAAGGCCAAAAACGGCCGCACCGAAGTCCTCGGCGCCATGGCCGCTGCCATCAGCGAAATCAAGCCGCTGAGCCAGTATGCTCCACGCATCGAGATCGTGAAGATCAACCCTGATAAGATCGGTGAACTCATCGGTCCTGGTGGCAAAAACATCAAAGGCATCCAGGCCGAGTCCGGCGCTGAAATCAGCATCGAGGACGACGGCACGGTTTACGTGTACGCCACCCGCAAGGAAGGTCTTGAGCGCGCCCTGGAAATGATCAGCGGCGTCTCCGCCGAGGTCGAGATCGGCAAGAACTATACCGGCAAGGTCGTCAGCACGACGAACTTCGGCGCCTTCATGCGCCTCTTTGGCAACAAGGACGGCCTCATCCACATCAGCGAACTCGCCGACTTCCGCGTCAACAAGACCGAAGACGTCGTCAAGGTCGGAGACATCGTCACCGCCAAGTGCATCGGTGTTGACGACAAGGGCAAGGTGAAGATGAGCCGCAAGGCCGCCATGAAGGAAAAGGACGAAGCCGCCCAGGCTGAAGCCGCTCCCCAGGCATAATCAATCCGTTACACTTCAAGTTAGGCGCGGACTGGAAACGGTCCGCGCTTTTTTGTTTCAGCATTGCACTGGCTTCCCGTGGATGTTTGAAGTGAAGAATGCTGATGAAGGGCGGTAAGCAGCTTAATTTGGTGCGCACTGTCACGGCTATCATCCGAAGACAGTGGCCATGGCACATACCATTCACCAGAAGAAGGCGGCAGCAAGACGGTCGACAGCAGCCTGACTCGCGAATAAAAGCGCGATGAATGCATGTCTGTAAATCAAACGACTGAAGACCGGAAACCCCAACTCGCCCCGGGGAGCGAGGCAATGCCTGTCAAGAATCGACTCCTGAACCTTTCCTGCTCACGTTCCGCTTCACCAAAGCGGCATCAGGCTGCTTTCCGCTTTCAGCGCATCAGGTGGATAAGCTGAAGAGAAAGAAAAAGCCACAGGCCGCAGCGATGGAGAAGCGGATGCGCAATCGAGTCATCGACTGCGGATTGAGAAAGAATCATTCAAGCTTCTACTTCCAGGTATTTTGTCTGGCTTGAGTCACGGCATGATCAAGATTCCGGGCCGCGTATAGGTCTTGATGATCGGAGACTGCTGGCTGATTTTTTGAGCTTCACCCTTGAGCACGCCAGGCTCCATATCCCCGACC
Source organism: uncultured Verrucomicrobiota bacterium (assembly GCA_903960845.1). Classification (GTDB taxonomy): domain Bacteria; phylum Verrucomicrobiota; class Verrucomicrobiia; order Verrucomicrobiales; family Verrucomicrobiaceae; genus Prosthecobacter. The sequence goes on along the minus strand of CAJCCF010000174.1, from coordinate 13,001 downwards.
TTTTCATTGGGCACGAACAAGCGCTTGCCATCACGTTGATCCACGGCCCAGGTCCCGTCCTTGTCTCCTCGCGGAGCGGTGATCGGGTAGCCTTTGGGGATGTAAGTGGCTGGATTGTCTGCCACACGTTGCCAGATCCCCAAGGCATTCCACTCTGACTCAGGCAGCGACCCACGACTGCGTTTTGCGATATTTTGAGCGACATCGATCAAGTCGATGGAGGTCACACAGGAAATCAGCAGCACGAAGGCAAGACAAGGAAGGATAACTCTTTGGATCAAGGTGCGAATTCTCATGAGGTTGATTGGGTTGATTGATTGAGAGTCACAGCAAAACTCCCACGATCCACTACATCCGTAAAGCCCGCCGGAGGTTACAGGTCATTCTTGCATTCCACGCGCCTGTTCAAAAACCTGGTTCGGGCCGGGGAGATGGGGACCCAGTTGACCGGGGACATCGTTTACAGTTGATGGGGCTGTTTACGCCTCGTGACAGCACCCCTGCGGCGTAACGAGATTGAAGTTTGTCAGCTTAACTAACAGCGTGAGATTCAGTGTCACGTAGCTGTGTTTGGAGTTCGGTGTGAGCCGTTAGGGCGATCACAAGTGGCTGGTGCATGGCCGCCGCACTCCAACCACTGCAGTAAAAAAGTCAGGGGTCGATTTTTGACAGCGTGCTCATTGCTGAGGCTTTGTGCAGTTCGGCTCGGACGGTATGGCCAGTGAGTCGGCTTAAAAACCCGGCCCGATCCAAACATTACCGGACACAATGGATGAAGGCACTGTGCCCGGTGGCGGCGGGGCGAGGAAGAAACCTTCGCCATGAGGACTGTCGGAATTGGGAAACATCATGCCGCGGAAACCTACGGTACGTCGCACACGTCGGAGAGGCATGCCGGGATACGGATCATCCACGATGAACTGGCCGCTGAAGAAACCGGTCGGGCTATAAAAATCAATGCGAAGGCCGTTCGGATTAGGGAGAACAAACTTGGCGGCATGAGCGCTGGTGAGCGTGAAAAGGGTGTCGATGAAAGCGGTCGAATCTTCCAAATCCCGGCCTGCGGAGGAGCAGGAAATGAAGGCGTTGCCCGTTGCTTCATCCATGAATGGCAGAAGCAATTGGCCACGGGTGGGCGGTGTGTAGGGCGTCACGGTGGAGACAAGATTACGGCTCCAGCCCGATGGGCTGATGGGGTCCTTTGGAATGGCATCCCGATACCACCAGATTGAATAAGGATTGGTCACTTCGTACCTGCTGGGAACGGCCAGATCACCGATCAGCACATCCCGTTTGGCCAGCGGCATTAAAAACATCGGGACCGTCCTGTTATTGACCGTGACATGGCTGCTGCAAGTCACGCCCTGGCCATCCGGCAGGGTGCCGACAAAGGTGGTCGAAAAATCGGCATTCACCTGAAGAGTTCCAAAGCCCGTGCCGCGCATCACTTCAGCGGCGGCTGTCTCCGCGATTTGTTCAGGAGTCAGCAGCACCACGTGGCGTCCGGCAGGATCCATGTAGGGATCGCCCGACTTGAAATACACAGGCCAGAGGGCATGAAAAGTGCCTTCGATCACTTGATTCGGATCCGACCATTCCAAGGCCAGTCCTTCAGCAGGCAACAGTGTCATTTTCAAATTCAGTCCATACATGACATTGGAAAGGCTCGACACGTAACCTGCTGCATCACTGACAAAACGCCCGCTCAAACGAACGACGCGTGATTTAAAGGTCAGCTTACCCGTGTAAGCGCCCGTCGGAGACACGATGATCTCCGCCAGATAGCCGACCTGCCCCGCCCTGACCGGCAGTTGGTACAAGGATCCGTAATAGCTGCGGGTGAAAAGATCGATGGTGGTCGAGCCTACCAAATAGATCTGCTGAACAGGAGGACTGGAACCATGGCCATCCGAGGTCCACAACTCGGCGACATAATCACCTGCCCTGGTTGGAGCGCCGCTGATGTCGCCCGATGTCGCATTGATCGTGATGCCCGGAGGCAGCCCCTTCGCATGGAAGGTCACCGGGATTCCATCTGTCGGCAGATAGCCCTGATCGAGTGATTCCTGACCAACAGTCAGACGCCGGATGCGCTGCGCCGCCGTGGGCGCGACAGGTTTGCCGACAGACTTGATGGTATAACTGAAACCACTCTTTTCAGGACCGGATTCTCCCATCATTAAATACACTGCGGCGCTGTTAACACCGTGCGGCATCCGATTGATCTGAAATACTGGCGTGACGTGGGAGGGTGTTTCTTCAAGTCCGTTGCCTGACCATAAATACTTGATGCCCGGCCCCCAGGCCCGGGGTTCCAGGCGCAGAGGTTTCCCGGCAACGAGCGTGACTTCGGCATTGCCGGTCTCGTACACGCCGAGCAGGAAAGCCGGAGAATTCCAGACACCATGGGCATTCCTGGCCTCAAGACGATAAGTGCCGGCGCTCTCCTTGCTGACGGCAGATAAACTCAGCGTCGCCTCACCAGCATTGGGAACAAGTCGCCCATCCTTTCTCCAGACAAACGTCATCGGGCTGGCTCCGGTCACGCTGGCGACCAAACTTGCCGCCTCACCGAGCTCCACCAATTGCGCGATTTCACCAAAGTTATTTCCCTTGGGTGCAGCGCTTTCAGCAAAGGCAGACCCACCCGCAGAAACCATGACCCACATCAGAAGTAACAGATGGATGACCCATGCCTGGTGAAAAGGTTTTGTCATAGATTGCTTGAAGTGGACGGTCGGCCGGGAGTTACCCAACGTATTGCGTGATGAAGCCCTCGTTCCCCTCGGGATCACGATAGCGCCCCAGAAGGATAGGCTCGCCCTCACGCTGTTCAGGAAGATCGAGGATGAGGCCCCCGGCTTTTTCAATGCGGTCAACAGCACCCAGCACATCTTCAAACTGAAAGCTCAAGCCCGTGGGATTCAGCGTGCCATCATGGCCGCCGTGGAAGGCGATAATGGCATTGCCAAAGTTCAACTCGCTCCAGAACTCACTGACAAAAATCTCATCGAGACCAAAGACGGTTTTGTAAAAAGTGACCGCGCGCCGCATGTTGGCGGCCAGAAGCATGAACTTCACTTTCTCGGGCCGGACCAGACTCATGGGTCAGATGGCATTGATCATGGCTTCAGAGCCGCTTTTGGAGGCATCTGCCGAACGCTCAGGCAGGGCGGCATTTGCGGCACCGGAACTCGGACCAACCAGCTTGCGAAAGATTTTTTGCGGGAGAGACATGCCTTTCTCCTCAGTCTCCATTTGCGACATTGCCTGTGATTTGGCCATCTCCCAAGCCGGGGCAAAGCCGGGGGCATTGATCATCATGTGCTTTTCAGCGCGGGCCAGAATTTCAAGTTCACGCTGGAGTTTGTTGTCTGGTTTCTCATTCAGGCGGCTGACCTGAATCCGCAGACTTTCATTTTCCTGAGCCAGACGGGCCTTCTCTCTGGCCGTTTCCTGCATCTGCCTTGCGTCCAGCTCCAGCTTGTCGCTCAGATGTGTCTTGTAGCGTCTGAATTCGCCCTTGGTTTTCCAGTGATTCCAGTATGACATGAGGAGAAACACACATCCAAGGCCGAAGCCGAGGCCAAAAGTGTACAGCGGGTTGGAAAAGAAGTCGGACATGACGAAGGAGGAGAAAGATAGAGTCGATGTTGGGAAAGTCGCTCGATAATTCTTTCCCAAACTGCGGGGTGCAGCATCTCACATTGCCACTTGCCGCCACTCTCCACCCGCCTTGGATGGGGGACATGATCCCTCTCGAAGACTTATTCAATGACGTGGTCGGCAAGGCACAGCGCGGCCAGGGCCTGACCAATGAAGCCCTCGCGGAAAAAGCCTCCGTCACCGTGGCGCAGATCGAAGCCGTGAAAGACGGAACCAGGGATGTCTCCACACTTTTGAAAGTGGCCCCTGTTCTCAGCCTGCATGGCCCGTCTCTCGTGACCATGGCTGAAGGCGCCTGGTTTCCCAAGCCGGTGGAGCTTGGCGGCCTGATCCAGATCAACACGACCTACCATGACATGACCGTGAATGCCTATCTCGTCTGGGATCCAGCCACGCGTGAGGCCGCAGCATTCGACACCGGCGCCACCGCTGCACCAATGCTGGCCAAAATCAGTGAACTTGGTTTGACGCTCAAATTTCTCTTTCTCACCCACACCCATCCCGACCACGTTGCCGACATTGATCTGCTCGCCGCTCCCGCCGTTTTGATCAGTGCACGCGAACCTCATCCCGCCGCTCAGGCCTTCACTCCCGGCACCAGCTGGCAACTCGGATCGCTGGACATCGAATCCCGCTCCACCTGGGGCCACTCCAAGGGCGGGACGACCTATGTTGTCCGCGGTTTGGCCCATCCCGTTGCGATCGTCGGCGATGCCTTGTTCGCCAGTTCCATGGGTGGTGGTGCCGTGTCCTTTGCCGATGCCCTGAGCACGAACCGCAAAGAGATATTCACCCTGCCTGATGATACGGTCATTGCCCCCGGTCACGGTCCGCTGACGACGCTGACCCAGGAAAAAGCGCACAATCCGTTCTACCCCGAGTTCAAACATCTCTGAGGAGGCACGGCAGCCACGCCCATGCTTCCGAATGCAGGAAGAGCTTTTTGTTAGCCAGCCGAATCGCTGAATCAGTTCGATTTACCGAGCTCGCGCCTGATGTCAGCGGCCTGTTCGCTGGTGGATGCCTCCTTATCCTGCCAGACAATTTTCCCATCCTTGATGAGAAAACATTGGCGCGTTGCAAGGGGGATGAGGCCCTTCAGCATGCGCTCGACTTTGAATGCATCAACAATCTTGCCTTCGGGGTCGGCGATGAGGTCGAAGGGCAGACTGAAGTCGGATTTGAATTTCTTTTGCGCCTCCGGCTTGTCCAGGGAGACGCCAAGAATCTGAACGCCATCCTTGGAAAGATCGGTGAAGGCATCACGCAGGGAGCATGCCTGCTTCGTGCAGCCGGGGGTATTCGCCTTGGGGTAAAAGAAAACGACCGTGGGGCCTTTTTTATAAACGTCGGCAAAGTTCACTGCGGCACCGTCCTGATTAACGCCGGTGACCTCAGGGGCGGGCACGTTGACTTTCATGCCTTCGCCAGCATGAACACTTCCAAAAAGGCCGGCTAAAATGGCGGTGAGAGTGCGCATGGTGAGTTTCATGGAATGAGTTGAAAGTCGGGACATTTCGGAAACCAACACCTCGCTTAGAATAGGGCTCGAAACGATGGTGGCGATTTCGTTCAGGCTGGAGACCTGATTGGCAAGCTACAAGGAACAATCACTTCGCAACAGCGAATGTTTCATCACTCCCTCTCTTGTTTATGAGTCCCTTCTGTGCTCCATGAAGTGATTCACCCGATCTTCATGTCCGTTGATTTGTCATCCATCGCCCTGATCGCCGGAAACGGCATTTATCCGGAGACTTTCGTCACCGCAGCACGCAAGGCAGGAGTGGGCCGATTGGTAGCGGCTGCTTTTCAGAATGAAACGAAGCCGGAACTCGCGGGGCAGGTAGATGCCATCGAATGGTTCCGGGTAGGACAACTCGGCAAGATGATCGCTTTTCTCAAGCGTCAGAACATCTGCCAGGCGGTGATGGTGGGACAGATTGCACCAAAGAATCTCTTTGATCTGCGCCCGGATTTTCGAACCCTGCTGATGCTGGCACGGCTGAAAAAGCGGAATGCGGAAACGCTTTTTGGCGGCATCGCTGACGAGATGGCAAAAGATGGCATCACGCTGCTACCGGCCACGACTTTTTTGGAGCATCTCATGCCCGTTGCAGGTCATGTGGCTGGTCCGCCGATCAAGAAGCGCCGCTGGGAGGATGCGCAGTATGGATTTAGCATCGCCAAGGAAAGCAGTCGCTTGGACATCGGCCAGACCGTGGTGGTTAAGAACGGCACGGTCCTCGCCGTGGAGGCCTTCGAAGGCACCAATGAAGCGGTGAAACGCGGAGGCTCCCTTGGTCGCGGAGGAGCCACGATGGTGAAGGTGGCCAAGCCTAACCAAGACATGCGTTTTGATGTGCCGGTGATCGGTCCTGACACCATTCGAAATGCATCGGCAGCCGGTGTGGACGTCATTGCAGTGGAGGCCGGCATGACGCTGCTTCTTGGTTTTGATGAGTTGCAGAAAGAATGCAAAACCCTCAAAATCAGTGTGGTTGCTTTGACCTGAGCTAAAGACGCGGTCACGGCTAATTTGCAAAAACTAAGGTTAATCCTTGATTTCTACGGCTAAAAACCGAAAAAATGAACGTTCCCCGCCAAGGCGGGTCAATTCGAGCTCTCCTCACCCAACCCCATATGCTACTAACCGCTCTCAAAGTTAAACTCGCCGCCATGGTTGCAGTCGCCGGTATCGACACCGCAGACATGACAAATCCAAGCACTGATCTCACCAAAGTTCTTGATGCTCTGGCTGCTGATCAGGCCGCTGCTCAAAAGGCGGCTACGGACAAGACAGCCGGCCCTGACGTCAACAAATCATTCAATGAGGCTCTCGCCAAGATCAACGAGCTGGCCAAAAAAGGCGACAAGGATGCCCAGTATGCGCTGGCTCATTGGGGCGTGCTCAGCAACAGCAACGTTTCCGACATCATCGACCTCTACCGCAAAGCGTCAGGTCAGGGTCAGGTTCTGGCAAAAGTTGAACTGGCTCAGGTGCTGCTCAAGGCCTTCCCTCAGGATCAGGAGCGCGCCAAAGAAGCGGTTCAGCTGATTCAGGAAGCTGAAAAAGCCGACAACAAGGTTGCCCGTCGTCTGCTTGCCAATCTCTATCTTGCAGGTGCCCCAAATGTTGGCGTCGAGCAAAGCGTGGAAAAGGCCAAGTCCTTGCTTGAACAGGGAAGTGCCGCAGGCGATGGCGAAGCCACTCTGGGCCTCAGCCAACTTTACGCCGCTGGCGTCACCGGCCTGGCCAAGGATGAACAGAAGTCTCTCGATTACCTGATCAAGGCCACCGAGCAGAAGAATGCAGTCGCCATGAGCACTTATGCTGCCCGCCTTTTTGATGGTGATCCCACCACTGCTGACAGCAAAGCACTCGTGAAGAAAGACCCAACCAAAGCCATGGCGATGTTTGAAGACGCCGCCAACTCGGGTTTTGCCGCTGCCAACCGCCTTCTGGGTGCCATCTATGAAAACGGTCTCGGTGGCAACGCAAAGAACTTGAAGAAGGCTGTGGAGTACTACAGCAAAGCCGCCAACGGCAATGACGCCCAGGCACTGTTCCGTCTCGGCAATTTCTTTGAAGCAGGCATCAGCGAAGGAGAAGGAGACAAAGCCGTCGCCATCGTCCAGCAGAACGCCAAAAGCGCCCTGGATCTCTATCGCCTCGCCGCACAGAATGGTTCCTCTGAAGCCTTCTACAATGTGGGTGTGTATTATGAAACCGGCACCGTTGTGGACAAAGACCCGGTCAAGGCTTTCGCTTTCCTACTGAAAGCCGCCACCTCCGGCGTCCCTCAGGCTCAGTTCCGCCTTGCAGGTCTTTATCAGCAAGGTTCCGGAACGTCCCAGGACGTTGTGGCTGCCCTCGCATGGTTTGACCGTGCTGCGTCCGCCGGTTTTGCCCCTGCACAGATTGCCTTGGGTCAGATGTTTGAAAGTGGAGCCGGCCTTGGCCGTGCAAATCCTGCAGCCGCCGCCACCCAGTACGAAGCCGCAGCAGAGGCTGGTGTACCGCTCGCCATGCTCCGCCTGGCCAGCCTCAATGAGCGCGGCCTGACTAACATCAAGGATAACACAGCCGTGCCAAACATGGCCCGTGCACTTGCTTATGCTGACCTCGCCGTCGACGCCTCCAACAAGGCTGAACAGGCTGCGCAGTATCGCGACGCTCTCAAGGCCAAGATGAAGGCCGAAGATATCGCCGAAGCCAAAAAGATCTACGACAGCAAAAAGAAAAGCGACTCAGCCGCGCCAGCCGCACCAGCCGCCGCCGCACCAGCTGCTGCAGCCCCTGCTCCCAAGAGCAAAGGCACCAGCAAAAAGTCCGGCGGCAATTAACCTGAAGAATTGATCAAAATAGGCTTGTCAAATCCCGGCAAGTCGCTAGCATCCGGCTCCCCTCAACAGGGGAGCCGGTTTTCTTTTCCGGGGCATTAGCTCAGTTGGTAGAGCGCCTGCATGGCATGCAGGAGGTCAGCGGTTCGAACCCGCTATGCTCCACCAAGCGGTATGAACTTAGCCGCTTCATTAGCCAAGGCAGCCGTGTCCTATTTGCTTTCTGTCGCAACGTGACCGATAGACCGCCCCTTGACCACCCAACCTGCATGCCTGTGACTGAACCGAGACATTCCGAACCGAAGAAAAAAACCTCCCTTTTGGGCCGCTTGAAAGCGGGTCTGAAAAAAGTCATCGGACGAGGCGAAAAGAAGACGGCTGCCAAAGTGCATCCAAAACCCGAAGAGACGCACCACGCGGCCAAGATGCATCCGCATCCGCGTCCTGCTCGCGACGAATTGCAGGGAGAGCGTCCACATCGTGAGCAGCGTCCTGCCCGCCCTTCAAGTGAAGGCCGCCCTGAGCGTCCGCGACGGGATGGCCGCCCGCCTGCGCGTGGAGATCGCGGAGAGCGCAGTGGCAATCGTGACCGAGGCCCCGGCCGCGACCGCAGCGAAGACAAGCCCGAACGCGAAAATTTTGCACCTGAGCCACCGCCACCGGCACCGCCGGTTCCAGAAGGTCCATTTCCAGAAGCCTTCCAAGTCCTGGGCCTCAAGGACTCTGTGCTCGCAGCCATTCGCGAGAGTGGTTATGAAAAGCCCACCACCATTCAGGAACTTTCCATCCCAATCATCCTTGAAGGAAAAGACGTCATCGGTGCTTCACAGACTGGCACAGGCAAAACAGCCGCTTTTGCTTTGCCTACACTGAGCCGCCTTGGCGCGCCCGGTAAATTCCGTTGCCTTGTGCTTGAACCAACACGTGAACTTGCTGCGCAGGTCGTGGATCAGTTTGAAAAATACGGCAAGCACACCGGGTTGCGCTCGCTGCTCGTTCACGGTGGTGTTGGTTATGATAAACAGCGCAAAGGCTTGCAAAAGGGCGTGGATATCGTCGTCGCCACGCCGGGACGTCTGCTCGATTTCATGCAGGATGGCACGGCCAACCTCAATGACATCGACGTTCTCATTCTAGATGAGGTGGACCGCATGCTGGACATGGGATTCCTGCCGGACGTGCGCCGCATCATTGAGCGCACGCCAAAGAGCCGCCAGACCCTCTTCTTCTCGGCCACCATGCCGCCGCAGATTCAAAGCCTAGCTGAATTCGCACTCAAAGATCCTGCAAAGGTTGAAGTGGGCATTCGCTTCTCGGCAGCAGAGACTGTCAGTCACTACATGTATCCTGTGGCTGGCGATCAGCGTCAGGAACTGCTTCTTGCCATCTTGAAGCAAACGCACTTTGAAAGTCTCATGATCTTCACCCGAACGAAAGTTCAGGCCGATCAGCTCTACGCCGCCATCCAGCAGGAAGGAAACTACAAGGCGGCCGTGATGCATTCAGACATCCGCCAAACCGAGCGTGAGCGTGCGCTCAAGGGCTTCCGCAGCGGTGAATTCGAAATCATTGTCGCCACAGATCTGGCCGCGCGCGGTCTGGATATCAGCGGTGTTACCCATGTGATCAACTTCATGGTCCCTGAGCACTCCGAAGATTATGTCCACCGCATCGGGCGAACCGGCCGCGCACAGAAGGAAGGCGACGCTTACACCATGTTCTCCGCCGAGGAACTACCCTACGTCGCCAGCATCGAGCGCCTCATCAATCAGAAGATCGAACGCCGGAAACTTGAAGGCTTCAGTTACAAGTACACCACGGTGCTTGACGAAGAAGACAAGGCCCGCGCCATTCTGCATGGCCGGAAAAAGAAACGGCGGTAATATCTGCCGTATCAGATGCAATGGCTGAGACAGCGCCTGAAGGAAGTCACGCTGAGCGTGACTTCTGAAGCTCTATGGCGGGTCTCAGACCGCCAGCCGGTCAAGCCTTTCTAACAAGCCTTGCGGCGTAAGCTCCGTCCATGAGATCTTTGGGCGGAAATACCAGACGGCTTTCAACCATTTCCAGTTCAGGATGAGCCTCCAGCACGGCACGGATGAGTTGCTGATTTTCTTCGGGATCGATGCTGCAAGTGCTGTAGACAAGGGTGCCGCCGGGTTTCAGGTAGCGAAGGGCAGATTCAACGATGCCCCGCTGAGTCTGAGCGAGCGTGGCGAACTCTTCCTCCTGCAACCGCCAGCGGACATCAATTCGGCGGCGCATGACACCGGTATTTGAACAGGGCACATCAAGCAGAATGCGATCGAAGAGAAGAGCGCCAAACGGTGGCGCAGCGGAGGAGAGAAAATCATGCTGCATGATCTGCGCATTGCGTGCATGCAGCCGGGTTAGATTTTCACGAAGGCGCGGCAGCCGTGCCGAAGAGGAATCACAAGCAATGAGGCGGCCTTCATTGCACATCATCTGGGAGATGATGGCCGTCTTGCCACCTGGAGCGGCACAGGCATCCAGGACGGTTTCTCCAGGCAATGCGCCGAGCATTTTAGGTGCAATGGAAGTGCTGGGATCCTGAACATAACAAAGACCGTGCTTGAGTGCCTCACGCGGAGGTGTTTCGCATTCAAAGAAGTCTTCCTCACCATGAGCCAGCAAACCCGGAACGCGCGCCATGCGCTCGACAGCACCATCGATGAGCCGGTTAACCCGCACATAGATGGGGGCTTGATTTTGATTCCACTGGCAGAGGGATTCGGCCTTGGCTTTGCCCATGGTTTTGATCCAGCGGCGGATGAGGAACTCGGGGTGGGAATAGGCAATGGCGAGAGGCAGCGTCCTGGCTTTTTCCAGAAGCTGTCCCTGCTCGCGGTCGGCGCGGCGTAGAACAGCATTGATCAGGGCGCCTGAGCGTCCGGCAACGGCAACAGTTTCATTCACTGCAGCGTGGGAAGGCACGCCAAGCAGGATGAGCTGGCAGAGGCCGATGCGCAGAAGCCAGCGCGTGCGGTGATCAAGGTGCTTGTTACCGGTGAGATGGTCTGTCCACTGATCGAGCAGGCTCAAGTTCCGAAGCGAGGTGAAAACAATGTCGTGAAGAAAAGCAGCGTTGGGCGCTGAGAGCGCGGTGCGGCGCGTCCAGTCATCAAGAATATCCACGGCGAAACGAGGCGTCTTTTGCCACTCGGTGAGGACCTCGACGGCGACGGAACGGATGCTGGTGGCTCGAATATCAGAAGATGGGGGGCGCGAAGCTGGCATAATGACGAGCTTAAGCGCGCGCCTCCATAACTCCACGACCAATGCCGCGGTATTGGAAACCAAAGTCGGCGGCGGCCACTGGATCGATCAGGTTGCGCCCGTCGAAAATGAGAGGAGTGCGCATAACTTGACGCAATTCGGCGAGATCGACGCTGGCAAACTCGTGCCATTCGGTGGCGATGATCAAAGCCTCGGCACCTGTGGCAGCTTCCAAGGCGCTGTTGGCGAGCTTTATCTTTCCGGTCACTGGCAGACTTTTGGCCTTTTCCATGGCTTTGGGATCGTATGCGGTGACATCGGCGCCCTCGGCAACCAGCCTTTCGACGAGATTCATGGCGACCGACGAGCGAACATCGTCAGTGTTGGGTTTAAAAGCCAACCCCCAAACAGCGAGCTTCTTGTCTTTCAAGACCCAAAGAGCTTCACGAATGGAATCAAGGAAGCGGTTGAGTTGCCGTGCATTGATGCGCTGCACTTCCTTGAGCAGGTCGAATGGGATTCCCAATTGCTCCGTGATGGCGATGAATGCGGCGATGTCTTTGGGGAAACAGGAACCACCATAACCCAGGCCGGCGCTGAGGAAATCACGCCCAATGCGCTTGTCTGCGCCAATGCCTTCAGCCACCTTAAGCACATCGGCACCGCTGCTTTCACAGATTTCGGCAAGTGCGTTGATATAGCTGATTTTGAGGGCAAGGAAGCTGTTGGCCGCGTGTTTGATGAGTTCTGCGCTGTTGATGTCGGTGACAAGCACCGGCGCAACAAAGGGTTCATAGACCTTTTGCATTAGGGCGAGCGCACGGTCACTGTTACCGCCGATGACAATGCGGTCAGGCTTCATGAGGTCGACCACGGCGCTGCCTTCACGGAGAAATTCAGGATTGCTGACGACATCAAACTCGACGCCTGGCTTCGCATAACGACGAATGGTCTGTGAAACACGTTCGCCGGTCTTTACGGGAACAGTGCTTTTATCCACAATCACGCGGTAGCTATCAAGATACTGGGAGATCTCACGCGCGACTTTTTCGATAAAACTGAGATCAACACTGCCATCCGGTTGCGGGGGCGTGGGAACGGCAATGAATAGGACCTCACCGTGATCCACCCCCTCTTCAGTGCTGGTAGTGAAGCGCAAGCGGCGCGCTGCGACATTTTTTTTCACCATTTCCTCCAGTCCCGGTTCATAGATGGGGATCTGCCCGGCAAGCAGCGTCTCCACTTTCTGAGGATCATTATCCACGCAAACGACGTGATGACCAACCTCCGCAAAGCAAGCGCCTGAGGTTAAACCTACATAACCGGAGCCAATAATGGTGAGTTTCATGGGAGAAAAAGATCGGTGAAAAATGGAAACCAACGAAAAAAAGCCACGCTAATAAAACGGAGTTCCAGGTTGCAGAACTCGATAGACCCGGATGAGCCATTCACAGGACAACCTGCTCTACTCATTACTGGTACGCCGGCGACGACGATTGGCTGCCTCCGCGTCCTGATGGATTTGGGTCGATGTCCAGAGGCAAAGTCAGACCGGGGAAGTCTTTCAGAGTCAGAGAAAAAAGGACCCCAATCTCAGAACGGCCTCCACGATTATCCCGCATCATGGCTCCAATGGAAGCAATCCAGCTGGTAAGATCCCGTGTGACGCTATAACTCTGGAACTCAAGGGTTCCGTCATCCATTTCAAAAACATGGTTGGCAGCAAGCCCCCAATTGTCCGTCAGGCGGGCATAGAT
>CAJCCF010000173.1 GCA_903960845.1 uncultured Verrucomicrobiota bacterium | reverse complement strand
CGGGGCTTTAACGGGAGCTTTCTTCACAGGGGGGGATTTTTTGGCAGCAGATTTGACCACCTTTTTAACCTCAGGAGCTTTTGCTTTCGGCTTTGGCGCGGACTTGGCAGGTATTGCCGACTTCTTTGGAGCAGGCTTGACTGGCTTAGCTGGCTTTTTAGGAGCTGGCTTAGCCGGGGCTTTCTTCGCAGGTTTAGCCGGAGCTTTGGGCGCTGGTTTCTTTTTCGCAGGCATGGCTCGTGAGGGTGTTGGTGGAACTCAGTTGAAATGTGCCGACAGTTGGAGTCGGCAAAAAGAGCGCGGAGTGTGGAGCGCTTCCCTGTTCATGGCAAACGGAATTCCCAAGCGGCAGGCAGCCCGGAATCGGCCTTGAGAAACACAGGTTTGAGGGCGATGGAGCGCGCCCGCTTTTCCTAACCATGTCTGCTGCCTCTGAAGTCGCCCGTCGTCGCACCTTTGCCATCATCTCTCACCCGGATGCCGGCAAGACCACGCTCACGGAGAAACTGCTCCTCTATGGAGGTGCGGTCCAGCTCGCCGGCAGCGTCACCGCCCGGAAAAACCAGCGTGCCACGACCTCTGACTGGATGGAGCTGGAGAAGCAGCGCGGCATCTCCGTGTCCTCCACCGTGCTCCAGTTTGAATACAAGGACTGTGTCGTGAACCTGCTCGACACGCCCGGTCACAAAGATTTCTCCGAGGACACCTATCGCGTTCTGACCGCCGTGGATGCGGCGGTCATGGTCATTGATGCCGGTAAGGGCATTGAGGCTCAGACATTAAAACTCTTCGAAGTCTGCCGCCGCCGTGGCGTGCCCATCTTCACCTTCATGAACAAACTGGACCGCCCCGCGCGTCCACCGATGGAATTGCTCGATGAACTGGAGCGCGTCCTCGGCATTGCCGCCTACCCCATTAACTGGCCGCTGGGAGACGGCGTGGATTTTAAAGGCGTTTTTGATCGCGAGGCCAATCAGGTTCATCTCTTTGAGCGCACCGTCGGCGGTATGTTCCGCGCGCCGGTAAAGGTCAAAGGAATCGAAGACGAAAGCGTGCGCGATGCCCTGCCTCCGCTTGTTTATGCCCGGGTGTGTGAGGAATTGGAATTGCTGGAAGGCGGTGGCTCTGCCTTTTCCTTTGAGCAGATCCGTCACGGACAGCTCACGCCGGTCTTCTATGGCAGCGCCATGAACAACTTCGGCGTGCAGATGATGCTGGATCGCTTCCTTGAACTGGCTCCGCCGCCTGCGCCGCGCATGAGCGGCGATGAAATCATCTCTCCCGACACGCCGGGATTCAGCGGCTTCGTCTTCAAGATTCAGGCAAACATGAATCCGCGGCACCGGGATCATGTGGCCTTCATCCGCATCGTCTCTGGATGCTTCCAGCGTGACATGACCGCCTTCAACACGCGCACTGGAGCACGCCTTCGGTTAGGCAATTCGCAGCGACTCTTTGCCCAGGAGCGTGAGACGGTGAATGAAGCCTGGGCTGGTGACGTGGTTGGACTCGTTGGCAATTATGATTTCCTCATTGGCGACACACTTGCCGACGATCCCAAGGTGAAGTTTGATGAGATGCCACGCTTTGCACCCGAGTGCTTCGCGTTCCTGCACAACGAAAACACCGCCAAGTTCAAACGCTTCCGCGACGGCCTCGACCAACTCTTGAAGGAAGGCCTGGCCCAGCCCTTCGAACTGCCGGATGCCGCCGTGCGCGTGCCACTGCTCGGCGTCGTCGGATCACTCCAGTTCGATGTGCTCAAGTACCGCCTCGAAACCGAATACAATGCCGAGGTGCGGCTTGAGTTCGCTTCATGGACCATCGTCCGCTGGTTGCGTGAAAAAAATCCTGCGGACGCGCCCAAGCCTGCCAAAGGCGGCATCCTGCCGCGCCCCAACCTGGTCACCAGCTACGACACCAAACTCGCGCTCGATGCCTTCGGCAACTGGGTCGCCCTTTTCAGCGACAAAATCAGCGCGGGCTACTTCGAGTCAAAGAACTCGGAAAAGTTCGACATCAGTCCGTTCCCTTTTTGAGCACCAGCACCACGTCAGAGTAGCTGTCATCCAGTTCCCGTGGTGACTCGATGTCATAAGTGAAATCGTAGCAGGCCAGCAGTTCAAAGGCCGGCACCTTGCGCAACAGGGCGCGCAGTTGAGCGGCATTGTAGGTGCGAAATTGCCAGCGCGTTTCCTGCACATGGCGTCTTCCATCATCGCAAATAGTTAGGCGGGTGCGGATGTCCTCCACTCTCCTGCGGCGGTCGGCGGGCCAGGTGTGCGTGTTGCAGGTGACATGGATGCCATCACGCTCAGCCACCCAGCGTTCATGATCTTCTTTGGTGTTTGTGTAATCCGTCAAATGCACCCCGAGAGCGAAGATGGCACCGGGTTTCAGCGCGGCGGCGACACGTTGCAGGCAGGCAACGGCATCTTTCTCAGTCAGCAGGTATTTGAAGGTGCTGACCAGGCAATGGGCGAAATCGAATGACCGCACCCCCCGTGGTTCAAAACTCTGCATCCAGTCAAACCACAGACGCGCCTTCAAGTCCGGCTTCTTCATCCGTTCTTCAGCGAACTCCAGCATTCGCTCATTGCCATCAAAGCCGCTGACCTTCCAGCCACGCCGCGCCATCTCAAGCACCAGGCGGCCACTCCCGCACGCAGGCTCCAGCATCTGACGGGACTTGCCGCCGCGACCAAAGCGCTCATGCAACTCATCCAGGAACGCACCCTCCTTCGGCGTGTCGGCATCAAAGATGATGTCGTAATAAAGAGGTGTGTCATACCAGTCGCGTTGTTCATTCATGGGACGTAGAACGGGCTTTCACAACCGTTTGTCAACGCCGGCGAACTGGAATGACCCGGCCTGTCACCGGATCATAAACTGCCGCCGTCCCTGAAGGCACATAGCCAGGCTGCACGACGCCGTTGTAGCTGGCGGGCGGATAAACTGACTGGCCCGGATACACCCGCTGATTGCCGATGTGTGTCTCCTGAATCACACCTCCACGCTGTTGATAGATGCCGGCATTGGTGGTTCGGCCAAAAGCGTCCGATGAACTGTTTTGATAAAGCACCTGGGCATCAGGCAGACTTTCACGCTGCTGGCGCTCGAGCCTGTCGCGGTAAGCGGCGGATGTCTCGCCAGGTTTGATGGGAGGATTCGCGGTGCTCGTGCCTCCCATGGAATACATGCCCGCAGAACCGGCATCACGATCTGTCCTTGTGCCGCCCTGTGACAGGCGTTCCCCATTAGAAGATGATGGATCAGCAGTGCAGGCCTGCATCAGGATCAGAATGGCGGGCAGGAGGATGCCAAAGGATTTCATGGCACCAGTCTAACAGGGGCGATGCCGAAAAGAAGCCTTTCGTTGTTTAGTTTTCTTCACCTCCCGGTGATTCGATGAATTGCCCGCCTTTGTCTCGTTTGGTCTGTGATGAAAACGACGACACTCTTCGCACTCGCCGGACTCCTGCTCACCGGGCCTCTTCAGACCCTTGCGACCGAGCCCCAGCCGTTTCTCTCAGCGGCACAACGCCTGATCGATGCCATGAACTTTCTTGGTTCACCCTTCAGTGCCGAAGAAATATCGACATTAAAAGCCTGCATTCGCGATAACGATCCGGCATCGGTTTCCAAAGCACAAGCCGTGCTTGATGCCCACGTGCTATTCCACGTCACTATCACGCCCGAGCAGCGAGTCAAAGTCGCTGCGGGCGCGGCGAAACCAGTGCTCGATGAAGCGGGCTGGCGTCAGTATCTGGTGCGGGTGGATAATGAAGCGGGTGTCACGGCCAAGCTTGCAGCTGACAGTCCTCAGGCCAGGGAGTCTTATGTGAAGGGATCACCGCCAGTCATGCCCGGCGCGAAACCAAAGGATCCCGGTGAACCGGCGCTCTCGGCACGCTGGCTGGATGGGGAAATGTTCGACGCGCCCCCAATGAAAGCCAACCTCAGCGGCCTGGATGTCGAATATCGCATCATCCAGCTCTACAGCCGCGATGCCGGAAAACGTGATGCAACCTTCAGTTTCGACACTGGTCAGGGCACGCAGGATCTTGGCTTTCGAAATGAAGTCAGCCTGCTCTTTGACTGCCAGGCGGCGCGACGGATAAAACTCGGCATCCTGGATGAAGATGGGAAGCCATGTGTTGCCGAACTGCTCATCAAAGATGCCGCAGGTCGTGTTTACCCTTCTCAAGCCAAGCGCGTGGCTCCGGATTTCTTTTTTCACCCCCAGGTGTATCGCGGCGATGGCGAGGTGTTGAAACTTCCTGATGGTGACTATGACATCACGTTTCGCCGCGGGCCGGAATCTTTACCGGAACAACGGCATGTGAAAGTTTCAGGCAAAGACCTGGCGCTGAAGTTTCAGGTAAGACGCTGGATTGATCCCTCCAGGCTCGGGTGGTGGAGCGGCGATCATCATATCCATGCAGCAGGCTGCGCCCATTACTCGCAGCCGTCCATGGGCGTTCACGCACCGGACATGGCACGGCATTGCCAGGGTGAGGATTTGAAAATCGGCGCCAACCTCACCTGGGGACCGTGTTTTGATTATCAAAAGCAGTTCTTCACCGGCACCGAAGACAAGGAATCGCGCTTCCCCTTCCTGCTGCGTTATGATGTCGAGGTCAGCGGCTTTGGCAGTCACAAGAGCAGCCATCTCTGCCTCTTGAAACTCAAGGAGCAAATGTATCCCGGCGGCGACTCCACCGCGCACTGGCCCACGCTGTGCCTCAACACGCTGAAATGGGCGAAGAAACAGGGAGCACTCACCGGCCCCGCTCACAGCGGCTGGGGCCTGCAGCCGCTTGCTGAAAGCGATCCCGCACGCGGACAAGCATACAAACTCGGACTTCCATCCGCCACGGATGAACTGCCGAACTACGTCGTGCCGCCCTTCAATGGCATCGGTGCCTGCGAATACATCGTCGACGTCACCCACCAGGTCCCTGGGCCGGATGGCAAGCTGGTGCCAGCGGTCGATTTCATGTCCATGGTCGATACGCCACACACCTGGGAGCTGAACATTTGGTATCACACCCTCAACGCCGGCTTCCGCACACGCATCAGCGGCGAAACCGACTTCCCCTGCATCTACGGCGAGCGCGTGGGCCTGGGCCGCGCCTATGTGAAGCTCGATGGCAGGCTCAATTATGATGCCTGGTGTGAAGGCATCCGCGCCGGCCGCGCCTATGTGAGCGATGGCAAGAGCCACCTCATGGATTTCAAGGCCAACGAGGTCGAACTCGGCGTCAACGGCAGTGAACTCCGCCTCGACCAACCCGCCACCATCAAGCTCAGCGTCAAAGCTGCCGCACGACTCGATGACCAGACTCATCCCGAAATCCAAAATGCTCCAGCGGGCCAAAAACCCTTCTGGGATCTGGAAAGGGCCCGCATCGGCACTTCGCGGGAAGTCCCCGTCGAACTCCTCGTGAATGGCGAATCCGTCGCCAAACAAACTATCACGGCAGACGGCACCACGCGTGATTTGAGCTTTGATCTGCCAATCACCAAAAGCTGCTGGATCGCCCTCCGCATCCGCGCCAGCTCGCACACCAACCCGATCTTCATCACCGTCGCCGACAAACCCATCCGTGAAAAACGCAGTCTCGAATGGTGCCTCAAAAGCGTCGATCAATGCTGGTCACAAAAAGAAGCCCTCATTGATCCCAAGGAGCACGCCGATGCCGTCGCAGCGTATGAGCATGCCCGGAAAGTCTATCGGGAGAGGCTGGCGGAGTAATGAACTGTCGCGCACCGAAAGAGGATCGTTTAATGATCAAACATGTCTCGCCGACTGGTTTTTATCTCACTGCTGTTCGTCATCTTTGCGTGGAAGGCTTGGCGCACGGATTGGATTGTGGAATGCCGTTACCAATACACTGACACCGATCCGCCTCCCGGCGTTTCCTATGGCAAAGAGTTCTACTATCCACCTCCTTCACCCATTTGGAATCCTCCGACGCCAGTGAAGTTGAGCGGTAGGTCTAATGCGACTTGGTATGATTGGGAGTTTTTCGAAGGCGGTGGAAGTTGGGGACCCATCGAACACCCACATCTTCACATTCATTGGCTGCTTTTAATTGGGAAGATTCTGGGAGTCGGCATTCCGATGTATCTGACCGCCTATGGCTTTGCTGAATATTGCAGCAAGATCAAACGGGCTTGAAACGACTGAGGCACCCCGTCACATGATCGAGTTCTGATAGGAGTTCAGTTTCACGGACGCGTCATCGGCGACGTTGATCCAGACATGGACGTGCGGAGTGCCGCGGAAGTACCAGACGAAGGAGGGACCTTCGATGCGCCAGTTGTCATAAACGCCGTCATTGCCGAGATCGCCCTCTTTGTAGAAAGCGAGGCTGCAATGATCGAGCCCGCCCTGTGCGGTGAGGCATTTCATGGCTTCGTTTTGATCGGATGTGCGGAAGGGCTCCAGCATGTGATTGAGAATACGCTGGAGTTCGGCCTTCTGATCGGCGGCGAATTTGGACACGGGACAGCCGGGAAATTTGCCTTCCCTGCCCCTGAAACCCACGAGTTCCTCGGCCGGCATGCCCTGCGTGACGAGAGCGAGCGCCTGATGTTCGGCATCAAGCACATGGTATAGTTTGTTAGCCTCCAGCGCCTGGTGCCAGAAGACGTTGTGAGGATGACCGGGTTTCTCATGCAGGGCATCGCCTTCATGAGCATAAAGAATCGGGCCGCCGAAGGCCACATGCTCGGAACTGTCACCATCACAGCGCAGGGTCATGTGGCGGCTGCTGAGCACGAACTCAAACTTGCCGCTGCCAGGCTGGCCAAAGATGGCGATACCCTGCTTGTTGCCGAAACCGCCGATGTCGTCATCAAGCTGCTTGTCGAAGCGCTCGTGCCATTGCGGGGCGGTGATGCCCTCGAAGATGCTGCGGATCATCGCCTGCTGATCGGCCGTGTAGAAATCGCTCTTGATGGCGGGCTTGGTGATGCGCCAGTTGTTTTCCAGACGTGTGCGCAGAAGACCGCGCTTCGGGTCCACGTAGTCCCAGGCAAAGCAGACCTCCTTCCGCTGTTCGGGTTTGAGTGATTCATAGAGCAGTTTCACGATCGATTCCGGTTCTGCCGCCGCGGCCAGAAGCGGGCGCGGTGCGGAGGCGAGAGCGGCCAGTGATGCGGCGGAGCTGAGAAAGGAACGGCGGCTGAATTTTGCATTCATGCGCATGAAACTATCGACTTGGCGAAAATGAGGCAAGCCTGCTGATCGGCGCCCCTCTGCCTCAGAACTCAAAGCCGGAATGTTTGTGCCGGATTTTGTGTGCATAGTGCAGGTCTCGCATTCGATCTGCATGGGCTACCACGTCACCGGCTTCATCAATTCGGTCATCTTCCTGCTGACCATCGGCGGCTTGTGGGCGCAGTTGAGGATCGTGTGGCAGCGCGGGCATGATCAGCGTCAGGGCAGGTTGACGGAGGGAACAACGGCAGTGCTGTCGCTGAATCAGTTTGTGAGCAGCTATCTCGCGTTCTTTTCCTTCTTCCTCTACGGAGCCTGTCTGGAACGGTTCAATCACTACCTGGTCTGGACGCGCCTCGCGGCATCACTGCTCACCCTCATGGTGCTTTGGGAGATCATGCGCTCGCGGCGCGAATGGATTTCCAAACTCAGCTTCACGTTATGCTCAGTGCTGTTGTTCCTGCTGCCGGGTGTGCTGCTCCAGAATGCCGGTGCGGCGGTGTGGTGCCGCAGCATCTCGCAGGCGATGATTGTGGTGGCCACAGTGATCCTGGCACAGGGCTACCTGCATCAAATTTTGTTAATCCGCCACTCAGGGCGAACCGGCGCGGTGTCGATCCGCATGCATCAGTTCTTTCTGCTGAAGGACATCTCGACGGTCGTCTTCGCGCTGGCCATGGGGCTGCGCACGGGCTGGCCGCTGCTACTGCTCTCCAGTGTGAGCGGCCTGACAAAGCTGGGCACGCTCTGGCAATTCCGCTGGGCGCGCGTGAGCCCTCAGGCGCAGGATCGCCGTCTTGCCACGCAGGAAGCGGTGCCTGTCGTGCCGGATTTCGCCCCGTGAAGAGGTGACCGGTCAGTTCACTTCCTGCAGCTCCCCAAACAGCGTGAAGTTCTCGTAGTGGCGAATGTTCACATCGAAAATCTCGCCGGTGTGGCGGCTGGGGTTGCCCTCAAAGACGACGATCTTGTTGGTGCGCGTGCGGCCCATGAGACGGGTTTCATTGGTCTTGCTGGGTCCTTCGCAGAGAATTTCGACACGCTGGCCGACGAGCTCTTCGTATTTCGTGTAGGCGTGCTGATTGACCAACGTCAGCAGGTCCTGATTGCGGGCTTCCTTGATCTGCTCGGAGACTTGGATGGCTTCATCCATCTCAGCGGCAGGCGTGCCGCGGCGCTTGGAGTAGCGGAAGACGAAGGCATTCTCGAACTTCAGCCGATCAAACAGCGCGCGTGTCTCCAGGTAGTGCTCCTCAGTCTCGCCGGGAAAACCAACGATGACATCCGTGGTCACGGCGATGCCGGGGCGCGCGGCGCGGATGCGCTCGACGAGATCGGTGAACTTCGCGACGGTGTAGGGCCGGTGCATCCGCTTGAGGATTTCATCACTGCCGCTCTGGATGGGGAGATGGACATGCTCGGCGAGCTTGGGCAGATAAGTGAAGGCTTCGATGAGATCCTTCTTATAGCCAATGGGGTGCGGGCTGGTGAAACGGATGCGCTGAATGCCGGGGACATCATGCACCGCTTCGATGAGCTGCACGAAGGGGCTTTTGCCATCGACGACCGGGAACTCGTGACGGCCATACAGGTTCACAATCTGGCCAAGCAGGGTGATTTCCTTCACGCCACGGTCAGCGAGGCGGCGCACCTCCTCGACGATTTCGGCAATGGGCCGCCCGCGCTCACTGCCGCGGGTGTAGGGCACAATGCAGAAGGTGCACTTCATGTTGCAGCCCTGCATGATGCTGACAAAGGCACTGCCCTGCTTTTCCTTCAAAGCATGGTCGCGGATGGTGTTTTGGCTGGCTTCCTCCTCGTCGATATCGACGATTGAAAAACGCTCATCATCCATCTGCTGCGCTTCTTTGGCGCGAATGATCTCATCGACATACTCGACCACGCGATGGTACTTCT
Source organism: uncultured Verrucomicrobiota bacterium (assembly GCA_903960845.1). GTDB lineage: Bacteria > Verrucomicrobiota > Verrucomicrobiia > Verrucomicrobiales > Verrucomicrobiaceae > Prosthecobacter. The sequence goes on along the minus strand of CAJCCF010000173.1, from coordinate 9,678 downwards.
GTGTGCCGACGACGAGATCAACGCCGGTTTTTTTCACCAGCTCAGGCCCCCGGCTCTGAGCCATGCAGCCCATGAAACCGGTGACGAGGGGAAGTCTTCGGCGGCGCACCATGCCCATTTTTCCCAGAGCTTTTTGTTCGGCCTGATCGCGCACCGAGCAGGTGTTGATGAGCACCACGTCGGCGTCCGTGTCGGTGGACGTCATGGTGTAGCCGCGCTCGACAAACATCTGGGACACCTGCTCGGTATCGCGCTCGTTCATCTGGCAGCCGTAGGTCTTGATGTGAACTCGGGGCATGAGGGCCTGAAGGTTTGCAGTGGTTGGCACCAGTTTGCAATGCTTTGCGTGACTTGAAAGGCTCTCCGCAGGGCCGACATCCAACGCAAACCTGCCCCCTCAAATTTGGCTCTCGTCAAAAAGCGTGGCCACCGCTATGCTGCTGTCACTTTTTCTCTGCATGAATTCCGTCTGGTCCATCCGCCTCGTCAGGGCGCTCTTTTTGGCTCTGTTTATGATTGTCGGTGTCGTCGTGTCCCTCGGCATTTATCAGCCGTGGTGGTTTGGCGCGGTCATTGGCGGTTCGTCAATGGGGCTGCTCATCCTGCTGGACATGCTTTTTGCCCGCTTCAGCCTGCGTGACTTTTCCCACGCAACCTTTGGTCTCGGCATCGGCCTTTTTTGCGCCTGGCTGGTGACACGCATCGGCATCTTTCAACTCAGCGTCTTTCAGCGCATGGAGAATTTGGATGACATCCGCAATGTCACCGAGTTTCTGATTTTCATTTCAATGGCCTTCTTCGGGGTGACTTTCGGCCTGCGCAGTGACCGCGACCAGTTCGCCTTCATCATCCCTTACGTGCGGTTTCGGCGTGATGGATCGGAGGGCGAGCCGCTGTTACTCGACACGAACATCATCATCGATGGCCGGATCCAGCAGGTGGTGGCCACGGGCTTTTTGAGCGGCGCGCTGGTGGTGCCGCGCTTCGTGCTGGATGAATTGCAGCGTCTGTCCGAGTCTGGCGACTCCCAGAAGGTGCTGCGCGGCAAACGCGGCCTGGAAGTGATGGAACAGATGCGCGGCACGCCCGGCGTGCGCCTCTCCATTCATGAGGATCAGCCTGCGGAGGACCACCGCCTGCAGTCGGTGGATGCGCGACTGGTCAGTCTGGCGCGCGATCTGAATGCGCGCCTGCTAACCAATGATGAAAACCTGGCCAAAGTGGCGCGTCTGCGCGGAATCACGGTTCTGAACTTCAATGACCTGGCGATCAGTCTTCAACCGCAGCTCAATCCCGGTGATGAGCTTTCACTCAGCCTGATGAAACAGGGAAAGGAAAAGCATCAGGCCGTGGGCTACCTGACCGACGGCACCATGATCGTGGTGAACCAGGCGGCGGCCTTCATTGGTCAATCCGTGAACGTAGTCATCTCCAGCGCGCTGCCGACCACGGCTGGACGGCTTATCTTTGCAGAGCTGAAACATTGATCCATCAGTGTTTGGAATGCGCTCAAATCAAGGCATCAACGCCTGACCCCGGCGGAACTTCGTCCGGTAGATTTGCGACGTCCCCTGCCGCGCTTTCATGAAAAAGGCACCGAGCACTGCTTATGATCAAGCTCCGGCGTCGAACTGCCCTGCATTCCACAAACATCAACCCCAAGCTTTTCATCCGAGCCTTGGAGGCTCAAGGCCTGGGGCCTTCCGGTCAAATGTGGTATTTGCCGGACTGGCCCTCGACCTGACACTTTTTAAAACAAAACTGATTAGGCCTTACTTGCGACCTTTGGCCTTGGCTTTCTTCACGGCCTTCTTGGCGGGTTTGGCGGCCGCCTTTTTAGCAGGAGCAGCCTTCTTCGCCGTTTTTCTTTCCCGGGTGAGTTTCACCGCTTTGGCAGCTTTCTTCTTCGCCTTCTTGGCGACGCCCAGAGGGGACTTGGCCTTGATGATGCCGGACACTCCACCCTCACGCTTCAGACGGTCGAGCAGCAACTTTTCACGGAAGGCGATTGCTTCGGCAAGCATCTTGTCATGATCCTCTTTGGTGTAGCGGTACACGCGGGAAATCGTCTTGCCCTTCTCAGCGCGGACAGAGACGGCAATGAGCCGCGTGGTCTTGCCCTTGGCGGTTTTGTACTTGCGGTAGGAAATACCCACATGCCCGCTCTTGTTCTTGGCATTCGTGGTGTGCGCGATCCGGCTGGCCTCAAGTGGTGGCATATCCGCCAGCATTGAATCACGATAGCTGCGCGCCTTTTTCAGTGAGCCCTTGATGCCTCCAAAGAGACTGTCGGAGAAGTGCTTCGTATGCAGAGATCCTTCGCGCGAAATGCAAACCTGGAAACCGTGAGTTTGTTTGATCGCATCTGGTCGTGTGTCGATACGCTTAATGTTACGTTCTGAGAGGGGGTTGGTTCGGCGGCGCATAGGGTTAGTTTAACAAAAGGTCGTTGATAGTGGATGTGTCGTGAAACTGCGCAACCTGAAAGTGAGTAACAAACAACATGCACGGGAAGGTCAGGCTTCAGTGACCCATCCCGGACATAACATTCATTGCTCCTCAGCAGCCAACCGCGCCGCCTCGTGCTTCAGAATACGTCCTACACGATGCTTGGCGAGATACACCTGAGCGGCATTCACGCCGAGCTCCTTTTTTACCCGCTCCGGCGACCACCCCTTGAGAACATAGCAGGAAAAAATCTGAAACTGGCGGGGTGACACCAACGCACGCACGCGCCGCAGGGCGATGTCCATGACCTTGTCCTGCCATTCCTTATCCCAGAGCTTTTCCAGTGCCATTCCGTTTGGATCAGCGCAGCGGTCAATCGGTGCCGTGCGGCGCTCGTCCGTCTCATCCGCATAAAGGTTCGCCTCCCGGCTCTGCTGCTTCTTGCGCCGGCGGAATTGATCCAGAATACGCCAGCGGGCCTGGTTGAGCAGGAAGGATTTGAAGGAACCCAGACTCGTGTCGAATTTCTTCTTCTGCAGATTCTTCGCCACACCGATGAAGGTCTCCTGCACCACATCACTCGCCTCGTCATCACTCAACCCTGATTTGCGGGCCACATGGAACACAAAACCTGAGTAGGTCCGGTAAAACTCATCCCAACTCGACCAGTCGGACCAGTTGTCCAACCGCTCGATCAAGGTCTTTCGTGTCGGGATGCCGCCTGAGGCCTCCTTCACGATGTCTTCAGGAATGTCTTTGGGGATGTCGTCCTCCATGGAGGCGCAGTCTATGAGGTGGGCAGGCTGTGGCAAGGGGTTGTTTGACCATCTCAGAGACGGGTCACTTCTCGGCCAGCAGCAGTTTCTTTGCCGCTTCCAGTTGCGCCTTCTGCTCCGCTGGAAGCTCGGGATACCTCAGTTTCATGCTCTGCATTTCGTGCAGGATGGCGGCGCTCACGATGAGGCGCATGTTCTTCTTGTCATCGGCTGGAACGACATACCAGGGGCAATCTTCCGTGCCGGTGACGCGGATGGCCTCTTCATAGGCATGCATGTATTCCTTCCAAAAACCGCGCTCCTTCACATCCCCCTCCTCGAACTTCCAGTTTTTACTCGGCGTGTCGATCCTGGCCAGGAAGCGCTTCTTCTGCTCCTCCTTGGAAACGTGGAGAAAAAACTTCACGATGCGGATGCCGTTGCGGTGGCTGTAGGCCTCGAAATTGCGGATGTCCTTCAGCCGGTCGGCAAAAAGTTTTTCGACGTTCCTCGTCGTCTTCGCCGGCAGGCGCTGAACTTTTGTGACGATCTCCGGGTGAACCCGGCAGACGAGCACCTCCTCATAATAACTGCGGTTGAAAATGCCAATGCGTCCACGCGGGGGCATCACACAGCTGGTGCGCCAAAGAAAATCGTGATCGAGCTCAGTATCCGTGGGTCGCTTGAATGCGTGGCACTCCACCCCCTGCGTGTTCACCCCGCTCATGACATGCTTGATGGTGCTGTCCTTCCCTGCCGCATCCATGGCCTGAAAGATCAGCAGCAGTCCCTGCCTGTCCTGCGCATACATTTTCTGCTGCAGATCATCGATCTCGATTCTGAATTGCCCGATCAGATCCTCGTAGTGTGCGTCATGGTTGTAATATTTCGACGTCTTCATCTTCACCTTCGCGATGCGGAAAGGCCTGCCGTCCGGGATGCGGTAGTTGTCGAGATTGATCTTGAGTTTCATGGGGTGAAGGGGTGCCGTGCATCGTGCAGGATGGCGGCCATTCATGAAACACATTTCGCAAGGAAAAACTCCTTCGAAAAACCCTCGGGAAACAAAAAAGAGAGGCCGTTCCCAGCCTCTCTTCTCGATGATTCAAAACAAGCCCTCAGGCAGCCGCCTCAGTTTCAGGCCAGCGCCTTTGCCACCGCGTCGGCGGTGATGCCGAGTTCTTTGAAGACGGTGTTGCCGGGGGCGCTGATGCCGAAGCGGTCGATGCCAATGATCTGCCCCTGCGTGCCGACATATTTCCACCAGAGGCCGGAGACGCCGGCTTCGATGGCGATGCGTTTTGTGCAGGCGGCAGGAAGGACGCTTTCGCGGTATTCGGAACTCTGGCGATCAAAGCGCTCGAAGCATGGCAGGCTGACAACGCGGACGCCGGGCTTGCCCTTGGCACCTTCGACGGCGTGCTGCACTTCGGAACCGGTGGCAATAACGATGGCTTCCAGCGGGGCGGTTTCCTTCACCAGGACATAACCACCTTTGAGGGTGCCTTCACGGCGGGTCGCCGCGCTGGCGCTTCCTTGATGCGGCAGATCCTGACGGCTGAGGGCGAGCAGTGTTGGACCATCAGCACGGCTGAAGGCGGCGGCAAAAGCCGCGGCGGCTTCTTCGGCATCGCCTGGACGGATGACATCGAGATTCGGGATGACGCGCAGGCCGCTGATGGTCTCGACGGGTTGATGCGTCGGGCCATCCTCACCGACACCAACCGAGTCGTGGGTGAAGATGTATGTCACGGGAAGTTTCGCCAGTGCGGCGATTCGGATGCTCGGGCGGCAGTAGTCGGCAAAGACGAGGAAGGTGGCGCAGCTTCCGAGGAAGAGACCATCGTAGGCGATGCCGTTGCAGATGGCAGCCATCGCGTGCTCGCGGATGCCGAACCAAATGTTACGACCGAGGCGGTTGGTGGCGCTGAAGTCGCCGCCGCCGGTGATGTAGTTCTTCGTCGAGCCAAAGAGGTCGGCGCTGCCCGTGATGAGATTCGGGACGGCTTTCGCGAGGTGATTGAGAATCTCTCCGCCGCTGTTGCGCGTGGCGGCCTTGCCTTCAGCCGGATATTCGGGGATGACTTTGAGCAGGTCTTCTGCCTTGAGGCTGCCGTTGCGGGCGGCGTCGAGTTCGGCCGCCAGATCAGCGTTTGCAGCGCTCCAGGCGGCAAATGTCACGTTCCATTCTGCATGAGCGGCAGCACGCGCTGCCTTGAGTTCGGCGAAGTAGGCCTTCACCGCGTCACTCACGTAGAAATGGGTGCCGTCCGGGATGCCGAGGCCTTTTTTGGCGGAGTCGACAAATTTGGCACCGCCTTCGCCGTGCCCCTTGGCGGTTCCGGCGACCTCAGGGATCCCTTTGCCGATGGTGGTCTTCGCGATGATGATCTTGGGCTTGCCGTTGTCGTTCGCCTTCGCGGTTTCGATGGCGGCCTTGATGGCATTGAGGTCGTGACCGTCGATGGTCACGGCGTCCCAACCGATGGCGGTGTAGAGCGCCTGGGTGTCCTCGCTCTGCGTGACCTTGGCCATGGCGTCGAGCGTGACATCGTTGGAGTCGAAGAGGACAATGAGGTTGTCGAGCTGGTTGTGGGCGGCAAAAGCGACCGCTTCACGGGCCACACCCTCCTGAAGACAACCGTCGCCGGCGAGGGCGAAGATGTGGTTGTCGATGATTTTGTGTCCGGCGGTGTTGTATTTTGCCGCTGCCATTTTTCCGGAAAGCGCATAACCAACAGCATTGCCCACGCCCTGACCGAGAGGGCCGGTGGTGGATTCCACACCCGGGGTTTCATGAAATTCAGGGTGACCCGGAGTGATGGAGTGCAGCACGCGGAAATTGGCCACGTCCTCAATCGTCACCGCGTAGCCGCTCAGGTGCAGCCATGAGTAGATGAACATGGAGCCGTGGCCGGCGCTCAGGATGAAACGGTCGCGATTCAGCCATTTCGGGTCGGCCGGGTCGCATTGGAGGCTTTCACCGAAAAGCACGGCGCCGATTTCAGCGGAACCGAGAGGCAGACCGAGATGGCCGGAGGAGCACTTGTGGACAGCATCCATGGCGAGACCACGGGCTTCATTGGCGGCTTGGGCGAGGAGGGCGTTATTCATGGGCAGAGATCTTGGGGCGAAGGGCGTTGAGTTTGCAGCGCGAGAGGCGGCCCAGCGCAAGGGGGCGGGTATTTACCGGCGCAAGGGGGCTTTTCAAGGAGGAAAAAGCGCTGCCCCGCTCACTCTCCGATGACAACCAGCGCCCGGGATGGACAGGCGATGTGGTAAGCCGGATCGGGCAGCCGCGCCAATAGAAGACAGAGGATTCGCATCTCCCCTTCACTATCAGCGGCCCCGCGATCTTTCATCTCTCTTTCCCAAAAAAGGCCCGCCTCTTGCATTCCCGCAGATTGCTCCTACTCTGCGCGCCCTTTTTCCCAAAACCAAAAACACACCATCATGAGTAACCTGAAACACGTCGCCGTCGTTGGCGCCACCGGAGCGGTGGGTGTGGAAATGCTGCGCTGTCTTGAAGAGCGCGGTTTCCCAGTCGGCCAGCTCACCCTTCTCGCCAGTGCCCGCAGTGCCGGAAAGAAGATGAAATTCAAAGGCGAGGACGTGACGATCAAGGAACTCACTCCCGACAGCTTCACCGGCGTGGACATCGCCCTCTTCAGCGCCGGCGGCGGCATCTCGCGTGACTTCGCCCCGCATGCGGTGAAGGCCGGAGCCGTGGTGGTGGACAATTCATCCTACTTCCGCATGGACCCCAAGGTCCCGCTCATCGTACCTGAGATCAATGCTGCCGATGTGAAGGGCCACCAGGGCATCCTCGCCAATCCGAACTGCACCACCGCCATCTCGCTGATGGCGCTGTATCCGCTGCATCAGGCCTTTGGCGTGAAGCGCATCTTCGCCTCCAGCTACCAGGCCGTCTCCGGCACCGGCGCGCAGGCCATCGAGGAACTGGCGAAGCAGTCGCGCGAGTGGGCCTCTGAAAACCGCGCCTGGGATGCCGCCAAGCTCGACTCCCAACCGCACGTCTATCCTCATCAGATCGCCTTCAATGCCATCCCTCATGTCGACAGCTTCCTCGACAATGGTTACACCAAAGAGGAAATGAAGATGGAGAACGAGGGCCGCAAGATCATGCATCACCCGGACTTCCGCGCTTCCGTGACCTGCGTGCGCATCCCGGTCTTCCGCGCCCACAGCATCGCCATCAGCGCCGAGTTTGAAAAGCCGGTCAGCGTCGCCGCCGCCCGCGAAGTGCTTGCCGGTGCCCCTGGTCTCGACGTGATCGACGATCCAGCTAACAAAAAGTATCCGCTCGCCCTCGACATCGCCGGCCGTGACAACTGCGCCGTCGGCCGCATCCGCCTCGACTGCGCCCTCGACAACGGCCTCGCCTTCTGGGTCGTCGGTGATCAGCTGCTCAAAGGCGCCGCGCTGAATGCCGTGCAGATCGCGGAGTGCCTGCTGTAAGGATGATCAGATGCCATTTGATTGAACTCGAAGTCTGCGAAGGGCTTCGAGTTCTTTTTTGAGTGGCAGCCAGTATTCACGATCCTCATTTCGCTCAGCGGTTTCCTCCTCCCGCAGGGCATGCTCTAAAGCTGTGAAATCACCCTCGACAGCCCATGAGAGCAGCCTTCGTGTTTTTCGGCATTCATCGGCAGCCTTTGGATATTGCGAAGCCAGCTGGATTAATAATTCGGGAGTTCGCAGCTCACGCAGCCAGAAATCGATGTGTTCTGGTGTCGGATTCATTTGATGCTCGAAGAAGTTAGCCTCCACCAGACGACGGATCATCGGCCAGTCCTTGTCTCGCTGAGTTTTCTTCGCTTTGACGAGATCAGGAACTGAAAGCTGATGGCAGTGAGTGCCATCGGAGAGTTCCAATGTTGTGCGGCGCTCCCACAATGCCGGGAAAGAATCGACGCCGCGCATGACCGACATCACATCGACTCGCAAACCTGAACACTCAGGATGTCGGCAGCGGAAATGAACCGCATGACCGCGATGCAGATAGCTCTCATTAAAGTCAGGCACAGCGATGGGCTCCGCTTGCAAATGATGTAGAGCGGCTTTCAGCCTTTCCAGATTCTCAGGCTCCGCCAGAATCACGAAATCCGAATCCCGGCTAAACTCCGCTGCGCCGTAGAACACGCAGGCCTGACCGCCCATGAGCAGGCATTGCACCTGATGAGCTGCCATCGAAGAAAGGACTTTGAGTATCGGGTTCGGGATCAAGGCTGCCTCCCAGGGTGAGATAGGTCTGCCAAAGTCTGGCGCTTTCTTCCCAGCGCTGCAAGGGATCAAGCTGATACCAGGCAGCCCACTCCTCCCCAACGAGGTCTTCGGGGGTGATGACAGATGATTTTGATGCGCCCTGCATGATCAAAAAGTAATGGAACAAGCCGGGTTGTCATCAGCTTTGAGTTAGGCATCGTCAGTTTCATGAGACTGCTTTTGATCTCCCTGCTTTTCGCATACCATCTTCACGCCACCGATCCCGCCACACTCTCCGGCAAGGTGATGTGCGGTTACCAGGGCTGGTTTGCGACACCGGCGGACGGCTCGAATCTGGGCTGGGTGCATTATGGGTTTAACAAGCCGGGGCAGTGTCATATCGATCTCTGGCCGGATGTGTCGGAGATGGATGCTGACGAGCGTTTCGACACGCCGCTGAAGCTTGCTGATGGCGCTACGGCCCAGGTGTTCAGCTCCGCGCATCCGAAGACGGTGCGGCGCCATTTCGAATGGATGCGCGAGCATGGCATTGATGGCATTTCCCTCCAGCGTTTCGGCACCGTGCTCAAAGACAAACGCTTCCGCGCGCATCACGACACCGTTTTGCAGCATGTCCGAGACAGCGCGAAGGCGGCGGGCCGCACCTGGTGCATCATGTATGACCTCAGCGGCCTGAAGTCGGGCGAACTCGAATCCGTGATCATGCAGGACTGGAAGCGGCTGCGCACCGAGTTGCGCATTCTCGATGATCCGACGTATCAACGCCACGCTGGCAAGCCCGTCGTCGCCGTGTGGGGCATCGGCTTCAATGATGGACGCGACTACACGCTCGATGAGAGTCACGCGCTGCTGCGCTTCCTGCATGACAATCCAGAGTTCGGCAAACTCACCGTCATGGCTGGCGTGCCCTGGCATTGGCGCAGTCAGGAAGGCGATGCCACTCGCGATCCGAAGCTGCACCAGGTCCTGCAAAGCGCGGACATCATCAGCCCCTGGGCCGTGGGTCGCTACCACTCGCCTGAGAAAGCTTCGAAAATGATCAGCAAAGTTCATGAAGCTGACGCGAAGTGGTGTCGCGAGCATGATCAGGATTACCTGCCCGTCGTGTTTCCCGGCTTCAGTTGGCGCAATCTCAGCAAGATGCGCGGCGTCGATGCCCCGCTGAATGCCATCCCGCGACTCGGCGGCCAGTTCCTGTGGAGCCAGGCTCGTGAGCGCATCGCCGGCG
>CAJCCF010000172.1 GCA_903960845.1 uncultured Verrucomicrobiota bacterium | reverse complement strand
CGTGTGCTCTTCCGATCTGACCGTCAGCGATCACATCGCCCTTTTTAATTTTTTGACCGCGCCTCACCAGCGGGCGCTGATTGATGCAGGTGCCCGCGTTTGAGCGGCCGAACTTGCGGAGGGGATAGACATAGATGCCCTTCTCCGGATCGGTCTGCACAGACTTGCGGGGATCGGCCAGGAACACTTTGTCACTGACTGGCAGGTCACCGTCTTTCGTGACGATAATGACATCGGCAGTCGCAGTGGCCACAGTGCCATTGGCATCAGCAACAACTACGGCGCGGGAGTCACGGGCCGTCTTACCTTCCATGCCGGTGCCGACGAGTGGCGCTTCTGCTTCCAGAAGAGGCACACCTTGACGTTGCATGTTCGAACCCATCAACGCGCGGTTGGCGTCATCATGCTCAAGGAAAGGAATCAGGTTTGCTGCAATGGAGACGAGTTGCTTAGGCGACACGTCCATGAGGGTGGGCTTTGACGGCTCCACTTCCAGGAAGTCTCCACGATAGCGCACAGTGACTTTGTCTGCAGTGAAGCGGCCACTATCATCCAGACGGTTGTTGGCCTGGGCGATGTAATGGTTCTCCTCCTGATCGGCGGTGAGGTACTCGATCTTGTCAGCCGCAAAACCATCTTTAACAAGGCGGTAAGGCGTTTCAATGAAGCCAAACTCATTGATACGGGCATAAGTGCCCAATGAGTTGATCAGACCGATGTTCGGACCTTCGGGTGTCTCAATAGGACAGATACGACCGTAGTGGGAAGGGTGAACGTCGCGCACTTCGAAGCCTGCACGGTCACGATTAAGACCACCAGGCCCGAGAGCGGACAAACGGCGCTTGTGAGTCAACTCTGCCAGAGGATTGATCTGGTCCATGAATTGGCTGAGCTGGCTGCGACCGAAGAAGTCGCGGACGACAGCAGACAAGGCCTTTGGGTTCACCAATTTGCCAGGCGTCATGGTGTCCATGTTCACATCAAACAGGGTCATGCGCTCTTTGACCAGCCGCTCAGTGCGGGCAAGCCCGACACGGCATTGGTTGGCGAGGAGTTCGCCGACGGCACGCACGCGGCGGCTGCCGAGGTGATCAATATCATCGAGAAGACCTTCACCAGCACGCAGCTTGAAGAGGTAGCTCATGGCAGTGATGACATCGTTGGCATCCAGGATGCGCATGTCGCTGTCAGTCTTGAGGGTGAGCTTCTGATTGATTTTGTAGCGTCCCACGCGTGTGAGATCATAGCGCTTCGGATCAAAGAAGAGACGCTTCACCAGCGCACGGGCATTCGGGACGGTCGGAGGATCGCCCGGACGGAGACGGCGATAGATTTCTTTGAGAGCTTCTTCCTCATCCTTGGCCGGATCCTTGCGCAGGGAGGTGACGATGAGATCGTCCTGAGATGCGGTGACAACCTTGATGGTCTTGTGGCCAAGTTGGATAAGCTGACGCACGACACCGGCAGTCAGTGGTTCGTAGGCGCGAGCCACGATGAGCTCGCCATCAAGAATGTCGCGGAAAAGGAGTTTGGAGGAAATCTCCTCCTCGCTCAGGCCTTCCTTGAGCTTCATGTCTTCAATGTTGTAGAAGAGCTTGAGGATGTCCTCGTCCTTGGAATAACCAATCACGCGCAGAAGTGTCGTGGCCAGGAACTTGCGACGGCGACGGCGGCGGTCGAGGTAGACATAGAGAAGATCGTTCGTGTCGAACTGCACTTCCAACCAGGTGCCGCGGTCAGGAATGATCCGGAAACCATAAAGCCAGCGGCCATTGAGGTGCTGGTTGCTCTCAAAGCAGATACCGGGTGAGCGGTGGAGCTGGCTAACGACAACGCGCTCGGCACCATTGATGACGAAAGTGCCGCGATCGGTCATGAGCGGAATTTCACCCATGTAAACGCGCTCCTGCTTGGCACCAGCTTCATCCTTCAATTCAAAGGTGACGTAGAGCGGGGCACTGTAGGTCTCCGCCTCGCGGATGGCTTCCAATGAGTTCAGCTTGGGATCACCGATTTCATACAAGACGAAATCAAGGGTCATTTTCTGATCGTAACTTTCGATCGGAAACACTTCCTTGAAGACCGCCTGCAGGCCCACCTCTTTCCGCTTCGAAGGCAGAGTGTTTTTCTGGAGAAACTCCTCATAGGACCGAAGCTGAATCTCGATCAGGTTCGGTGGCTCGGAGACTTCGTGAATCTTGCCAAAGTTGGTGCGCTGGGACATAAGCAAGGTGGGGAGGCTACTGGATGGCATTGGCGGTGGGGGTGTGGAGGGTGACTCCACGGAACAAAGGAGGTCTAAAAATCAGGCGGCCAGCCCGAGGATCAGATTCTCCAGTGTGGAAATAGCAAATCCGGAACACAGACGCGAATCTGTGCCCAGACGATGAGGAAAGGGGGGCGACGGCCGAGCCCCGTAAGACACCTCAGCCATCGAAAGCGGAGCTTCGAGGGTGCAGGTGGAAACGGGTTGAAATGCGGGCATGTCGTGAATGGAACTTTTCGAAAAACGGAACGTTGAGGGTTTCTTTGTACCGTGTGCCGTCATGAAGACAGCACACGGAAAAGAATGGGGAGAGATTACTTGATCTCAACTTTGGCGCCAGCGGCTTCAAGCTTCTTCTTGATTTCTTCCGCTTCTTCCTTCTTGCAACCTTCCTTGAGCTTCTGCGGAGCGCTCTCAACGAGCTTCTTCGCTTCAGCCAAACCAAGGCCAGGAACCACGCCGCGAACTTCCTTAATGACGGCAATCTTGTTCGTGCCGGCATCAGTGAGGACGACGTCGAATTCGGTCTTCTCTTCAACAGCTGCAGCAACAGCGCCACCAGAGGCAGCAGCAGCAGCGGCAGGAGCGGCAGCACTCACGCCCCACTTGACTTCAAGGGATTTAACGAGCTCTGCAACTTCCATGACAGTCAAGCCACTCAGTTCATCAACGATTTTATTTAGGTCAGCCATATTGTTTTATCGGTATCGCCGCATGCCGAAGCTTCGGTTGGTTTAAGAGCGAAAGCTTTCGCTCCGGCGAGGAACCATTGGGTGTTTATGTTCAGGCCGTATGAAGGGCCATCTGGTCAAATTGGTTCTAAGAAGCGGGGGTCTCAAGTTCACTCTTGGCTTTAAGCACGCGGGCAAGGGCCGAGGCCGGCGCCTGAAGCATACCAAGAAGCTGCGAAAGAAGCACTTCGCGGGAAGGCAGGTCAGCGAGGATTTTGATGGAAGCTGCGTCGAGCAGATTACCGTCAAGCACGCCCACTTTCATCACCGGTTTTGCGAACTCGGCGGTGAAATTCTTCAAGATCTTCGCTGCGGCGTACACATCTTTTGCGCCTGTCACATAAGCACTCTGGCCAGTGAGATGGGGACCAATTTCACCCGGGTAGCCTGCTTTTTCAGCAGCCTTCTTCACCAGGTTATTTTTGTAAACATGGATTTCGGCACTGCAGGCCCTGAGACGCTTACGCAGTTCCGCAAATTTTTCCACGGTCAGTCCGGTGTAATCCACAACGAACAGAAAAGGGGAGGCGTTGACCCGCTTGAGCAGGTCTTCGATGACCAATGATTTTTCAGCTTTCATGATTCAGATTCTTCGGGATTACATTTTCACATACTTCGAAACATCAATGCGCAGGGCAGGCGACATGGTCGCTGCAAGCGTGATGCTGTGCACATATTTACCACGAGCAGAGGCGGGTTTGGCACGCACGATCGAGTCGATCAGCGCATGGCCGTTTTCTGTAAGGGCGCTGGTGTCGAATTGAACCTTGCCAATCGTCGTGGCGATATTGCCATTTTTGTCGAGTTTGAAGTCGACACGACCAGCCTTGACGGCTTTGACGGCAGCAGCTGTGTCATCAGTCACAGTGCCTGTTCTTGGATTTGGCATCAAACCACGAGGTCCGAGTTGCTTACCAAGTTTACGCACTTCATTCATCGCCGCCGGTGTGGCGATTGCGACGTCGAAATCCAGCATGCCATCCTTAACTTTGGCGATCAGGTCTTCATACCCAACGAATTCAGCACCGGCAGCCTTGGCAGCCTCGGCACCCGAACCAATGGCAAAGACGGCAACGCGGACGGTCTTACCGGAACCGTGCGGCAGTGCACAAGTTCCACGAACCATCTGATCACCCTTCTTCGGGTCCACACCCATGTGAAAAGACAGTGTCACCGTCTGGTTGAATTTCGTGCCCGGCAACTTGCGGACCAGTTCGGCGGCCTCTTCAAGAGTGAAGGCTTTTCCCGCCGGAATCATCTCGGCGGCTTTCTTGTATCTTTTGCTTCGTGTTTGCATGGTAGTTTGCAGTGCTTTCGAACGGATGCCGTTCTCCTGCGATTGGTTTTAGTCAATAATTTCGATGCCCATTTGGCGGGCTGTGCCGGCCATGATGCGGGAGGCACGTTCAAGATCGGTGGTGTTGAGGTCAGCCAGTTTCATCTTGGTCGCTTCGAGAAGCTGAGCCTTGGTGATTTTGGCAACTTTTTTCTTGGCTGCTTCACCAGAACCGGAGGCGATGTTCGCCACCTTCTTGAGAAGGTTGGAAGCCGGTGGTTGTTTGGTGATGAAGGTGAAGCTCTTATCCTTATAAACCGTGATCACGGTTGGCAGGACATCACCGCCTGCCTTTTGAGTGGCGGCGTTGAATTCTTTGCAGAATGCCATGATGTTCACACCGGCCTGACCGAGTGCAGGACCAATAGGCGGGGCTGGATTGGCGGCGCCAGCTTTAATCTGGAGCTTGATGAGTTTGACGATTTCTTTGGCCATGGTTTTGTTCGCTTGCTTGAGATTTGAAGGCCGCCAGCCATAGGTGGTGGCGACCGAAATGACTGGTTATGCCTTTTCCACCTGCCAGTATTCCAGGTCCACCGGAGTTGAGCGTCCGAAGATGTTCACTGACACGCGCAACACGCCACGTTCAGGGTCGATTTCTTCAATGATACCCGTCTG
>CAJCCF010000171.1 GCA_903960845.1 uncultured Verrucomicrobiota bacterium | reverse complement strand
AGTCGTGTCCACGATTGCACTCGCGATTGGCCTGCTCGTCGTGAATGTCCTGAAACCCGGCGCGGGATTTAACATCGATCCGGCAACGCTCGATTCGAGCATCGGCAAAGGCTTGACGGAAAAGGCGCATGCGCTCAGCACGACGGATTTCGTCATGAACATCATCCCAAGCACCTTCCTTGGTGCGTTCACCTCGGGTGATCTCCTCCAGGTGTTGTTCGTCGCCATCCTCGTGGCGTTCGCGATTGCCTTCATGGGGCCACGTGGCGCGCCGCTATTGCATGTCATCGAATACGGCTCACAGGTTTTCTTTGGCGTCATGCATATCGTCGTGAAAGCGGCTCCCATCGGTGCGCTTGGCGCGATGGGATTCACCGTGGGCAGCTACGGCATTGGGGCGCTGAACAAGCTGCTCGCACTCATGCTTGGCTTCTACATCACCGCCGGATTGTTTGTGGTGATCATCCTGGGCGGGATTGCGCGCTGGTGCGGGTTCTCGATCTTTCGCTTCCTTGCTTACATCAAGGACGAGTTGATTCTTGTTCTTGGCACCAGTTCGTCGGAGACCGCCCTCCCCGGCCTCATGACGAAGATGCAAAGTCTCGGCTGCTCGAAATCCACCGTCGGCCTTGTGGTGCCCACGGGCTACAGCTTCAACCTCGATGGCACGAACATCTACATGTCGATGGCCGCCGTGTTCCTCGCGCAGGCGACCAATACACCGCTCGATCTGAAGCATCAGATCGGCCTGCTCTTGATTGCGATGATCACATCGAAAGGCGCAAGCGGCGTGACAGGCGCGGGCTTTGTCACCCTCGCGGCCACGCTGGCTGCGGTGCCCGGCATCCCGGTCGCATCGCTCGCGCTGCTCGTCGGAATCGACCGCTTCATGAGCGAGTGCCGTGCGCTCACCAACTTCATCGGCAATGGCGTCGCGACCGTCGCGATCAGCCGCTGGGAGAATGAAGTCAGCCCGGAGACCCTTCAGCGAAACCTGCAAAATCCGCCGCACCTCAAGCCACCCGAGGTCGCTGGCCCGAAAGACGGCGTGGTCGAAGTCGAGGACGTGCCGTGATGATGGTTTGGTTATCCTTCGCACGACTCCTCTTTCCCGGCAGGACTCCCGCCACTGCCTCTTTGAGCACCTGCCCGCCATCCATCGTGCCATGATGGATGCGAACGGTCGCAAAGAAGACACCGGTTGCTCCATCATCAGCGTGCGTTTCCAGATGGGCGGGGTGGATGCGATTGCGAAACCGGGGAAGTAAGTCACGTAGAAGACCTCCACATGCTGAACCACACCTTCCTCGCCGTCCTCCTGCTTGCACCTCTCGCGCTGCTGAATGCCGCGGACATGCGCTACGCACCTGCCTGGTCAAACATCACTCCGAAGCGGGTGATCAAGCACCTGGCATGCGATGGCGATGCACTGGTCAAAGCTGTGGCGGGCTTGCAACCGGGCGATCAGCTTGTCATTGCGGCAGGGACTTACAGCGTGGAGCGGATGTGGGACATCGCGGTCAGCGGCACGGCGGAGGCGCCGGTCTGGATCGTGGCCGGGGAGGGTGCCAGGGTCGTCTTCACGCGGCCGGATGCGAAGCAGAACGTCCTCAACATCGGCCAGGGCGGCCCGGTGCATCATCTGTGCCTGCGCGGCGTGGAGATCACCGGCGGCAGTCATGGCCTGCGGCTCGGGCAGTGCAGCGAGGTGTGGATTGATCAATGCCACATCCATCACACGGGCGAAGTTTGCCTGAGTGCCAACAGTGCGAACACGCAGCGGCTTTTCCTCACACGCAATCACCACCACCACGGCGGAGGCCACGGCGAGGGCATGTATCTCGGCGCGAACCACGGCCAGTTCATCATGAGCGGGAGCGTGATCGCGCTGAACCACATCCACGACTGCCACGGTGAGCAGGGCGACGGCATCGAAGTCAAGCAGGGCTCGTGGGGCAATCTGATCGCGGAGAACGACATCCACGACACGCAGTATCCCTGCATCACCGTCTATGGCACCGCCGGGAAGCCGGTGAACATCATCGAGCGCAATCTCTGCCGCCGCAGCGCCGATCACGCCATGCAGGTGCAGGGTGAGGCCATCGTGCGTAACAACGTGCTTATCGGAGGCAAGGGCTCCGGCTTCACCAGCACCGATCACCAGGGCAAATCGCTCAACCTGCAAGTGATCCACAACACCATCATCAACTCCGGCCATGCTTTCCGTGGCGGCTCGTGGAATGCCCGCGAGGGCATGATCCTGGCCAACAACATCCTTTACTCGCACGACAAGAACGCGATCGACTTCCCCAACGGCAGTGAAGGCGTGATCATCAGCGGCAATGTCGTCGTCGGGGATGGTCCCAAACAAGGCACCTCACGCGGACGCGGCCTGGAGGATTTCATCAGCCTGAGCTGGGGCGGTGAGAAGCACGATGCCACACCCTCTGTCGAGGCGCCCTTTGATCATGCAGATGCAAAATATCTCATTGAAACGGACTTCAATGGCTCCAGGCGCACCGGGCCGGTGAGCGGCGCTGTAATGAGGTGAAGACTCATCCCGTTCTTTCCGGATCATGAAACCGCTCCTTTGTTCACTCGCCCTAGTTTCCATCCTTCACGCCGCAGAGCCGCCCATCTGCGATTGGGTCTTCAACGGCGGTGGAAGCGCGCATAACAAAACGCGGGCGGTCACGACCGATCGTGAGGGAAATGTGTTTCTGGCGTCCGAGTGCGTGGGAGATGCCACGTTCGGCGACCTGAAGTACCAGTCGGCCGGTGGCATGGACATGTGCCTCGTGAAACTCAATGCGGCGGGCAAGCCCTTGTGGGTGGCCGGCTTCGGCGGCAGTAAAACGGATCGCGCGTATGGGGTGATCACGGATACGGCGGGGAATGCCTATGTCACCGGGCACTTTGACAGCAGCGATGCCAAGGTGAATGGCGGGAGTGTTCCGAATGCAGGCGATTACGATGCCTTCACCGCAAAGTTCGCACCCGATGGCAAGGTGCTCTGGGTGCGCGTGAAGGGCGGCAAGGGTTCAGATTACGGTCACGGCATCGCCATCGATTCGACCGGGCATCTGGTCATCACCGGCGCGATCGGCGGGCAGTTTTTCTGCACAAAGTATGACGCGAAGGGTCGCGAAATCTGGCATCGCGCTCCTTCCGGAAAGGTCTCCGGCAGCGGTCACGGCATCGCGATTGATGGGAAGGACCACATCTACATCGGTGGGAGTGCTTCGGGCACAGGGGCTTTTGGCAAAACCGTCATCGAATCCAAAACGAGCGCCGCGCTCGTTCTGAAGCTCACCCCTGAAGGTGAGGGCGAATGGGTGAACCTCATCCCGGGCACCACGAGCGCCATTTATCACGAGATCGCATGCGACTCGCAGGGACGCGTGTGGGGCGTGGGCATGTTCAAGGGCAGCGTGAGTGTCGCGGGCCAGACGTTTCAAAGCAGCGACGATAAATTCTATGACGGCCTCATCGTGCATCTCGACGCCGCAGGCCAGGCGCAGTGGGCGCAGCACATGCATGGCCCGGGAACCGATTACTGCCTTGGCGTGACCACGGATGATCACGGCACGGCCTTCGTCTGCGGTGACTTCAATCAGGACACCTCCCTCGCCGGTCACGCGCTCGCCACCCGCGGCAGCGGCGACATCTTCCTCGCAGCTTTTGATGCAAAAGGCACTCTCGCCTGGGTGCAGCAGGCCGGCGGCAAACTGAATGACAGCGCTTATCCGATCACGTTCCGCGCTCCGGGCGAACTCATCATGGCCGGAGCCTTCTCCGCGCCCGCCACATTTGGTTCGCGCGAAGTCACGAAGTCAGGTGCGAGCGACCTCTATGTGGCGAAATGGAAATTGCAGCCGGTGAAGTGAAGCCTTCCGCCCACCGGCGCATGGCCATTGGCGGCGCCGCATTGGCCACTGATATTCTCAGAAGCTAAAAACAATCTGCGGGTTCTCTGAATCTCTGGGAGACATGGTTTTCGAGTGACCCCTTCATTCTCTCTGTGGATGAGTGCCTGTGGAGGCTTGAACGGTTTTTGTTTCTGGCTCTCTACACGCTTTCCGGATTGAATAATGCACCCCATGCACCGCCCGCTTTTGTTTCTCGCTGTTTTTGCCTCATCCATCATTGCTGCCGGTCCATCGCCGACGGAGTGGATGCCGCGCGTGGACGATCAAACGGGGCTGTGGTGGGTGAACGGACCACCGAAGGGGTTTCAGAGTGAGGCGCAACCGAAAGAAGAGATTCTATGCTTTCAGTTAGGCGGGAAGGAGGTGCTCTTCGACACGCGGCGCGTGCGGCCGGTGGAGGGTGAGTGGGAGTGCACGGTGATCGCCGAGGGGAGGCGGTTTGCGTGCACGGGGCACCTGCAGCCGAAGGATGAGTTTTTGCAGCCGGTGCGCTTTGTGGAGAGCGGGCGTTTTTTTCAGCGGGTGGTCATCGAAGGGTTGACGTTTGCCGATGCGGAAGGGAAGGCATTCAGTGGCGCGGCGCGGTTGGAGATCAGTGTGTGGCCGGACAGGCTCACGTTTCATCTGGAGAGTGAGAGTGATGCGATGCTGGAGATGCTTCAGGGGGCGAAAAAAGTCAGCGGCAGCCGAAGCCTTGCGCTGGAGATGTTCGCGGGCGGGGCGAAGGCCGTGGTGGAATCCGAATTGCCCGTGACGCATGATGAGACGCTGGGCTGTCACCGGCTGGAGCTGCCGGAGAAGCCCTGGAGCAATGCGGGCGGCACCTATTATCCTGAGGAGCATCTGGATCGCATCGACCGCTGGCGCGTGACGCTGCGCAATGATGCCGACACACCCACCGTGGCGCGTTTGATGTTCACGCAGCAGAAGCATCTGCCGATCACGGGATTCACGCCGATGCTGTGCGAGCCGGATGGCACGCCGACGGGCATTCCGGTGCAGTTGTCAAAGAACTGGCATCAGCGACCGGAGAAAGGCCATCTGCTGCACGAGGGGCCGTGGTTTCATGGCTTTGTGTGGGTGCGTGTGCCGCCAAAATCGGAGCGTGAGTTTGTTTTTCAAAGGGTGCATGCGCGCTACGGCGGTGTGTGCGCGGCTTCGCACGCGCAGCTCAGTCTCATCGGCTGGGGACACAATCAGTTTTGGGATCAGGCGGCCATTGGCAGCTTTGGCGAGAGCATCTGCTTCGAGCCGGGGCGCGTGCAGCGGCGTTGCTTCATCACGGATGTGCGTCCGCTCATGACACTGCCGCGCGAGCCGGGCGCGAAACGCTGGGGCTGGGCGGAGAACTGCGGCGGTGGTGATTTCCTTTTGTGGAAGAACGCGCAAGGCCGCTACCAGATGATGAAGGCAACGCGCACGGACTATCGCTCGCACGGCCCGTGCCTCACGGATGTGAGCTACAGCGAGGAATCGAGCGGCGGCGAGATCACTGCGCGCATGGACGTGTCTGTGCCGGCGGCGAATGATCATCTGCGCACGCTTTTGCGACTGCGTTACGACGTGCGGCAGCCGGTGCGGTGGCAAAGGCTCGCGTTCTTCCAGCTCGGCGCGGATTTCTACAACGACGTGCCCGCGCGGCGTGTCGCCATCGGCGATGTCACGGGCCTGCGTGAGGAATGGGAGCCGCGCCGTGCCAGGGATGTGTATGACCGCACCGCTTTGCCGCTCGCGGGTGATGCGGCGTGGGTCTCCGTGCATGGCGTGGAGCGCGCCGCCCTAACCAAAGGTCACGCAGCGGCAAGCCGTGGATTCATCGTTCGCTCATGGCGCGCCGTGCTCGGCGGGCGGCCCGCCGCGCCGCATCTCTCCACCTTCTGCACCGAGTGGGGCAAAAACAATCATCGCACCTCCGTCGAGCTCGCACCGCCACCCGGCATCACCGAACTGCTGCCAGGCGACTTCGTCGAGGCGGAGCTGGAACTCGTTGTCTTTCCCGCCGATGCCGCGGCCTACTACGGCCCGGACACCGCGCTGCGCTCCATGCTTGCCCGTGATGCCGACACCTGGCGCCCCGTGCATCGCGAGGCCAGCGGCAATGCACTGAAGGCCATCGCCAAACGTGGCGTCATCGCCCAAAGCTACCCGCTGGTCGTTGGTGTCGATGACGGGCAGCGTGCGCAAGTCACCGTGCAAGGAGGCCTCGGCCATCTGCCGGTCACCTTCACCGGTCTCAAGTCACACAGCGGTCATCGCGTGCTGGTGAATGACAAGCCGGTCACGCATTGGCAGACCGATTGGCACGCCGCGACGCAATGCTGGCAGATCACCTGCAATGTCGCTGTTGGTTCGGAGCGTGAGGTGAAGATCGTTTTGGAAAAACCGGAGTAGGGTCATCACGCCGGGCCTGGGTTCATGAGTTGTTAACCAACACAAGATGAATGGATTTTCCTGTCAGCGTTTTTCGGTCGCAATCAGTTCAGTGTCTCCGGAGAGCAAGATCGGAGTCGAAGGCACTAAGACATCATCACCGGCCGCCGTAATTTCACGCGCTCTTCCATGAACCGTCTCGCCTTTCTCCTCATCTCTGTCTTTGCCATTCAGGCAATCGCCCTCGAAAAGCCGGTCGAAACCGATCCGCGCCTGCATTCCGATGGCAAAGGCTGGAAACTTAGCCAGGCCACCATCAAGGATCCGAAGCGTCCGCGCGTGTTGCTCATTGGCGACTCGATCCTGAGCGGCTACATGGCGCATGCAATCAGGGCGCTTGATGGCAAGGCCTATGTCGATGCCTGGGTCAATCCCTACAACCAGTCCGAGCATCTCAACACCAAGGTCCTGCCCGAGGTGCTGGCGAAGGGCCCGTATGACGTGATCCATTTCAACATGGGCCTGCACGGCTGGCAGGAGGGCCGCATCAAGCCCGGCACCTTTGAGCCGCTGACGAAAGGCTACGTCGATGCCATCAAAGCGAAACTGCCGAACGCCAGGATCATCTGGGCCAGCAGCACGCCCGTCCTGCTCGACGGCGACGTCAAGAAACTCGATCCCGTCATCAACGGCATCATCCTCGATCACAACCGCATGGCCGCCAAAGTCATGGCCGAATGCGGCGTGCCGGTGAACGATTTCTACGCGCTGCTCGCGGACAAACTCGATCTCGCCCGCGGCGGCAAAGACAAGTTTCACTGGAACGGCCCCGCGTATCAGATCCTCGGCGACAAATGCGTGGAAGCCGTTTTAAAAGCCCTCACCAACAGCAAACAACCATGAAGCAAGCTTTGGTCTCTCTGCTCACTCTCCTGCTGGCGGCCTTCGTCTCAGCGGAGCCTAACTACAACCCCGACAGGCTGCCGAAGGGTCACGATTACTTCGAGTTGCGTGACGGGCTGGCAAACTGCCAGCGCAAGTTCACGCAGGAGAAGAGCGGGCGCGTCATCTTTCTCGGCGGCTCCATCACGGCAGGCGGCGCATGGCGGCAGCACACCTGCGATTACCTCACGAAGAAGTTTCCGGACACGAAGTTTGAGTTCATCAACGCCGGCATTGGCTCCATGGGCTCCGTGCCGCATGCGTTCAGGCTGGAGCGCGATGTCTTGTCCAAAGGACCGGTGGATCTGCTCTTTGTCGAGGCGGCGGTGAACGACACCTCCAACATCCCGCAGCATCCTGATCTCATGCTGCGTGGCATGGAGGGCGTGGTGCGGCACATGCGCAGAGTCAGCCCGCTCACGGACATCATCCAGCTTCATTTCGTGATGGAGCCGCACATGGCGGACTACCATGCCGGCCGCGTGCCGGCCTCCATCGCGCAGCACGAGCGCGTGGCTGTGGCGTATGGCAATCCCTCGCTGAATCTCGCACGCGAGGTGACCGACCGCATTGATGCAGGCGAGTTCACCTGGGCGGCGGATTTCAAGAACCTGCATCCCTCCTCCTTCGGCCATCAGGTCTACGCAAACAGCATCGCACGCATGCTCGACACCGCCTTTGCCAAACCCGGCGCCGCTGCCGCGAAAGAGCATCCGCTGCCCGCGCCGGTCGATGCACGAAGCTACGCGAAAGGCCGCTTCGGCGACATCGCGCAGGCCGGGTCACTCAAAGGCTTCAGCCTCGTTCCCTCGTGGACGCCCGCCGCCGGACCGGTGCAGCCCAACGGCAAAAAGATCGGCGTGCGCGAGGGTTTCGTGAACGTGCCCGCGCTGGTCGGCACTGAACCGGGCGCGGAGTTTGAGTTCCGCTTTGAAGGCACCGGCTGCGGCCTCTTCATCGCCTCCGGTCCCGATGCCGGGCAGATCGAGTTCAGCATCGACGGCGCTGCCTGGCGCAGCCTCGACACCATGACCCACTGGAGCAGTGGTCTCCATCTTCCGTGGGCCCTGATCCTTGATGACCAGTTCCCCGATGGAGCCCATCACGCGAAAGTCCGTCTCGCCGCATCGAACCCTCCTTCACAAAGCTCCCTGCGGGTGTTTCATCTGCTGTTGAATTAACGCGGCAGCTCAACTCATCGTGATGCTTTTCACGGCGAGGCCGTTGTGGCCGGCGACGATGACGTGGTCGGATGATTCGGTGAGCACGAAATCGTGAATGTGGAAGGGGGCCTTGCCCTCATAGGCGATCTTGCGCGTCGCAGGATCGATGAGGATGGCGAAGCCGGCGTTGTCGCCACCGCAGCCGAGCAGCCAGTGGCCTTGGGGATGAAATGCCAGCTGCTGGACAATGCCCTTGGTGGCCGATGATTCGATCTCGGCAAGGGTCTCGCCCTTTTCCCAATCGAACAGCCGGAACCGCGCGCCCCCGCCGAGGTGATCGATGTTGCCGATCTGGCCGATGCCGCCGGCGGCCAGCTGGCGCCCGTCGTGTGAGAATGCCAGCGCCCGCACGCCGCCGATGGAGTGGCGGCGCTGTTTCGGGTCCCAGGTGTACATGCACGAGGCATCGAGCGTGGTGACGGCTTTCCGCGCGGCCACGTCCCAGATCACGATGCGACCTGTCTTGTCAGCCGTGGCAAGCCGCGAACCGTCGGCATTGAAGGCGCAGGTGAAGAGCATGGAGGGATACTGCTGCGGTGTCTCGGCCTCGTGGCCTCGCAGTTCGGCCAGCGGCTTTCCGCTCGATCCATCCCACAAGCGGCAGACCATGTCGTCGGCCACGCTGGCGACGAGTCTGCCGTCGGGTGATGCCACGACCTTGCGGATCCATTTCGCATGGGCGCTGGTCACGGCATGAACGGGCTTTCGCGTGGCGGTATCCCACCAGATGAGCTGCTTGTCATACGCGCCGGAGATCAGGCGGCGCTGATCCGCCGCGAGCGCGAGCCCGGTGACATAACCGCCCGGTCGATGGCGCACCCCGACGCCATCAAGCGCGAGAGGCTCGGGCTTCTCGACAGCGAGGTCGGTGAAATAGATGCCCCCGTCCGAGCTGCCCGAGTAAACCTGACTGGTTCCCGGCACGCGGGCGAGGCTGAAATGGATGTCCTGGCGGGAGAGCTTCTTCTCTTCCTTGATGGTGAAGGTGGCGGCCATGTTGGGAAGATGGATGAGTTACGCGAGCAGGGCGCTTATCGGCCGGATGCCGGGATTGACCAGCGGCACGGGACGCGAGCCGACTTGGTATTCGTGGTTCGGATCAATGCCGACCGCTGCGAGGATGGTGGCAAACAACTCGCCCGCGCCGACTTCGCCCTCGACGACTTTGCGCCCGTCCTCGTCCGTTTTGCCCCAGACCGCGCCGCCCTGGATGCCGCAGCCATACAGCGCCGCGCTCCAGGCATCGGCGAAATGATCGCGCCCGAGGCTGGCATTGATCGTCGGCGTGCGGCCGAACTCGCCATAGGCCACCACGAGGGTCGATTCCAAAAGGCCGCGCTGGTCGAGATCATCGAGCAGTGTCGCCATCACGTGATCCAGCTCCGGCACCATCTCGGCGTGGGTTTCGAAGTTCTGCCCGTGGCTGTCCCACCAGGCACGCGAGACACGCACGAATGACACACCCGCCTCCACCATGCGCCGCGCCATGAGCGCCTGCTGGCCGAAGAGGGAAGGCCCATACCAATTGCGCACCCAGCCCGGCTCTTTCTCGATGTCGAACAGCGGCTCACTGCTCATCAGTCCATGCACGCGGGCGTAGGCGGAGGCATGACTGCGCATCGTCTCAGTCTCGCGGCCGGCGGAGAAGCGCGCGCTGAGCAGATCTCGCAAACGGGCGCGATCCCGATGATCCAGATCATTGATGGCCGCCAGTCGCGAGAGATTCGGCGGCATGGTGCTGTCGTCGAGGTTCATCGGCGCATAGCGCGCACCGAGGAACGCGGGTGACAGTTTGCCACTGCCACGTCCTTCCGTTTGCGAGTAAAACGACACATAGCCCGGCACTCGGCTGTCGGCGCGGCCCAGTTCCTTGGCGACGATGGAGCCGAGGTCAGGGTATTGGAGGGCGGCCTCGTTTTTCCGGCCGCGCAGCATCATCTCCGCGCCCGTGCCATGACCGCCATCACGCGTGTTCAGTGAGCGGATGATCGCCGTGCGGTGCATGCGCTTCGCCATCTGCGGCATCAGTTCGGAGATATGCACTCCCGGCACCGAGGTCGGGATGGCATCATAGGGTCCGCCGGTTGGACGACCCGGCTTGGGATCCCAAGTCTCCAACTGGCTCGATCCACCCGCCAGCCAGAGCAGGATGACGCTGCGCCCGGTCTTGCGGAGCGCATGGTTGATGGAGTCTTCGTCCAGCGCGTGAATGGCACCGCTGCTGCCGAGCAGGGTGCCTGAGCCAACCGCCAGAGCCTGGCTCAAAAAGGCCCGCCGGCTGATGTTGTGCGCATTGGAGCCGCAGTAGTTGTTCATGGTCGTTGGGGTTGGAAAGGCGTCAGTGATTGAATCGAAACTCGGCGCTCGAAAGCATCGCCCACACCATCTGGCGCAGGCCTGCCTGTGGATGGTTGCTGCGCACCTCAAGATAGCTGGCCAGCAGCGAAATTTCCTCCTCACTCAATTCACGCTGCCAGATCGCCTTGCCCGCCAGACGGATCCGCTCCGCAGCCCCCGGCAGCGACTCCATGCTCTTCACCAGGCCGCTGCCATCAAGCAATTGACTCTGCACATCATTGCCGTTGCTCAGGAACAAGGCCTCATCCACCGACACCTGGAAGTCTTCCCCCGGTCGTTCAAACCAGCGCTCGTAGCCCGAAGCGCTTCGCTCCGTGCCCGCGATCCGCTGCTCGATCTCCCCGGGCTTCACCTTGCCTGGTGCAAGATACGCCGGCTCCATCGCCGTGAACCGCAGCGACATCGCATACTGCCTCGGGGTCAGTGGCCGCGGATGGGCGACTGCGAACAGGTTCCGCGGAGGCCGTGTGTCACTCTTCCAGCGGCTGTCGCGCTGCCATGCCCTGCTCGTCACGATGCCGCGAATCAGGCGCCGGAGATCATAGCCATGGGCCGTCAGATCGCGCGCCAGCCACTGCATCAACTCCGGATGGCTCGGCTCGTTTTGCCCGTGCATCTGGTCGAGCGGCATCACCAGTCCACAGCCGAACAAACGATCCCACACGCGGTTCACGATCGCCCGGGCAAACCAATGCTGCTGCTCCGGCGAGAGTCCCGTCTCGATCAACCGTGCCCGGCGGCTGTATTGCGCGGGTGGCGGCGGTTTCTTGTCCTTCTTCAATTGTTCCAGCAGTGCACGCTCCGCCTTCTTTTTCTCCTCCGTCGGCTCCATTGAGGCAGGCTCGGTCAAAGCCGATCCACCCAGGAAACTCAGGGTCGCCGGCTTCTCCTGATTCTTCGTCGTCTTGAAGCTGAGTTGCCCGTAATCACGCTCGCCAGCGAAGCCGCCGTTGTCGAAGGTTCGGGAGAAGAACGACTTCATCCCGTAGTAGGTTTCCTGCGTCCAGTCCTTCACATACGGATGATCGTGGCACTGGGCGCAACTGATGTTCACGCCGAAGAACCGCACGCTCACGTCGTTGGCCATGCGGTCCGTGTCCATCACCCGCTGCCGCAGAAACTGATCCACGCCCGGGCGCGCCTCGGGGTCCGCCTGCCCCACGATGGCTTCGCGGAACACCACATCCCAGCCCTTCTTCTTCGTCACTGCCAGATCGAGATACTTCTGAAACTCCGAGCTCTGCCCGTCCATCAGCAACCAGTTCAATTCATTCGACAAATGCCGGTCGAAAGCCGGAGACTCCGCGAGCCGGTCCACGTGACGAGCCCAGACCTCGGCAGAGTCGCCCCCGGCCAGAAATGCCTCCAACTCGCCCAAGGTCGGCACGCGGCCATGCAGATCGAGCATCACGCGCCGCAACCGCGTCTCGAGCGGCGCAGTCAGAGCGGGTGCCACATCACGCTGTTTCAGTTTCTGATCGATGCAGCGATCGATCACCTCGGCCACCGGTAGATTCGCCGCAGGAAGTGTGGCTGGATCGAGCTTTTCCCACCAGGCCTTCGACGCGGCCGCCGCTGAAGCCATCGCCCCACAGACCATCGTCAGCGCCAGAGCCCACACCCTGCGCGCAGATGTCTTGCTGATCGTGGAACGAGATGGATGCAAAAGTATTCTCATGGTTTGAGCTGCCCCTAACTACTCGACCGCGAAGCCCTCTCTTGCACCTGCCCGCCCATCCCCGGCCCCGCAACGACCGCAACCACCGCCATCAGGCCTTCCACCTGCTCATGGCTTCGCAGGGGGCAGATGCCAGTGAACATGCCTGGTAGAGAGCGCCCGGATGTCATCCCGGCGTTGTTGGATTTAGTCAGGAATCATAGCGTCAATGGAGTGATTGTTTGGGTGTCACACAGATTCAAAAAGGCCGCAGATGGGGGAAATTGTTGTTTTCAATCTGTGGTCTTTCTGAATCTGCGGGAGCCGATGCCTGGAGCCGATGCCTGGCAAATAGTGCCCCGACCAACCCCTCCAAGATCAAGCTCTCGACCACATCCGCGAACTGCTCGCCACGCACTGGCGTGAAGCGAAAGACTCCGCCGATGAAGACGGCAAGTTCGCCATGGGCCTGCGCATCTCCGTTCTCAACGGCGCACCCGCCAAGCTCAAAGTGAAGTGCAGCATCAGCAAAACGATCACCGACGAGATCGAGAGTCAGGTCGATGACCCGGAGCAGATGAAGCTGCTGTAACCCAAACTACGCCATAGAGCGTGAGGCGCGCTTTGCTACAGCGCGCAACGGCTTGACACTCATTCGTAAACCTAGAGAGCGTGCTCATGCCCTTGACTCGTCCCGTGACTTCCTTTATCGCGCCTTTTCCTGCACCATTTTGCCCCTTTTCCGACTGCGTCGAACTCGTCCTGGAACTCTTTTCATCCTCAAAGGGTGGGGACGAGTTACCCGAGTTTGGATTCAATCGTGTTCCGGGCCGGAAATGGAGCGCCTTTTGCTGGGCTTCGCGGAGATGGGGACTTTTCCTCGCGCCATCTGTTTACACCGGCGGCCTGCCTGCTATATGTAGACTCGAATGAAGCAAGGCAAAAGCCGCCTGAAGCCAGTTACCGGCCATCTCAGGAATGAATCCGCACCAGTCGTGGATCGACGCCTGGTCCCGGCGAACGAAGCCCACATGCGCAAGCGCGCCGTCACGGAGTTAAACCGGGCAATGGCAAAGCTGGACAAAGCCCGTGCTGAGTGGCGGCGTTTCGAACAGGAGGATCGGCCTGCTTTCGCGCATTGGATAGACGTCACCTTCGGTGCTCTTTTGACGAATCTGCGGGACAACGCGCGCCTGATCAGCGAGCAGGAGCATTTGATCGAGGAAGTGGAGATGGAGATGATGTGGGGCCATCGCAACCCGCGCAAAGCTTACGCAACGGTGATGAAGCGCCGCCAGCATCCAGATACCGATGACGGCTTTACCAAGGGAAATAGAGCAGGCCGGAGAGCAACGCCCGAAGGTGCTCGTGACGCTCACGGTGATGAAGATGACGCCTCGCACAGTTTTGACCCGTTTAGGAAAATGGGCGCTGATATTCCAGAGGCGGAATGCCGCGCGATGTTTGACGATTTTTTGAAATCGGTTGTTGGCATCAACCCGGAACACATGTGCAAGGCGGAGTACTCGAGGATGTTTGCCCATTTTGAGGCAGACCTGCTTGGAAAAGGCCGGCAAGACATCGGACTTGGAATGAGCAGTCAGCACAACTCATCGACGGGCCGTGACGAGGCTCGGATCAAGGAGGTTTATCGAACTTTGGTTCGCCGCTTGCACCCCGACCTGCAGACGGACGACACGAAGGTTTCCACTATCTGGCATGATGTGCAGGAAGCATACGAGGCGCGAAATCTCGACCGCTTGGAAACACTGTTGTCACTCACCGAGGTTCAGAGTGGTGCGAACGGCGGCAACGCAAGTCTTTCGCAGATGCTAAGAGCATTGGAAGAACTGAGCCGGGGAGTCAAGGCGATTCAGCGGAGCATCCGGGAGGCGAAGCGAGACCCTGCGTGGCGTTTCTGCCAAACCGAAAACCGGGTTCTGTTGGAAAGGCGCATTCGGCGCGAGATGGAAGACAGCATTGCTGAGCAGCAATGGGTGCTTGATGGCCTCAAGCGCACTCTTGATGACTGGTCGCGGCCTTGGAATCCGCCTGCGAAAAAGCCCAAGAAAAAGCCAAATTCATCAGTGACACCTGAACCTGAGCAACCGGGTTAGAATCCAATGTGGAGGAGACGGTTCAGGCTATGCTTTTTGCATTTTGAGTATCGACTCGACTGTCATTCGGTATTCGTTTGGCGCTGAATTTGTGTTTGATTCAGCGGCGCTTTTTTTGTACTGCCTCGTAACTGGATCGGACACCCTGAGTCCGCTCTCTTCATAACCACGCCCTCGAAGAAGTCAGCATTGAGAAATTGATCGGCCTACCGGAGGCCGCAGTAGAACGCGAGAGATTCGTTTGGAGTGGTCACCATGGGCGCTGCTCTGGAGTGTTCTGGTGCTCACGGTTTCCGCACCTCTGATGCTGCTCTTGATTGGCTTTCTGACCGCACCCCTCGGCATTTTCATGATCGGCATCTGGGTTCTATACAGAGTGCTTCGAGGATGGAGCACTCTGCGTTCAGGGCAGCCATTGCCATGAACGTTCTGGTGGATGGGTGAGCATTTACCATCTCACCCACAAAACCCAATCTTCCTCCGGCTCTTGCCATTCTTCCCCGAGTGCTCCGCTTTGGCCTTCTTCGCCTTCGCAATCTCACGCTCCAGCAGCTCCTGAGTCACCAACCATTTCTCTGGGTCTGCATCCGTGTTACCCGCATAGATCGCATTGATGCACACACATTCAGGATGTGTTCACCACTGGGTCCCTTCGATAGCTCGGCGAGAACCGCGTAATCAGCCTGCACCCGCTCTGGCCTGAGTAGATGGAGGGCGAACAGCTCCCTGCGCATGGAGGCGTCACTCACAGTCAAACCCCATCTCCGCGCGACGCCCAGAACCAATCTGATCCGGCCCGCTCAACAGCAAAATCCGATTAGCTATACCCCTCCAAGATCCGAGAGAGAAAGTCCCATCCTCAAAGAGATGCAAGAGAAGGGCCAAATCAAGACCGTGGGTGCCTTCTACCTCCTCACCGACGGCACCTAGTTGAGGTGCGCTAAAATGTTGGACCAGGAGATAAGGGAATAAGCAGCATGAAAATAACCCTCCGAAAACGTTACAGCAGTGATTTCAAAGCGCAGATCGTCGATCTCTTCAATCTTGGCAAAACGGTGCCTCAACTCGCAGAAGAGTTCGGTGTGGGCACCAGCATCCTTTACCGATGGGTGCGGCCTTCAAGCT
>CAJCCF010000170.1 GCA_903960845.1 uncultured Verrucomicrobiota bacterium | reverse complement strand
CTGGACCGCATCTGGAACCTGAGCAGCATCCAACCGCAGCAGGGCCGCTGCATCCTCAACTTCTACGGTCCACCCGGCACCGGCAAGACGCGCGCAGCCCTCGGCATCGCGCTGCGCCTCGGCAAGCCGCTCTATCAGGTGGACTACTCAGCGGTGATCTCGAAATACCTCGGCGACACCGCCAAGCACATCAAAGCCGCCTTCGCCGCGGCCCGTGACCATGGTGCGGTGCTGTTCTTCGATGAAGCGGACAGCCTGCTCTCCAAGCGCGTATCAACCGGCGAATCCTGCTCCACCAGCATCAACCAGAACCGCAACTGCCTGATGCAGGAATTGGACCGTTTCGATGGCGTGGTAATCGTCACGACGAACTTGTTTGAGAACTATGACCCCGCCCTGCTTCGCCGCATCCAGCGTCACATCAAGTTCCGCGTTCCAGACGCCTCCATGCGCCGGGAGTTGTTCGCCCTTCATCTACCCAACCCAGATCGGGTGACGGCTGATTACGCGGTTCTCTCGGAGCTATCGAAGGGCCTTAGCGGCGGGGACATTTTGAATGTGTGCGTCAATGCGATTCATGCGGGGAGCACGGAGGCGGACCCGGCGAAGTGGATGGTGACGCAGGAGTTGCTGGAGCGGGAGATCAAGAAGGTGAGGAAGGCGAAGGCGGAGCACGCGGGGGAGAAGGGCAAGAACCGACGGAGGATTGGGTTTCTCGCCTGATAGGTGTCGAGGATGGTTTTTGAAGGGCCACCATACGCATCTTGTGATTCTATATAAGGAGCGCATCACGCAAGCGCTGATCCGGATCAGAACGCGATGATCTGGAATGGCCAACTGTCCTTCACCCGTTTTGCGGGCGGAGTGCTCATGAGTTTCTCAAACTGCCGTGCCCATTCGCGAATGGCATACTTGGCCTGACCTGAAGGGAACAACTCTTGCGGGAAGAAAAAGAACAGTGTCTTAGCCTCTTCTTTGTCTGCAAATTCGAAGAACGATTTTCCCGTATTTGGTTCGATGAGAACACCTTCAATGGCGATCTTACCGCGAGCTGGTTTGCTGCACACGCTACCAATCATCGGCAGCGTCACCAGATCCACGGCCTCCCTCACCACCAATCCAGAGTACGTATTTGGTTCCCACTCGATGATGGAAAGCTTCAAGGTCATCGCGTCCTTTGAGGGGGCATCCACGACCTTGTAACGCGATTTTTTGTTGGATTTAAAGACTCCCGCGAATTTCTCACGTGTATACACAAGCAGGCTCCTCATCTTGTCGTTGCGACGCTTATTACTGAACTCGAGCTTGGTGAATTTCTGTTCCATTGGCCGCAGCTGATCGGCCACCACCTGAGCGATGTAGATCGATTTCACCTGTTTGGCGGCTTTTTGCACCCGTAGATCATTGTTCCACCAGTTGCCGATGAAAGGCGAGCGCTTGCGGTCTTCCTTCAATTCTGTCCCATGCGGCAGGAAGCCTGAGGGTTTGACATCGACCGCACTGATCACGCTTTTAGCGGTGCGGCAGGAGATCATTAGTAAGGGCAGGAGGAGGAAAATAACGGTGCGGATCAGCATTTATCAGGGGGGATGTTTTTGGAATACGTGTGAGGCACCAAGATGCAAAATATTTCACGGATTGGACCTGGATCAAATGGGCGGTGGTGAGTCCGCCGTCTGGGCCGATGACGTAACCTTGGACGTCTTTGGCCGATTTGTTGAAGTCGAGGTGCGAACCGTGTTTCAGGCCGAGTTCGGAGCCGCCAGCGGGCAAGAGTAGAAGGTTCGCGTTGCCATGGCTGTGACCGTATTACTACTTGAAAATTGCTGTTGAGGTTGCCAGGCCCTCGTGACCCTGGGCGTTGAGCTGAGATGGTGTGGGTTCGGGGCTGTTTTTTACAGTGAGTCGTTGGTTGGCGATTTCAAATTTGGGAACGAATATTCTTCTGAGACGAAGTCGCGCGTTGCGGCAAGCTCCATCGCCTGAGGCGCACGGGGAATCTGATCGACAATATCGAGTTGCGGAATCTCCCCGTCTTCTCCCGATGCGCCGAGCTCCTTAAACTTTCGTGCAGTGACTAGAACGCGGGATTCGAGTGAATTGAGCGCCGTGTTGTAGGTCCCAACGGCAGTGCCTAACTGCCGACCCAGTTTGTCAAAATGTCCAGCAAGGACACTGAGGCGCTCGTAGAGAAGCTTTCCCAACAGGCTGATTTCGCGGGCGTTCTTTCCCAGTGCCTCCTGACGCCATCCGTAGGCTGCGGTCCGAAGCAGCGCGATGAGCGTGGTCGGCGTGGCGATAAGCACTTGCTCGTTCACGCCGGTCTCGATGAGGCCTGGATACTTCTCCAGCGCAGCGCTGAAATACATTTCCCCTGGCAGGAACAAGACGACGAAATCCGGGCTGGGCTGGAAGCGCTCGAAGTAAGATTTCTGGCCCAACTGTTTCAGATGGCCGCGCACATGTTCGGCGTGACGGGTCAGCGCCGCCTCGCGGGAGCCATCGTCAGGCGCCTGGCAGGCTTCGAGGTAGGCGTCGAGCGGTGTCTTGGCGTCGACCACGATATTTCTGCCGCCCGGCAAACGTACGATCATGTCAGGTCGCAAGTTCCCGTCCTCGCCCCTGGCATGAACTTCCAAATCGAAGTCGCAGTGGTCGAGCATCCCCGCCAATTCGGCAACGCGCTTGAGTTGCATTTCGCCCCAGCTGCCACGGGCCTTGGGTTGGCGCAGGGCACTCACGAGGCTACCGGTTTCCGCCTGCAGTTTCGCGTTGTTGACACGAATGTTTCCTATCTCTCCCAGTAACTCGGCATAGGCACCGATGCGTGCCTTTTCCAACTGGTGAATTTTCTCGTCCACCTGCTTGAGCTGTTCGGCGACCGGTTTTACTAGGCTGTCAATGGCCTGCTGGCGCAGATGCAGGTCGCCTTGGGCTGACTGTTGGTGCTTTTCAAACATCGCCCGTGCAAGCTCAAGGAAGCTGGACTGGGTTGCGTTGAGCGTATCGGCTGAGAGTGCCTTGAATGTGTCGACCAGCCTGCTTTCGGCATTGGCGAGGACACTCTCCCTTTGTGCTGCGGCCTTCTGTTCTTCCTCGAGCCGGACCTGCAGTTCTGCCGCATGAACCTGCCAAGTGGTAGCGCTGGTGCTGATTGCTGCGTGTCTGGTTTCGAGTGTGGCGTATTGCGCTGCCAGCTCGGCCAGGCGCGCAGTTCCTTCCTGCGCCCTCTCGCTCATGAGCGCCGCACTCATGGTGTGCCGTTGGCGGAGGAAGAGCCAAAGAAGCAGACTAATTAAAAGCGTAATACATGAACTCAACCAGAGCGGGATTGTAGTTTCGAAAGTATTTAGGAGATCGTTCATGGATTCGTGGCGATTGGGCGCGCCCTCTTAAGCCAAGAATACGCTACTTGGTTTGTGTCCGCTTAGAAATTGCTTTTGAAGGTTGGGCTGGATTCGGAAATGGCGTGGTGATCGTCACCACCAACCTGTTCGAGAACTACGATCCCTCTCTGCTTCGCCGCATTCAGCGCCACATCAAATTCCGCGTTCCAGACGCCTCCATGCGCAGGGAGTTGTTCGCCCTTCATCTTCCCAACCCTGATCGGGTGAAGGCTGATTACGCGGTTCTCTCGGAGCTATCACGCAGCCTCAGCGGCGGGGACATCCTGAATGTGTGCATCAATGCGATCTACGCCGGCAGCACGGATGCAGACCCAGAGAAATGGTTGGTGACTCAGGTGATGTTGGAGCGAGAGATTGCGAAGACTAAGAAGGCCAAGGCAGAGCACTCGGGAGAGAAGGGCAAGAGCCGGAGAAGGATTGGTTTTCTCGGTTGCTGTTCCTCTTTCCAAAAGCAAGACACTCACTCGCGGATGCGCTCGGCGTAGTCGTGGGCGTCGTGGTTTTCATTTCCGGGTATGACGGGCCATGATTGTTAATCGGAGTTCGTGAGGATTGGTCACTTTCCTCGCTTAGAGCGAATCCGATGCAGGGGTAACAACGCCCCATGTGACGAGGATTTGTCAGTGCTTGCCTTCGCTTCGCTCCATCGCACGCATGAATCGTGCACCGTCTTCGGGGGACATTAGTCGGCTGATTTCCTCGTGATGACGGTGCTTTTCGTCACGAGTGTGGGCGGGTTTGATGCTGAAGGGGCTACCGCTGCCGTGGAAGTCGAGTTCGATCTGTTTGATGCGTTCCGCCTGCTCGTCGGTGATGTGATAGGTGGTCTTCCATTTCGTCACGGTTTTTGAAATGGAGGTGGTCTGCTGGTGGATGGAGGAAAAGTGCAGGACAAATGCCGGAATGGCCAGAAGCAGGATCGGCACGCCGATGAGCATGGCCTTGTCACGCAGCTTCAGCTTGGTGGGTGCTGGAGCGTCCTTCTTTTTGCGGGAGAGCTTGCTCATTGGGCCTGCTATTTGAGGTTTTTCGCTCCGCCTAACAACCTCAGCGCATTCATGATGACGAGCAGTGTGGCTCCGGTGTCGGCGAGGATGGCGAGCCAGAGGCTGGTGTGGCCGGTGAAGGCGAGGATGAGGAAGATGGCTTTCACGACGAGGGCGAAGGCGACGTTGAACTGGATGATGCGCAGCGTTCTCCGACCTAGCCCGATGGCTTCGGCCACGCGGGTGAGGTCGTCTTGCATGAGGGCCATGTCGGCGGTCTCGATGGCGGTGTCGCTGCCGATGGCTCCCATGGCGATGCCGACACTGGCGAGTGCGAGCGCGGGGGCATCGTTCACGCCATCACCGATCATGCCGACGTACTGATGCTCGGCCATGAGGCGCTTGATGTGCTCGATCTTCTGCTCGGGCATGAGATCGCCATAAGCTTCGTCGATGCCTGCTTGCCGAGCGATGGCATCGACGGTGCGCTGGTTGTCGCCGCTGAGCATGACGACTTTTTCAAGGCCTGCGTCATGGAGCAGGGTGAGAGCGTTGGCGGCTTCGGGGCGCATGGTGTCGCCGATGGCAAGAATGCCGAGTATTTTGCCCTCACAGCCTTCATGCGGGGGTGTGGCCGAGGATGGCGAGGGACTGGCCTTGGTTTTCGATCTCGGTGAGCCGGGCTTCGATCTCGGGTGAGCAGATGCCGAGTTCATGCGCCATTTTGTGATTGCCGATGAAGTGCGGGTGCCCGTCGATGATGGCGGTGGCTCCACGTCCGGTGACGGATTGGTATTGGATGGATTCTACCCAGGTGATGCCTTTGGCCTGTGCGGCGATGACGACGGCCTTTGCCAGCGGGTGCTCGGAGTGGGCGTCAATGGCGGCGGCACGGCGCAGGACTTCTTCTTCGCTGATGCCGCCGATGGGGATGACGCCGGTGACTTGCGGCCTGCCTTGCGTGATGGTGCCGGTCTTGTCCACGGCGAGGGCACGCAACTTGCCGACGGCTTCGAGATGTGCGCCGCCTTTGATGAGCACGCCGCGTCGTGCGAGTGCGGTGAGGCCGGAGACAATCGAGACAGGTGTGGCAATGACGAGCGCACAGGGACAGGCGATGACGAGCAGCACGAGGGCGCGGTAAGTCCACTCCGACCACGCGCCGCCCATGAGCAACGGCGGCAGCAAGGCAACCAAGAGCGCGACCCCAAACACAGCGGGCGTGTAGATGGTGGCGAACTTGTCCACGAAGCGCTGCGTGGGGGCTTTCTGCTCCTCGGCTTCCTCGACGAGCTTGATGATGCGGGCGAGTGTGGAGTCGCTGGCCGCTTTGGTGACGCGCACGGTGAGCGAGCCTTCACCATTGATGGTGCCAGCGAAGACGGGATCGCCGGGCTTTTTCTCCACAGGCACGGACTCGCCGGTGATGGGTGCTTGATTCACGGCGGAGTCTCCGGCGATGACTTCACCATCGAGCGGGATGCTGCTGCCGCTGCGCACGCTGATCTCCGCGCCGACGGCGACTTCGGTCACAGGCATTTCTTTGGCAACGCCATCGGCTCCGCGCACGAGCGCGGTCTGCGGCGTGAGTTTTAATAAAGCGGCGATGGCACGCCGCGCTCTGCCGACACTCCAGGACTCCAGCAGTTCGGACAATGCGAAGAGAAACACCACGGCGGCACCTTCCGCGCCTTCGCCCACGAGCCATGCGCCAGTGACGGCCACGGTCATGAGCACATTCATATCAAGCCGTGCTTTTTTGAGCGCCTTGAACGCAGCGGGGAAGACGAGCAAGCCACCCGCGAGTGTGGCAAGGGCGTAGCAGCTCGTGTGCAGCAGCGGTGGCCCGAGTTTAAGCCATTGCAAAAGCATCCCGGCTCCCAGCAGTGCGCCAGAGGCGATGACCAGCGCATTGCGCGGCAGCGTGGTGTCGTCATGCCCGTGCTCGCATGAGCCGCAGGACTTGGGTTCAGATTCGTCGTGGTGTTGGGTGCTCATGGTCAAAAAAATGGGTGGCTGCTGAATAGTTCCAACGGGGTCTCGTCTGTTGAGATAAGCCGCTCATTTGGCGGCAACGAATCAAACCTAACTCAATATGAAAAAGCTCATCACTCTCCTGGCTGTCACTGCCAGTTTCGCCGTTCTCACTCCTGCCGCTGTGCAGGCGGGAGATCATCATCACTCCTCTAGCCGCAGCTACTCGCACTCCTGCGGTTCTTGCGGGTCGTCGGTGTATCGTGAGCGCGTGTATGCGGGTCGCAACAACTGCGGTGAGCCCGTCTATACTTGGCGCACCGTGGGCCACAGTTGCCGTTCGAGTTCCGGTCATGGCGGCGGGCATAGCACTGGTCATGGCTCCAGCCATCACGGTAGCAGCAGCCGGGGTCACATCAGCGTTCCCGGATTTCATTTCGACTTTGGCGGTCATGGTGGCCGCCACTAGCAAGGAGTGTTGAGGACTTGGTAACACCATCAGCCCAGCCCATCGGAGGGAGATCTCCGATGGGCATTTTGTTGGATGATGGAGGCGCACAGCTTTCACACTTGGTTGATCAAGACTTGGGCAGGAAGGGCGTGGGCCGTTTTTCAAACTCGCAGCGGCAGCTTTCGCTACAGAACCAGTATGTCCGCCCGGCATGTTGCGTATGTGGCGTGCTGGCAGTGGCTGGCACACTGAGGCAGGAGAAGTCGCGCTTATGACGGCAGACGAGGCACTGCTGCACGGGCGCGTCTGCGGGCGGGATGGGCGGCAAGGGCGCACACCCTGAGATCAGGATGTGCGCCGCAGCGAGGATCATGAAGGATGCTCGGCTCATGCTTCAGAAGGCGATGGAGAAGCCGGTGATGAGACGGAACTGTGTCTCGACCTGACGGCCATTGAGGTCTTGCAGCACGGGTAGCTGAATGCCGATGCTCCCGGCGATTTTCTCGGTGAAGGACACCTTCACGCCGGGCGAGAGGAAGAGCGCGGTGCCGCCCGTGTTGCCATCCTTCTCACCTTCTTCCTTGCTCTTAGCGATGTGGCGTAGCGTGGCCTCAGCGACGAGGCTGACTTGTGGGAAGGTCTTGGCATCACCACACACGCGCCAGGCCAGCGAGGTGCCGAGATCGAGACGATTGCCAAGCCGGTAATCGTAACGTTCACCACGGAAGGTGTAGAGCGCGCTGGCATCCAGCGTGAGTGCCGCACTGAGCGGCACGGTGTAGGCCAGTCCTGCCAGACCATCCCAGGCACCTGTGCCAGCGGTGGCGGAGGGTTCCACTCGCTCCCCTTCGGTGTTGGTGATGCTTGAATCACCTGTGGGTGCTTTCACTCCACCGATAAGGGCGAACTGCCCAGCTGGGCCTTGGTAGAAGCGATACTTGCCTGTGAGCCAGAGGTCAGTGAAGCCATCGGGATCAAAGGTGACGATGTCGCCGCCCTCTAGCTCGCGGTTCCCCTCGGCGGCATAGTAGCCGTAGGTGAGGCCGAGCTGGAAGTTCTCCGCCACGCCGTAACTGACGTTCAGGGTGGAGAGAAACGAGCTGTCGAGCAGATCGACGCCCTCGATGTCGCCGCCGAGTCCATCGAACTCCGTCCAGTCGAACTGGAAGGAGCTGGAGAACTGGCCTGGCTTCAAGGTTTCAGCCGTGAGCGTGGTGAAGCCGCTGCCGGAGGTGCCTGGGCCGTGATCGGCGCGGGCGGTGGTAGCGGTGAGAATGGTGGCAATGATTGGGAGAGAAAAAAAACTGTGTTTCATGAATGAATAAAATAGGTCGCCGCACCGACGGCCCGGTGAGCGGATGGAAATAAAAACGGCCCGCAGCGGACAAGCGCGGAGCCAGCCCCCGACCGTGGGGGCACATTCAAAAGATCAAGCGGGGTAAAGGGCGTTTCGTGGCGGCGGCACAGGTGGGCGTTCCCTTGCCAGCGAGGCCCGTCTAGGCTCATCAGGAAATGCGGCGATCTCTGGTGGTGGCTTCACAGAGAAGAGCGGGTTCTCCCAAATGGAAGCCACGAGAAGTTTGAGTTCGGATTTGGACTCCGAGGGGCGTTGAGGATCGTCTTCTGAAAGCGGCCCGTGGTTCTGAACGAGTTTGCACAGGTCGCACGGATGCTTTCCATCGAAAGTCATCTCCAGCGCGTCTGCGACAGGGCGTGTGCGGGAAAACTCCACCGCCATGCCCACCCATCCCACCACCTGCACAGCACTCCAGTGCAGCCCGACTGACAAGCAGGCGAGCAGCACGGCGACGAGCCGGAGATAGCGGGTGATTACGATCAAGCGATGTGGGTGATGAGTGCCCCCGGCCAGCAGCACCGCTTCACGGTGGAGCGGTGCTGTGGCGGGCGCTGGCGTAAGGGTTACTTCTTCTCCTCTTCACCGTGGGCGCAGGTGCAGGCGTATTCCTTGTTCTTGCAGGTAGGGCACTGTTCGAGGTTCAGGTTGAACTTCTCGGTGACGGCCTTGGCACCTTCCTTCTCGCGGATTTGCACCACGGTGGGGAGGTCGTTGCCTTCGGGGACGGCTTTGTCGCTGATGAGCATGTTGCCATCCTTGGTGAAGCTCAGCTTGGTAGGAGCAGAGCGGTCGCCAAGGGTGACGCTGATGACTTGTGCTCCAGGGGCGACGACTTTCATGTCGTCGTCGATGAAGCGGATTTCGACCTTCTTGTCTTTGTTCACGAAGAACTCGACGTGAGGCTCGACTTCGGTGATGAGCTTGCCGCCGGTGGGACCGGCCTTGGCTGCATGTTCGTGATCGTGCTTGTCTTTGTCGGCGGCATTGACCGTGAAGGCTAGGGCTAGTGTGAACAGTGTGGTTGTGAGCAGTTTTTTCATGATGTTTGTCTGGTTTGGTTTGGATTCAGTTTGGTTTGGTTTTGCCTTGGCGGCGGTGGCTCTGATGAGTTCGTCGCTTTGGAAATTCATTTGGCTAGTGCGATGCGGGAGCATCATTCTCAATGGCACTGGCGGCGGCTTTTCTGCCGAAGGTGTAGAACACCGTGGGCGTGACGCCGAGGCCGAGCAGGGTGCTGGTGACGAGTCCACCGACGATGACGACGGCCACGGGATGCAGGATTTCCTTGCCCGGTTGATCCGCTGCGAGCACGAGCGGGATGAGGCCGATGCCTGCGGCGAGCGCGGTCATGAGCACGGGGACGAGTCGTTCCTTGGTGCCGCGAATGACCATCTTCTTCGTGAAGCCCTCACCCTCATGCTGCATGAGGTGCAGGTAGTGGCTGATGAGCATGATGCTGTTGCGAGCCGCAACACCGGCGACGGCGATGAAGCCGACGAGCGTGGCGATGCTGATGTTGTTCAGCTTGAAGTAGGTGAAGACCAGACCGCCGACGAGGGCGAGCGGGATGTCGCAGAGCACCTGGAGGGCGAAGAACGGCGTGCGAAAGTAGCCGTAGAGCAGGAAGGCGATGACGGCCAAGATGACGAGCGTGAAGATGGCGATGCGCTGCGTGGCCTCCTGCTGCGCCTGGAACTCGCCCTCGAAGGTGATGAAGTAGCCTTCAGGCATCTTCACTTTCGCGGTCACTTCATCCCTCATGCGGGTGACGAGGTTGGTCACGTCCTGCACGGTTGGCTTGATGGCGAGGGCGAAGCGACGCTGCGAGTTCTCACGGAAGATGACGTTCGGCCCTTTGGCTTCGCGCACGTCGGCTACGAGGGAAAGCGGGATGTGCTGGCCTTCACCGGCTTCGATGGGCAGCTCGGCGATTTTGTCCGGCGAATCGCGCCACTCGACGGGCAGGCGGGTGACGAGATTCACAGCTCGCTGGCCTTCGCGCAGCTCGGCGACTTCTTTGCCGCCGATCAAAGCAGAGAGCTGTTCGTTGAGTCTGCCAGGGGCGATGCCGTAGGCCTTGGCGCGGTCGCGGTCAGCCTCGATGCGGAGCTGCGGGATGGATGAGGTTTGGTCGAGTTTGCAATCCTCAAAGCCGGGGATGGTTTTAGCGATGGTTTGAATCTCGATGCCGATCTGGCGCAGCTTGTCGAGGTCGGGGCCGAAGACCTTGATGGCAACGGGCGCGGAGACACCACTCATCATGTGGCCGATGCGGTCGGCGAGCGGGCCGCTGACGACGGCGAAGACGCCGGGCACGGTTTTGAGCTTGGCGGTGATGTCGGCGAGGATTTCTTTGCGATTGCGGCCTTTGCCCTCATGCCCGTCCTCGGTCTCAGGCTCACGGAAGTCCACGTCAAACTCGGCGGTGGAGACAGGGACGACGTGATCACCACGCTCGGCACGGCCAAGACGCCGCCCGACTTTGCGCACCTCCGGCACGCTGAGGATCTGCTGCTCGATGACATCGGAGATTTTATTCATCTCCTCCAGCGAGGTGCCGGGCGCGGCGGTGGCGGCGACGAGCGCGGTTTCTTCCTGGAACTTGGGCAGGAAGTCCTTGTTCATCTTCGGATACAGCGAGAACGCGGCGATGACGATCATGAGGACGATGCCGAGCATGACGAGCGGCTGGCTGAGGCCGAAACGCAGCAGGGTGTTTTCCAGCAGCCATTTCATGCCACGGGTGAGGAAGCCGTCCTTGTGCTCGTGGCCGTGTTTCGGATTGAGCAGCAGCGAGCACAGCACCGGAATGGCGGTAAGCGAGACGATGAAGGAGGCCATCATCGAAATGATCGTGGCGATGGCGATGGGAGCGAACAGCTTGCCCTCCACACCAGTGAGTCCTAGCAGAGGCAGGAACACCAGGATGATGAGCACCGTGGCGTAGAGGATGGAGTTTCGCACTTCACCGGAGGCCTTGGCTATGACTTGCAGGCGCGGATGAGGATGGGGCAGCGCTGCGTTCTCGCGCAGTCGGCGGAAGACGTTTTCCACGTCCACGATGGCATCATCCACGACCATGCCGATGGCGACGGCGAGGCCGCCGAGGGTCATGCTGTTCACGCTGATGTCGAGCCACTTGAAGACCAGCATCGTGATGCCGAAGGAGAGCGGCATCGCCATGAGGGTGATGAACGTGGTGCGGAAGTTCAGCAGGAACAGAAACAGAATGATCGTGACCATGATGGCCCCGTCACGAATGGCTTCGGTGAGATTGCCGATGGCGTTATCAATGAAGTCCTTTTGCTGGAACAGCAGCGTGGTCTCGACGCCCTGCGGGAAGGTGGGCTTGAGTTCGTCCAGAGCGGTCTTGATCTGCTCGGTGAGCTTTCGTGTGTCAAAGCCGGGTGCTTTGGTGATGGACATGATGACGCCGTAAGTGGCGGATTTTTCCGGGGCGACGCTGACCGTGGCATCGCCGCGCATCGGCTCGATGCCCCAGACGACTTCCGCCACGTCGCCGATGGAGATAGGGCGGTCGTTGATCTTCTTGATGACGGTGCGGGCGATGTCGTCCAGCTCCACAGTCATCGCGAGATTGCGCACCATGATTTCAGTGGGACCGGTGTTGATGAAGCCGCCTGTGGTGGTGTTCGCCGCCTCAGTAGCGGCTTGTTCCAATTCATCAAAGGTCACGCCAGTGGCCTGCATTTTGTAAGGGTCAGGCTGAATCTCGATGCGCTTCACGCCGCCGCCCATGTTGAGGATTTCAGCGATGCCGGAGATGCTTTGCAGGCGGCGTTTCACCGTCCAATCCGCCAGCGAACGCACCT
>CAJCCF010000169.1 GCA_903960845.1 uncultured Verrucomicrobiota bacterium | reverse complement strand
TCACCCGGCTTCAGCGCCTGACCCGCGGCGGGTGGATTGAAGCGGTAGAGGGCACCGTATTGATCGCTCGCGTAGATGCGGCCTTTTTCGTCGGTGCAAAGATTCACCCATGATCCCTGCTCACCGCCGGGCACGCTGTAGAGCAGCTCCACTTTGAAGTCGGGCAGCGTTTTGATGTTCGTGACCGGTGTGGCCACATTCGCTCCAATGGCGGGACCGACGGCATCGGGACGTTTGGCTTTCTCCGGGCCCTTGCCTTTCCCTTTGCCTTTGCCCTTGGCCGCATCGGCCTTCGGTGCTGCGGCTGCCTTTGCGGGTGCCTTGCCTTTTCCTTTGGCCTTGGCGGGTG
Source organism: uncultured Verrucomicrobiota bacterium (assembly GCA_903960845.1). Classification (GTDB taxonomy): domain Bacteria; phylum Verrucomicrobiota; class Verrucomicrobiia; order Verrucomicrobiales; family Verrucomicrobiaceae; genus Prosthecobacter. The sequence goes on along the minus strand of CAJCCF010000169.1, from coordinate 1,844 downwards.
CTTTCGCCTCAATGATCTGCGCGTCGCTCGGGATCGCGGATTTCTCAAACGATACCACGCCACCCTCCGGCAGCTCTTTGAGCATCACGTCCTTGATCTGCACATTCATCGCCGGTCCGCGATGAATCTGGAAGGCGAGAATGCCTTCCAGCGAACGCTTCGCCAGCTCGAAATCGAGAAGGTCGATGGTCACCTTGCCGTCGATTTTGTGGATGAGGTGATTGCCCTGCGCGATGACGGTGTACTCGTGCCATTCGGCAATGTCGACCTTCACCGGTTCATGCTCGGAAGCCAGCCAGCGCTTGCCCTCCGGGTCCACGACAACTCCCTGGCCATTTTGCACGATGATGCCGCGCGCGCGCTCCTCATAGACCATCGCATTGTTAGGCGTGGCTGGATGAATGTCGCACTGATAACCGCCGACCGACCATTTGCCGTTCTCCGGCAGTTCCCTGCTGCGGTACTGGATGCCGGTGTTGTTGCCCGCCTGCTTGATCTTCGCGTGCAATTCAAAGTTCTTCAGCACCCCGCCGCGCCAGATGAGGAATTGGTTGTAGGCGAGCTGCTCCGGGCCGGTGGTCTTGCCGGTGATGCAGCCGTCTTCCACGCTCCAGAGTTCAGGGTTGCCATCCCAGCCTGTCAGATCCTTGCCGTTGAACAAAGGTTTGAAGCCATCCTGCGCCGATGCTGCATGCAGGAGGGTGAAAGACGAAAGGAAGAGGGTGAGAAGGCGGACTTTCATGATTGGGTGGGCGAGTAGAACGTATGCCTCTTTCCAATCATGCTAGCAAAAGGTGTGTCTGATCTGGCAATGCAGCGGCCGGGATGCCTCCGGACCCGGGACTTATCGTGGCAGGATGCCCCTGTTCAGTTGCAGCAACGGTCAGGCCCGTGTGCTGATGCAGAAACTTGGTCGTCCGGGTGGCGCAGGGGACAAATAGCAGCGTCTTTTTAGCATCATCACGCATGCTTGCCGATTTGGCAGCGTTTTTATGGTTCATGCCTGCACCCACTCCAAGCAATCATTCACCCATGCGTCTTCTCGCCCTTTTCTTCCTGGCCCTTGCCGGTTCCGCATCTGCTCAAAAAGCGCCGTATGATGTTTTTCCCGAGGCTGCTCCGCCTTACTACCGCGTCCGCTATGAGGCCTCGGACAAGCCGGGTGAGCTTGTGTATCCAGTGAACTACACCGTCTGGGTTCCTCCGGGTGTGAAGGCGCTGCGCGGCGTGATTGTGCATCAGCATGGTTGTGGTGAAGGCTCCTGCAAATCGGGTCTCACGGGTGCCTTTGACCTGCACTGGCAGGCGCTGGCAAAGAAGCATGATTGCGCCCTGCTCGCCCCATCCTACGAGCAGCCGGACAAAGCCGAGTGCCAGATGTGGTGTGATCCGCGCAACGGCTCCAGCGCGGCGTTTCAGAAAGGCCTCGTCGATCTCGGGGCACAAAGCGGTCATCCCGAGCTTTCGAAAGTGCCATGGGCGCTTTGGGGGCACAGCGGCGGCGGGCACTGGGCTGGCGGCATGGTGCTGATGCATCCTGAGCGCGTCGCTGCGGCATGGCTGCGCTCCGGCGTGCCCTTGCTGGAGGCAAACCCAAGTCGTTCGACGATCAAGACACACACCGTTCCTGAAACAGCGCTGTCGGTGCCGATCATGTGCAATCTCGGGACCAAGGAAGGTGTCACCGTCAAAGAAGGCCGCTTCGCCGGCGCCTGGGCTTCCAACGAGGCCTTCTTCACTGCGGTGCGTTCAAGGGGCGGTCTCATCGGGGTCTCGGTGGATCCGTTCACCGCCCATGAATGCGGCAATCAACGCTATCTCGCCATGCCCTGGCTGGATGCCTG
>CAJCCF010000168.1 GCA_903960845.1 uncultured Verrucomicrobiota bacterium | reverse complement strand
CTTCCAGGAATCCCTGCGCAGCTTTGAGGTCATCTTCGCCTCCGACAAGAGTGCCGAGCAGGGTGGCAAACCCGTGAAGGTCAGCGACCTCGGCTAACCAACCCGTTCTGCGGGATTTTACGGGCACTGATGCGATCCGCTTCAGTGCCCTTTTTCATTTCACCCTAGCTTTTGAAAATCACAAACTTCCGGCACAGAAAGTTCACCAGGAACGAGGTGAAAATGAAGGTGAGCTGTGACACCCAGGTGGGAACTCCGAACCAGTCGATGAGCTTTGGGCCACCAATCAGTCCTGCCGTGTTGCCGATGCTGGCCACCAGCGCAAAGAGCGCGAATTCCATGACGGGCTTGTGCCTTCCGGGAGTGAAAACGAAGCGTGCATTCAGCCAATAGGAGAATACGAGCGCCGGAAGAAAGGCGATGGTGTTGTTGATGATTCCATTCCAGTAACGCAGTTCGTTCGTGATGGGTTTTCCGTCCACGATCATGCCATCCCCGGCAGGCAGGAAAGAGTAAGCGAGGGCGAAAAACAATCCCTGATGAATCACCGTGGCGGCGACCCCGCACATGCCGTACTTGAAAAACTGCAGCAGTGGATGCGCGTCACGGCTGATCAAAGCACGCCAGATGACGGGAGTGTTGTTTTCAATGACAAATCGCCAGGCGGTTTTCAGCAGCGTGAACATGCGCCTGCCCTGTGCCACAGGCCTGCTGCCGCGCAAGTTCTCACTGGGGTTCCCATGCGGACTTCGCATCAAATCGGCAACGGATTGTAGATCTGACCTCAGAGCCTCTTGCATAACCTCTGTGTTTCTCGGTGCTCTCTGTGGCAGGCAATACGGATACACCACAGAGGACACGGAGAAGCACAGAGATTTGGGAGGGTTTTGCAAGTGCCTCCTCAATTACAGGATTTACATGATTCGGAGGATGAACAGGATTTTCAGACCTGTTCATCCTGACAATCTTGTTAATCCTGTGGCAAAACGCCCCTTATCATTTTGATGGGTAAGCCCTGGGGCTCCCATGAGGACCTCGCATTTGAGCATTGACCCCGGGGGCCGAAACCGGAACACTCGAATCAATTCCAAAAGGGAGGTCAATCCATGAATGAACCGCAATCCCGTCGTCGCTTTCTTTCCGAGGTAAGCAAGGGCACCCTGCTCGCCACCATCGGCCCCGCACTTGCTGCCGAGTTTGGCATCAGCTCCGCTTTTGCCGGGGAGGCGCCCGCGCTGGGTTTTGGTGATCTGGAGCCGCTTGTCTGTTTCATGCAGGAAACTCCGGTCTCCAAACTGCAGCCAGCCCTGTCCGCGAAACTCAAGTCAGGCGTGCCGCTGAAGCGTCTCGTGGCTGCCGGAGTGCTGGCGAACGCGCGCACGTTTGGCGGTGAGGACTACATTGGTTTTCACACGCTGATGGCACTGAGCCCGGCGCTGAAGATGTCGGGCGCAATGCCGGAGGCGCAGCAGGCACTGCCGGTTTTCAAGGTGCTGTACCGCAACACCAATCGTATTCAGGAAAACGGCGGGCGTGGCGGTGAGGTGCTGCATCCGGTTGCACCGGGATCCGGAGAAGTGACGTCCGATCAGCTGCATGAGGCGGTGAAGCACCGGGATGTGGCGGGCGCCGAAAAGCTTTTTGTTACCCTGATGCAGCGGGACGCCAGCGCAGGATTGAACGCGCTGCTGAACTGTGTGCAGGATGACACGGAAGTACACCGCACGGTGCTGCCGTACCGGGCGTGGGATTTGATTGGTGTCGTGGGCCGTGAACATGCGACCACGCTGCTGCGCCAGTCGCTGCGCTACTGCCTGAACGCGGAAAGCCATCGCCGGCCCGAATGGGATGCACATGCAAAAACGCTGACCAGACTGCTGGATGAACATAAACTTCACGGCCGTGATCCAGGCACGCGTTCGATGGAGGATGCCGTGCTTGAAAAGCTCAGCGTGACCCTGTTCAACGGCACGCCGGAGCAAGCCGCAGGTGCCGTGGCGGCGGCGCTTGCGGAGGGGTTTGATCCTCATGAAATCGGTGAAGCAATCTCGCTCGCGGCCAATCAACTCGTGCTGCGGGATCACGGCCGGCCGCCTGAATGGGAATCCCAGGGCAAGCCAACCGGCAGTGTGCATGGCGACTCCGTCGGGGTTCATGCCAGCGACTCCATTCATGCCTGGCGGAATCTCGCGCAGGCCAGCCAGGGACGGAACATTTTTGCCTGCCTCATTCTGGGCGCGTGGCAGATCGCGCGGGATCGCGGCACCCGTGATTTCCTGGAATGGGAACCAGTGCCATCCAGGCGCCAGGTCAGTCTGATGACCGCCACGGATCAAGCCAAACTGCTCGCTGAACTTGAGGCGATGATCCGCCAGAACATGCAATCCCACGCCAGTGCCGTGGTGCATCGCTACGGCTCGCTTGGATTGCCTGAAAAAGCGGTGTTTGAGTTGCTGCTGCGCTTCGCGGTCAGTGAGGACGGAGCCCTCCACGCCGAGAAGTATTACCAGACCTGCCGGGACGAGTTCCACCGCACCCGGCCCGCCTTCCGCTGGCGTCACCTCACCGCACTCGCGCGCGTGACAGCCAGTGAATTTGGGCGCCCCGCCCCGGGACAGGCCGAGGCCCGGGAATTGCTCGGCGTGTGACCGGCATCCTCATTGAACCAACCTGACGATTCACGCCGCCCGGCTTGATTCCAGAAACCGTGTTGAAAGTTTCTTGTTGAGCACTTGGAACGAAAGCCGTTCAAGCCACCTCAATCACTCACTTCTTGAGTGATTGAACTCCGGAAGATTCAAGGAGTTGAGTTTGAATCACCCGGCTCTCAACTACGGTTTTAAGTTTATTGCAAAAGCGTCGGACGTGAAGTCTGGAATCCGTAAGCGGGCATGTTGCCTTTCGGGCTCTTGCAACTCACGCCTAGGATGGTGGTGGTGACGAGCGCGGCGAGGATAAGGATGCGTTTCATGGTGGGATGGCCATGCTGCGAGGTTTCATGTGCAAAGGCAAGCCTTGTCATACGAAAGCTCACTCAAAACTGCGTAACCCACCCGACATCCGCCACGCTCCATCGAGCATGGCGGGGTATTAGAATTTACGGCAGCAAGGCCGGGGCTTCGAGGCTGATGCGGTAGAAGGCGGGCTGACCTGTCGGTGCGGTCGGGTCTTCGATGGTGGCGCTGCCGCTCACGCTGAAGGTGAAGGTGCCGATCCGGTTCCAGACATCCAGATCACTGCTGGTTTCCAGATGATAATTCACTCCGGGGCGCACGTGACTGAGGTCGAGCTTGAAGCTGCCGCCATTGGCACTGGCTCCGGCGGCGATGCTTGGTGCGGTGGTCAACGTTTGGGCGGCATCGACGGGATTGGT
>CAJCCF010000167.1 GCA_903960845.1 uncultured Verrucomicrobiota bacterium | reverse complement strand
AGTGGGGGTTGCCATCCGCGTCTTGTTCGCTTTGGATTTGTTCTCGGCTGAGAAGGTCGAAGTCGTCTTCAAATCCCACGATCTGGGTCTCATCGTCTATCAGCCATCCTCCGAAATATCGTATCCCGTCGGCCTCCTCAGCCTGAAAGACAACGGCTCGCTTGGACTCGTTCGCATCCTCGTCGCGATAAAGAGCGAAGCAAGGAAGGTGCATATCAATTGGTGTTCCAATTCTGACGCCATCGACCTCCAGAAGAAATGAAGCCCGATTCGCGCGGGTGTCTTCTGCGGTAGCAAGGCGACCGACGGTTGCTTCAAAGGATGCGATATCGGGCCAGTTCATTTTCTAAAGCGAACGTTGTTTATCCACACTTAATTGTGGACGAATCAGATTCGCCCACAGTTTTCTGTGGACGAACGGGGTTGAGTTGGGGTGAAGGGGGGGCGTTCACGAAACGAATGGGTTTTTGATCAATGAGCTGATTGCAGCGATAAAGCCGCCAGAGGTCAAGCCTTGGGTGCGCGGCCTATCAAGATGGGGTTGCCCGCACAGGGGAGTGCGAATTCTTCGAGTCGCTGGCCTGATGAGGTGCGCGTCGTGGGCGCAAGAAGCCATGAAACTCAGACTGGCTTCACCACCAGCTCCTTTTCAGCCAGTCTCCGGCTTGCCGGGGTGGTGGGTGGCGCTGGGATTTGGAGGAGCCCGCAGTGCTGTTGGTTGGGCGGGGTGGAAAATAAATCTTGCCTCGGCGCGGGGTTTTTATTGAAATGCTGTTCGTTAATCCTGATTCAAACCATGAAACCACTTCATTGGGATGCAATCAACCCCATCACGGGCACGCCCTTTACCTGGGATGACCCGAATTTGCGGTGGGGGAGTCCGAGTTATTACCTGGAGCCGGGTGATGCCGGCTTTGTTCCCTACGCCACGCCGGTGCCTGTGCCGCCGGTGAAAAAGAAGAAGCCCTTCCACCGGAGGGCCAAGCCAACCAACATTGAACCAACACCTACCAAACCAGCCATGTCTGCTTTTAAATACAACACACGCCAGGGCTCCCAAGGGGGCTATACCACCAGTGCGGTCAAGGATCAGCCGATCGGTGACACGGAACTCTTAACCCACATCGCCACGGATGCGGCGACGACCCCGCAGATCGTCGAGGCGGTGCTGCGCGGCTTTGTGCACCACATCACGCATTGCAGCGCGGGCTGCATCTACTCGAACAACTTTCTGGGGCTGCTGCGCTTCTTCCCGACGAGCGGTGGCAGCTCACCGGACCCGGACGGCTTTCAGAATGCGGCGGACATCAACGCGGACATCGCCATCACCCTGACGGCGGACGTGATCCGCACCTGGCAGGAGACGCTGACGCTGGAGCACATGGGCGAGCTGGGCCGCGTGCTGCCAAACATCGACTCCATCATCAGCCAGGCCAATGGGGCGCTGAACAAGTACACCCCGGGTGATCTGATCCAGATCCGTGGGAACAACCTGAAGTTCGACCGGGCCGATGTGCAGCAGGGCTTGTTCCTGAAACCGGCGGCGGGAGCGGAGGTGCGCTGCACGGCGTATTCAGACATCGAGCCACAGACCTTCACCGCCATCGTGCCAGCGGCGCTGAGCGGTCCGCTGACAGCGCGCATGGTGGCCAAGATCAATGGCAGCCTGCGCACCTTCACCTACGGCGCACCGGT
>CAJCCF010000166.1 GCA_903960845.1 uncultured Verrucomicrobiota bacterium | reverse complement strand
CTGAACATGTTTCTTAAGTTCTGGCTAGTCACTAGGTTGTCTGGTCAAAATTCGTAATATTACAATGAGACAGTTATCCCTCATTCAGCCCTCCATGGAAGAACTCTCAGCTAGTGTCTGCTCTGCTGAGTCTGTTGCCAATGCTGAAAGAAGTCTCAATCCAATTGATGGTGCAGCTCACTTAGTCACACAAATTCTTATGGAAGGATGGGCTGAGTGCGTGTTTTTGTTGGATGCTTCTTGGTGTATTCTTTACGCAAATCAAGCGGTTCAGGCGCGTTTAGGTTTCAGCCCAAGCAAACCGTTAGGCCTGTCCTTCGATTCTTTGTTCACCGTTCCGATTCGAAAGAGAGATGTTTGTCGGGATCGTACAATGGAACAGCGTGCCATGCTGATTATTCCAAATGGCGGGACATGCCCGGTTTCATTAACCCTTCAATCTTTTCCGAATGACAAAGTCCTAGTTACTCTGCGGGACATTAAGGAACAGGTTGAGGGTGAACGCCACAACCGCAGTCAAATGGCTTACTACAAGGCATTGTTTGAAAATACGCCCTGTGGAGTGGTTACTTTTGATGACCGATTCACGATTATTGAAACGAATCAAACTTTACGCAGAATGCTGGGCTATGCAGATCGGCATCTCTATCAGAGGGCGCTCAAGGACATTTTTGAATCTCCAATCCAGGATGAGGTCACCGCCTGGCAAGTCGGGGCCGAACAGCAGGGCCGATTTTATCGTGAAATGGAGGCCACGCTCCGTAAACGCGATGGTCGGGCAATTTTTGCACACGGTGTGGTGACCTTACTGCCTGATCGGCAGAAAACAGGGACGTTCGGGATCGTTATTTTAAAGGATATCACTGGCCGCCGCGAGGCGGAGTTGAGAGCGGCGCAGCAACACCAGTTGAACGACAGGCTCCTTCGTGAATCAGCCGCCATGATCGGGATGCTTGATCGAGACGGACGAATTGTCATGGTGAATCCAGCTGTGGAGCGCGCTTCAGGCTACAAGTCTTCCGAACTGATCGGGAAATCCATCTGGGATTGCGGATTGGTTGATCCCTCTGAGGAACCCATGGCGCGCAACCGGATGAGACAGATCTTTGAAGGTGCTGAACGTGTCACGGGAATCTCCCGGGCCCGCACTAAATCCGGTGAATTGCGAATCATGAAGATTCACAACACCGCTACGAGGGATGATCAAGGTCAGGTTGAAAACATCATTATTACCGCTGTTGATGTGACTGAAGAAAATCGCCTGCAGCAATTGATGATGGAAACCGTGGAGCACGAGCAGGCCAGAATAGGACACGACCTCCATGATGGGGTCGGGCAGTTGCTCACAGGGATTGGTGTCATGACTGAATCTCTGGCTGGTGATCTCTCAGGCTCTCAAAAAACAGCTGCCTCACGTATTTTTGATTTGGTTCAGCAAGCGATTCTCCACGTTAGACAACTTTCTCGCTGCATGTCGCCGACGGCCCTTGAGGATCGGGACTTAGCCACTTCCTTGCTTTTGCTCGCAGAGACTCTGCGAAGTTCATTGAGGATATCATGCCAAACGAAATTAGACACTACCCTCAAGGTTGAGGATCGCAGCGCATCTGGCCATCTTTTCCGCATCGCTCAAGAGGCTGCTAACAATGCCATTCGTCATGGGCGTCCGCAAAAAGTCTGCATCACCTTGCGTGCAGATGATTCTTCTCATGGTGTTTTGGAGATATTCAATGACGGCGTCCCATTTGAATGCCCGCCAGCACAGGTCACGCAAGGCATTGGTCTGCGTGTGATGAAGCACCGGGCTGGCCTGATTCACGCCGAATTCTCCATCAATCGCCCTCCAGATGGCGGCCTTAGTGTCATCTGCAGATTTCCGCTGGCATCGTCCGCGAAAATAGATCACCCCAAACCCAACACAGAACCCACATACTAACACCATGAAACACAAAATATATATTCTCGACGACCATCCCGTAGTCATTGAAGGCCTGAAGAAGATGCTGGAGGGGCTTGATGATCTTCAGGTCGTTGGGACCGCTGAAGACTCGGTCACCGCCTTGGAACAGCTTTCCAAGTTGAAACCTGACGCCATCATTCTTGACATCACGCTCAAGGATCGCAGCGGGGTGGATCTCATTAAAAAACTGAAACAATCACATCCTGAAATTCTCATTCTGGTGTACTCCATGCACGATGAGAATGTCTATGCTGAGCGCAGTCTGCGCGCCGGTGCGATGGGCTACGTGATGAAGGGTGAACCAGCTTCGCGTGTTTTAATGGCTATCCGACAGGTGGTGGGTGGCGGGTTCTTTTTCAGCGCCGGTCTGCTCGGGAGCATTGTCTCTGGTGGTGGCCCCCGCTCCGGTGCACGCGGTGAACCCGGGCGCATGCTCAGTGATCGCCAACTTGAGGTCTTCGAGATGGTCGGTCGTGGGTTCGACTCGCATGAGATTGCTGAAAAGCTTGCCCTCAGCGCCAAAACGGTGGATGCTCACAAGGCTAATATCCGCCAAAAACTCGGTCTCGACTCAGCTCGCGAACTCCTGATGGAAGCTGTCCGCTGGGTGGAAAAATAGGATTGAAGCCGACCCTTATTCGGTCTGAAAAAACCGTCCGAGCCATCTTGGCACGGACGGTTTTTTTTGACTTGAGCTGGTAAGGGGAAAGCCCGGGACTTATGAAGCGTAATTTGCCCATGCCACCCACCCAGCGCCTCGTTTCTCTTGATGCATTTCGCGGATTTATCATGCTGCTCATGGCCTCCTCGGGGCTCGGTCTGGCAAAAATGGCCGAGACTCAACCCGACTCCTGGTGGTGGCAGCAGATTTCCTGGCAAGTCTCCCATGTTTCGTGGGAAGGTTGTGCCTTGTGGGACCTTATTCAGCCAAGTTTCATGTTCATGGTTGGAATTGCTGTGCCGCTTTCCGTGAAGCGGAGAAAAGAGGCTGGGCAGGGGTTCCTTGGTCTCACCTGTCATGCCTTTATTCGTGCCGTCATTCTGGTCCTGCTTGCGGTGGTTCTCTCTACTCGCGCCACGGACACCCAGACGGTCTGGATTTTTACCAATGTGCTCGCTCAAATCGGACTTGGTTACGTTTTTCTCTTCATTCTGGCGCGCTTTGGATGGGAGTATTGCATCGCGGCCATTATCCTTATTTTGACCGTTTACTGGTATTGGTTCTTCCAGCACCCGTTGCCTGGTCCAGGATTTGATTTTGCTGCCGTCGGCGCCTCGGATAAAGATCTGTTGCCGGGCCTGTTTGGTCACTGGAGCAAAGGGCTGAATGCTGCTGCTGATTTTGATCGCTGGTTTCTCAATCTTCTTCCTCAGGCCCAGCCCTTCATCACCAACACAGGGGGCTACACGACGCTGAATTTTGTGCCAGCCCTCGCCACGATGCTCGGTGGTGCCGTGACGGGAAATTTTCTGCTCACGAGTGCGCGCAGTCCCGGGCAAAAATGTGGGCGATTGATTGCCGCAGCTGCCGTTTGCCTGCTTCTCGGGACGGTTATTGGCATTGTTGCCTGCCCTATTGTGAAGCGTCTATGGACGCCATCCTGGGTGCTTTTCAGCGGTGGATGGGTGCTCGTCATGCTGACGTTCTTCTATTGGCTCGTTGAGATTGCCGGGCAGAAGCGCCTCGTTTTCCCGCTCGTTGTCGTGGGCATGAACAGCATCTTTATTTATGTCATGCACAGTCTCGCCGCTGGTTGGATTCGTGAGCAACTTGCCAAGCACGGCATGGCTTCCCTTTTTGCTCAGCCATGGGGACCTGTCATCGAAAAGGCCAGCATTCTCGCTGTCCTTTGGTTGCTTTGCCTATGGCTGTATCGTCAGCGCGCTTTTTTAAGGCTGTGATCGGTTCTGAGTCTTCATTATTGCAGCCCCTTCAGAGGCTGCCTGAAGACGCATTTTCTAAAGCGGTATGGAATCATACACGATGACACGCTCGAAAAACGGTTTGCAGGTGTCTACGAAGCGCTTGTGGTCGGGGCAGTCTTTCTGATAGAAATCATGGTCAGACATGGTCTTGAAACTCAGTGTCAGCGTGTAGCTGAAGCTGTGATCGGTTACTGGCCGTTTTTCCGTCGGAGCAGGTTTGCCGACTGAACCTGAAGCGATGTATCTCATCTTTGGCAGTTTGCTCAACTCGGTCTCAAATGTAGCCAGTTGCTCTGCGGTCAGGTCATTTTTAAGCCAGAAATAGACGGTGTGGTTCATGGTGAACGCGATCATGCCGTCTTTCGTTCCTGTGGCAAATGCGAAGTCGGTTCAAATTTCGAAGGTGACCGAGTCACGTTTTTCTCTCTCCAGCACATGTGCCAGCGTCGTGGTGTTTAGCCATGCATTCACCTGATCACGCAGCATGCCCAAAGTCTGCCCCAGTCCGCAACCGCCAGGGATGCCACATTCGCAAGTTGAAGCGTCTCCTGCCGCGCATGGAATCGGCATGAAAGCGCCATCAATCAGCGTGATCACTTCACCCAGCGTGATGCGAGAAGGCAACTTCTGAAATTGGTAGCCACCACCCACGCCACGTTTGCTGCGCAGCAGTCCGCCATTCTTCAGCATCAGCAGGATCTGCTCAAGAAACTTGAGCGGGATGTGCTCACTCGTGGCGATGTCCTGAATGGCAAAGGTGGTCGTCTCCGGTGCGCGGGCCATCGCTAGCACTGCGCGCAAGGCGTATTCGGCTTTCTTGGAGAGTTTCATCTCTTCTGCGTTAGTCGGGGATTTCGAGTGATCAAGGAGACATGCTGCCGGTTTGACACTCCGCCTGGCACCGCTAATCTCGCCCTTCTCATGCATCTCTATCGCACCCTTCAAGGCATCTTTCTGCATACCGATCATTGGTACCGTCTTCCCGATCAGGATTGGGACGGTTTGATCGCTCATGAAAATCTGCACAGCTATCTCGCCGGCCTGGCTGGTACCAGTTCGCCCGTTTCCGCTCCGGCGCCGGAATCTGTCGTCGCGCCCATTGGCACGCAGGAGGTATGGGCAGCCGGAGTCACCTACTATCGCAGTCGCACAGCCCGGATGGAGGAAAGTAAGGATGCCGGAGGCGGCAGTTTTTATGATCGCGTCTATGCCGCAGAGCGTCCTGAGATTTTTTTCAAAGCCACCCCGCAGCGCGTGGCTAATCCTGGCCAGGCCATGCATTTGCGCAGTGATTCGAAATGGATGGTGCCTGAGCCCGAACTGACTCTCGTCATCAACCCGCGTGGAGAGGTTATCGGTTACACCATCGGCAATGATCTTTCCTGCCGCGATATTGAGGGGGAGAATCCGCTCTACCTCCCCCAGGCCAAATGCTTCAAACTCTGCGCCGCCATTGGACCCTGCCTGAACATCACCCGCGACCTGCTTCCCTCAGAAACAAAGATTCATATCACCATCAGCCGCGCTGGTGAGCCGGTTTTTGCCGGGGAGACTCCGATTTCCCAACTCAAGCGCACACCTTCGGAATTGGCTGGCTTTCTCTACCGTGACAACACATTCCCGACGGGTGCGCTGCTCATGACCGGCACAGGCATCGTCCCTGGCGATGAATTCACACTGCAATCCGGCGATATTGTGGCAATCACCATCGACGGCATCGGCACGCTGGTGAATCCGATGGGCTGAAAGACCCAGCCTGCACCGCCAGTTTTCTCCGCCCGGTTCTGCGGGCATCCGCAATTTTCCATCCACCTCCCATGTCCATCCCCCATCTCCCCGCTCTCCGCAAAGGTCGCCCCTACGAGTCACTCGACAAAGTTCAGGTCAAAGATCACAAGTCCGGCGAAATCTGCGCCGAAGTCAGCCAGGTGAATGCCGGCATCGTCCGCAAGGATCTTGGCCGCATCAGTGAAGCGCGCGCGGCTTTGAAGAAATTCACCGTCGCCGAACTCATCGAAATCACGGCTAAAGCAGGTGATCTTTTCCTCAATGGCACCCTGCCACTCGGTGACAGGGGACACACTCAGAGTCCGCAGGATTACATTGCCACGCTTTCCCGCACCAGTGGTCTGCCATACGTCATGGTGAAGCGAAACATGACCAAGCTGCATTACGCGCTGACTCACATGGAGATGATCCTCAACGGACTCTCACGTGGCCTCGACATGAGCGTCATTGATAAAGGCTTCGGCACTCAGGCTGGTTGCCCAGTTTCCTACTTCCCGACCACGAGCAGCCTCGGGCTCATCATGCCGAGTAATTCGCCAGCCGTGAACTCTCTCTGGCTGCCCTCCATCGCGTTAAAAATTCCTGTGATCATCAAGCCCGGCCGCGAAGAGCCCTGGACTCCCTTCCGCCTGATCCAATCCTTCATTGCAGCTGGCGCGCCGCCTGAGGCTTTCGGATTCTATCCCACCGACCACGAAGGCAGCGGAGAAGTCGTCAAGCTCAGTGGCAGAAACCTTGTCTTTGGTGATGTCGCCATGGCCAAGATGTATGAAGGCAATCCCTCCGTGCAGGTCCATGGCCCGGGCTGGAGCAAGATCATCATTGGCGAGGACAAAATCGAGAACTGGAAGGATTACCTCGACGTCATGGTCAGCTCGATCAGCGACAATGGCGGACGTTCCTGCATCAATGCCAGCGCCGTGCTCGTGCCTAAATATGGCAAAGAGATCGCCGATGCCATCGCCCAGCGCCTTGGTCCTGTGCAACCGCTGCCAAGCGATGATGAAAACGCCCGTCTTGCCGGCTTTGCCAACACCAAGATGGCAGACTACATCGATTCAGCGATCGATGCCGATCTCGCCAATACACCTGGTGCGGAAGACGTCACCGCCAAGTATCGCAATGGTCCACGCAAAGTGGAGTTTCAGGGCGGCACCTTCCTGCGCCCGACCATCATTCATTGTGACAACTTCAGCCACCCCCTGGCCAATCGCGAGTTTCTCTGCCCTTACGCCAGTGTTGTCGAAGTGCCGCAAAGCGAAGTGCTCTCAAAGATCGGTTATTCACTCATCGTCACGGCCATCACCCAGGACCCGGTCTTCACCGAAGCTCTGCTTGAGTGCCCCAGCATCGATCGCCTCAATCTCGGTCCTCTCAGCACCATGAGCATCAGTTGGGATCAGCCGCATGAGGGGAACATGTTTGAATTTCTCTACAAGCGCCGCTCCATCGACCGGGCCTGGCCTACGATCTGATCCGGCACATACCCGGCGCTTCATCAAAATTCTTGCCACAAGGCTCAATCCTTGGTTGTCATCGCACCTGAGCGGGACATTCGTAGCATTCTCATGGCCTGCAAAATCGATCCCGCTCTGCACAAGGAAAAGAAACCTGATTGGATTCGGGTGAAGCTTCCCCGTGATCCGGTCTTCTGGAGCACTAAATCCCTGATTTCAGACCTGAAACTCCACACGGTCTGTGAAGAAGCTCAGTGTCCAAATCGCTGGGAATGCTGGAGCCAGGGAACCGCCACCTTCATGATTGCAGGTGACCGTTGCACTCGTGCCTGTGGCTTTTGCGCGGTAAAGACAGCCAAGCCTTTCGCTCTGGAAGCGGATGAACCACAGCGTGTGGCCGAAGCTACGAAGCGGCTCGGTTTGAACCACATCGTCATCACGGCCGTGGCTCGCGATGATGTGAAGGATGGTGGTGCCGAACATTTCGCTCAAACCATTGAGGCTGTCCGCGCAGCAGTTCCCGGAATCACCATCGAAATTCTGGTGCCCGACTTCAATGACAAGAACGAGGCGCTGGAAGTCGTGATGAAAGCGCGGCCCCACATTTTTAATCACAATCTGGAAACCGTCGAGCGCCTGACTCCTCTGGTGCGCAGCAGGGCGCAATATCACCGCAGTCTGCATGTGCTCAAACGTGCTCGTGAAATCGCCGCTGAAATCGGCAGCAAATGCGCGACCAAGAGCGGTCTCATGCTTGGCCTTGGTGAAACTGAAGTGGAGCTTTTTCAGGCAATGGATGACCTGCTGGAGCATGGCGTGACCGTGCTCACGCTCGGACAGTATCTGCGGCCTTCAGCGCAGCATCTGCCGGTCATCGAATACATCCATCCGGACACCTTCGAGAACTACAAGCAGATCGCGCGGAAGAAAGGCTTCCGTCACGTGGCAAGTGCCCCCCTTGTTCGCAGTTCATACCACGCCGCCGACTTCAAGCCGGAACTGGACATTCAGTAGCCTTCGCGGGCGGACTGGAGGTGGTTTCACTTTTGCACGCGATAGACCCCGCCGACCACCGTCACTGCGGGTGGCAGATGGGTGGCCTCAAATGCCTCATAAACAGGCTGCAACTCTTTCCAAAAAGAGACAGCAGCCTCTGACTCGGCAGCCTTCATTCGCTCGTTCGTCATCCGCGCCGGAAACAGGTGCACCGGCACCTCGGATTGTCCGGCCGCGAGGGCGGCCTCGACGATGAGGTAAAGCTCCTCGATCACCGGATCGGTCATCGCCAGGCAGCCGATGCTTACGTTGCCGCCATGGATCATGATGTAACTGCCGGTGCGCTGATGCTGAATGTCCCAGGCATTGGGATAACCAATATTCATTGCCAGATGATACTTGCTGTTCGCATTCATCAGGGAGGAGTTCACTGCATAAAAACCCTCCGGTGTTTGTCCGTCGCCCTCGCGGAGCTTTGGCCCAAGGCTGCCAGAAAGCGCGGCAATCGGATAGTTACGAAAGCGTTCCCAGCCCTGGGTTGTCTGCAACCACAGTTCCAGTTCACGATCCTCTTTGAATCCACGAAGAAATGCCGGAGCACCGAGTTTGAAGCCTTGCTTTCTCATCTCTTCCACCAGCAGCGGCTTCACTCGTGAGTGGATGTTGGCCAAGCGGTCTGCGGGCGGCAACTTCGACCACGCCTCAGGTGTTGGCGGAGCAGGGTAGGGGAGTGAAATCGTGGGCTTTGGCATCATGAAGTTGTTCAGATCAGGCAGCGGCAGACAAAACCCGCGGCTTTCGGTCCGGTTGTTTCTCAAAAGCAGGATCGCCGATACCAGCGCCAGCAGACCGATGATGATCCAGGCCGGGCGATTCATGGTCTAACTGGCTAGTTGTGCAATGAAATGCTTGAATAAAGCAACCCCATCTCCCAGATCCTGCGTGCGGATGAATTCATCTTTCGTGTGCGCTTGTGCAATGCTTCCCGGGCCGATGGCGATCGCAGGCGTGCCTGCTGCGGCCAGAAATGCCGCATCACAGAACCAGGGTGCGCCGGTGAGGTCGGCTCCGCAATGGATTAGACGCTTCACAAATGGATTCTCCGCATCAGTGTCCAGCGGCAAGGACTCCGGCAGTGGGTCGATCGTGGCCGTCGAATCAATGCGCTGAACAAATTCCCTGAGCACAGCAAGTGCGCCACCAGCGCGACTCAGGCCCGGCGTGGTACGCATGTCCACGCGCAGCGTGCAGTGATCTGCCACGATGTTGCTTCGTGTGCCGCCTCTGATCATGCCCAGGTTGATCGTATTGATACCCAGCCACTCATCCACACTGCCCGCAGAGATCAGGTGCTGTCGGAAACCCGTGTCCAGCGCCTGCACCAGTGCGGCCATCTTGACAATGGCATTCACGCCCTTTTCCGGCGTGGCTCCATGCACGGCCACTCCGTGAGTATGGATGTCGGCCCAAAGACAGCCTTTGTGTTTAAAGACCGTTTTCATCGACGTCGGCTCGCCCACAATCGCGAAGTCATATGGCCCATGCCTCCGTGCAAAATCCTGGGAGCCGAGTTGAGCGCTCTCTTCCGACATCAATCCAGCAAAATGGATTTCCACCGGCAGCGTGGGGATCACGTCGCGCATCTCATGCAGTGCCCATAGCATCGCCGCCATTGGACCCTTGGTATCGCTTGCTCCACGACCCCAGACGCAATCGTCGCGCACCTCGCCGCCAAAGGGATCAATCGTCATTCCGCCCACGCTTACCGTATCGGTGTGGGGAGCGAAGACGATGCGCGGTTTTTTCTGTCCATGGCTCGCAGGCAGACTCGGAAAACGTCCAATGACGTTGGGCCTACCAGGCTCCACTTCATCAAAGAAAACCTCAGCACCTGCAGCCCGCAAAAAATCTCCCACAAACTCGGCGCAGGCGCGTTCGCCAGTTTGCTCTGTGCCTGGGTCGCCATCCGGATTCACGGATGGGATGCGAACAAGCGCCTGACAAAGTTGCACAACGTTCGCGGGATGGGGAGACATGCTGCATTGTTGATTCAGGATTCACGCCTCGGCAATCAGGATTCAGAGGGGCTGACGAATGATGCATGAGAAATGACACCGCTGCCGGGCCGCCGGAGCAATGGCTGTGCTGCCGTGTAAGTGCTCATTGATCTCTGCGGACATGGTGCTCAACTCGCCCCATTGCCCATGCTTTTCTTTTCGATGCGTACCCTTTTTCTGTCCGGTTTTGCCCTGGGTTTGGCGACCTCTGTTTCACTGGCGGATGAGGCCTTCTTCTCCGCAGATGGGAAATCTGTTACCTTTGTTCCGAGAACGGGCGAGGGCTATCTGCTGCGCCTGGACATTGATTTGGCCAAAGTATCAAAGCTCAGGCTCGGCCCGGCTGTGATGAACGACACAGTGACTGCGCTCTGCCGGGGTGGCGATGGCGAGACACTGCTGACGACGGCAAACGGGGTTTATGTGCATGATGCCAAAGGAACGCGTAAGCTGGCCGCAACGCCGGTTCAGGATGACTGGCCGATCGAAGATCTCGCCGCAGCTCCTGCATCGATGACTGCCGTGGGGGATTGGTTGTTTCTGAGCGGAACTGATGCCAATGACAAATCCCGCCGGACTCTTTATGCGCGGAATCCAGGCGCAAAGGGCTTCGAACCCGTCTTTTGCCGCCGTGTGGAGCGCGTGGGTGCCTCGGTGTTCACTCCATCCGGCAGATTCTTTTTCGGCGGAGATGGCGATTTGTGGGAGGGCTCATTTGAGGTCACCAGGGACGGGGATGCCATGAGCACCGTGCTTGTGGGCGCACGCGTGGCCCCGTTGGGCGTCTTTAACACCGACATGTCCAACAGCGGCAGCATGTGGGTGGAACAGGTGATGGTGGCGGGCAGAGCGCTGTATGTGCGCCTGCACGGTCACTTGATCAGCGAACTGGTGCGGGTGCCGATTCATCCCATGCCTGCGCTCGATGAAAAAGCCGGAGCCATGTCTGGAACAGCGCCTAACTACCGCTATCAAAGCTAAGTGATGAGCAATGTGGAAGTCATCACGATTCCAGAAAATGACTTCCGCATCTCAGCAGCAATTTCCATCGAAGGAAACGAGCGTCTCTTTTACCGGGCAAGTGACGGTGAAGCCAATCTTGGCCTCTACATCTGGGAGTACAACACAGGCAAATCGAGGAGAGTGGCTGTGGAAAAATCGGAAGAGTGAATGCGCTCATCTGAATCAGCATTCACAGCGCAGCGTGTTCATCCGGCAGCCTCAAGGCTTCAACAGCAGGGGTTCAGCCCAGATCGCGTAATTGCTTTTGGCGTCCAGACCGCGCGAGGTG
>CAJCCF010000165.1 GCA_903960845.1 uncultured Verrucomicrobiota bacterium | reverse complement strand
TCATCCTGTTTGGCACCGCCGGAACGACGTTGAGTCACGGCACGCTCACGCTGCAAAGCAACGGTCAGTGGACCTACGCTCCAGCCTCTGGTTATGTCGGCACGGACACCTTCACGTTCAAGGCTAGCGACTACTACGGCGGTCAATCACCGACGCGGACCCTAACCATCACGGTCGCCACCAATCCGGCTGACGCTGATAACGATGGCATCGCCGACAGCTACGAGCTGAGCACCTTTGGCAGCACCGGTGCGGATGCGCTGGGTGATGCCGATGGTGATGGTCAGAGCAACTACTTCGAGTACCTCGCGGGAACCAGTCCCGTTGATGCCTCACAAACTATGAGCGCCGCGCCAAGCATCGCCGCCGGAGCCGGTGCCAATGGCGGCAGCTTCAAGCTCGACCTCAGTCACGTGCGGCCCGGAGTGAACTATCACCTGGAAACCAGCACGGATCTGGACGTGTGGGACCGAATCGGCACCTTCACCTTCAGCGTGAGCGGCAGCGCCACCATCGAAGACCCAACCGCACCGACCGGCCAATCCGCCTTCTACCGCATTAGCCTCGAAGCTCCGACCTTGCTGCCGTAAAGTCTGACACCCGGCCACGCCCATTGGGCGTGGCTGATGTGCAAACAGTCCTAAACAGGGCCACGAGAACCGCGCCGAGCGCCTTGTGATGAGAAATAAATCGGTGTATGATCTCGATCATGACGGAGTCACAAATCAATTGGACAGCCGGACTGCCGGAAAATCGTTTATTCGAGGATCACGAGTTACCGCTGAACAAGGACAAGCGATACGCGATGTCTATTTCGCCCGCCTCAATGAAGCTGGAACACTTAGGCAGGGAGGTGCCTTTGCGCGCCCAAACTTCCACTGGAGTCCCGGCCCACGTCTAGCCGCCGCGCTGGGCCAAGCCTTTGCTGTGCGGGTGCCAACCGAGCCACAGGAAAAGGCTATTCGTGCCTTGCCCGTTAATGATGCAGGCGTGGAGTCCATGATCTACCTCGACCATGTAGCCCACGTCATTTACAAGAAGCTCAAGGACTTCTCTGAGAACCTCATTAGCGGTAGCCGCACACGCGCTCAAGCGAGAGTTCTTCCCCGACTCGGTCCTGCCGCGTGAAGTCGCCGCTCACAAGCGCGAGATGGAAATCAAGACCGCAGTCGGCAGTCAGAAGGCCATGGACCTTGTCCGCTCGCTATCTGGCGACCCAAAATTCAGCGATATAGCCGACAGACCAACCCATCGACGCGCAGCGCGGGCCAGCCGATCTACCGATGCTTTTACGTCTGCGAGTATTTCAGCCAGGACGTGCTTCTGCTCGCCAGTGATGCCGGTGACTTCGATTGCTAAACTGTGCTCATTTTGTTTTCCTGGGTTCTTTTGCCAAATTTGCCAAAGCCGCTGCCGCATCTTGAGCAAGCACATCCCGCCGCCGCCGGCGCTGCTTGGCCGTGACTGAATCTTTATTCTCTAGGAACCAGATGCGTTTCCGCTGCTTCTGCACCATCGCCCGCAGCGACCGCAGCTCGATCAAAGCCGTGGCTAAATCACCAGGCTCCACGCGCCGCTTCCCGGCCCGAAACTCCGGCCTGTACACACACCGACTGGTAATTCTCTACCTGCTTCTTGCTCACGAATGGCATCCGGCTACCATCCGAGCTAATGTAATATATGCAACTCTCGACCGCGAGTCACAAAATTAGCACTCACATTATCACCCATGCCATTTTTGCCCCATTTACCCAGGAAACAGCCTTTTGAAAAGACATCTGTGCTATGACTGCCGCCATGCCAGCCCCGATCCAGACTGATTGCCCGCGTGAAAAGCACGGTTTTGCCCGAGTCGCTGCCGTGTCGCCTGAATTGAAACTGGGGGATGTGGCGGCCAATACCGCCATTCTGCTCCAGGAAATGGAGCGTCTGGCTGGTCAGGGCTGCCGACTGATGGTCTTTCCTGAACTGTGTCTGACCGGCTACTCCTGCGCGGATCTATTTCACCATCCGGTGCTTCAGCAGCAGGCTCTGGAAGCTCTGGGAGTTCTGGCTGAAGCGAGCGCCGGGCTCGGTTGCATGGCGGTGATGGGACTGCCGCTGGTGGTGGACAGTCGTCTTTATAATGTGGCTGCCGTGATCGCCAAGGGGCGTGTGCTTGGCTATGTGCCGAAGAGCTTTCTTCCAAACTCGGGCGAGTTTTACGAGCGGCGCTGGTTTTCTCCCGCCGCCACGCTTCGTGCCACGGAGATTGATGGTGTGCCGATTGGCACTGATTTGCTTTTTGAGGCGGATGACCTGCGCGGTTTGGTGCTCGGTGTGGAGATCTGCGAAGATCTGTGGACCGTCGTTCCACCGTCCAGTCTCGCCGCCCTGGCCGGGGCGACCGTTCTGGCGAATCCATCCGCCAGCAATGAGGTGCTGGGCAAGGTGCAATACCGCCGCAGTCTGGTTTCGCAGCAGTCGGCACGCTGCCTTGCCGCTTATGTTTATGCCGGAGCCGGGGCAGGGGAGTCGTCCGCTGATGTTGTGTATTCGGGCCATGGGCTAATTGCTGAAAATGGAGTTCTCCTTGGCGAGACCGAACGCTTCAGTTTCCAAACCCGGGCTGTCGTGGCGGATGTCGATCTTCAACGACTCACCCACGAGCGTTTGAAAAGCGCCGCGTTTCGCGATGATGAAACCCGTCCTGAGTTCCGCAAGATCTGTGTCACGCTGGGCGCCGTTGCGAGTGGTGGCAATGGCCTCCTCCGCCAAATCTCCGCTCATCCCTTTGTCCCGCCCGCGGCTGCTGATCGCCGCGCCGTGTGTGAGGAAATCTTCGCCATCCAGGCCACCGCGCTTGCGCGCCGGCTGCGCCAAACCAAAAGTAAGACTGCGGTGCTCGGACTCTCCGGCGGACTCGATTCCACGCTTGCCCTGCTTGTCATGATCGAGGCCCTGAGGCGTGCTGAGATGCCCCGCAGTGCCGCATTGACTGTCACCATGCCCGGCTTCGGCACCACGGAGCGCACCAAGGGCAATGCCGGGGCTCTTGCTGCGGCGCTTGGCATCACCCTGCGCACCATCGGGATCCGGGACGCCGTCGGGCAGCACTTCACCGACATCGGCCATCCCGCCGGACTGCACGACATCACCTATGAAAATGCTCAGGCCCGCGAGCGCACCCAGGTGCTCATGGATGTGGCGAATCAGACCGGCGGCATCGTCATCGGCACGGGCGACCTTTCCGAGTCTGCGCTGGGCTGGTGCACCTTCAATGGCGACCACATGTCCATGTACCACGTCAATGCCGGCGTGCCGAAGACGCTCGTCAAATACCTCATCGACTGGTGTGCCACCGAACTCTATGAAGCCGAGGCCGGAGCAATCCTGCACGACATCATTGCCACGCCCATCTCCCCCGAGCTTCTGCCCATCGGTGCCAATGGCCAGATCGAGCAAAAGACCGAGGACACCGTCGGTCCCTATGAGTTGCACGACTTCTTCCTCTTCCACTTCGTCCGCCACGGCTGCTCAGCCGAAAAAATCCGCTATCTGGCGGCCACCGCCTTTGCCGGCAGGCATGAGCCAGCCCTGATTGA
>CAJCCF010000164.1 GCA_903960845.1 uncultured Verrucomicrobiota bacterium | reverse complement strand
CGGCGTTGCACGAACTCCACGGCGGCGGAGTGTTCGCGTGCGGAAGGCTCACGCTGGAGGGCGAGGGCGAAGGCGTGGCGCACGGTCTGGTCGTCCCCGCCGCCGGATTCGCGCTGCACGCGGTCGGCGAAGGCGCGGGCTGCCTCGATGGCGAGGGGGCTGTTCAGCAGGGTGAGGGCCTGCGGGGCCACGGTGGAAACATTCCGTCGGGCGCAGGGCGTGGAGTTGTCCGGCAGGTCGAAGGTTTCCAGAATGGGGAGGCGGGTGTTGCGCTTCTGCACGGTGAAGATGCTGCGGGCGAACTGCTCAGGCTTCGGCGAGGGATACCAGCCCTTGGTTTTTTCCTTGTTGTCGTCGAGGAAGGCGGGATTGGCATCGAGCACGTCCTGCGGAAGATCGGGCCACACGGCGGGGCCGCCTGTCTTGGGATGCAGCAGGCCCGACACGGCGAGCAGCGAATCCCGCAACGACTCCGCACCGAGGCGGCGCGGTGGGCGGATGGCCCAGAACCCGCCAGCGGGCGTGGCGGCCTGACGGTAGGCGGCGCTGCCGGTGATGAGCGTGAGGAGCTTTTTCACCGACCAGCCCTGCCGGACGAACTCGCTGGCGAGCCAATCGAGCAGCGCGGCATCCTCCGGGCGGCTGCCGGCGAGGCCGAAGTCATTGGCCGTGGCCACGAGGGGGCGGCCCATGAGGGTCTGCCAGACGCGGTTCACAAAGACGCGGGCCGTGAGCGGATTGGCGGGCGAGGCGATCCAGTTGGCGAGGGCGAGGCGGCGGCCGCTGCTGCGCGGATTCGGAGGCAAGGAGATGCGAGCGGGGTTGGGATCGAGGACGGAGAGAAAGCCGGGCTCCACCGCATCCCGCTTGGCGGTGTGATCTCCTTGGAAGAGGACACGCGTGACGGGGATGTCCTTGGGATTGTCCATGGCGACGAGGCCGTGGGTGAAAGGCAGGCGCTGGCGGGTGAGCGAGCCGCGCAGCTTGCCGAGGGATTCGTGCGCGGCTTTTTCCTCGGCGGCCAGCCCCTTGAGCACCTCTGCCTCGGGAGCGGGGCCCTTTTTCGGGTCCGCCGCGGGCAGGCGCGCGCGGGCTAGGGCGAGCAGGTCGTTGAGGAAGGCCGTGGTTTTGGCGATGCGCTCGTCCAGCACGGCATTGTGGTGGCGGATGCGCTCCTGCTCGGGGGCCAGATCGAGCGGCAGATCATCGGCGAAGCGCACCGGCTCGAAGAAGGCGCGGAGGCGGAAATGATCGGCCTGGGTGATGGGATCGTATTTATGATCATGGCAGCGGCAGCAGCTCATCGTGAGGCCGAGGAAGGCGCTGCCAGTGGTCTCGGTGAGGTCGGCCAGCAGTTCGCTGCGCGCGCGGTCCTGCTCGTTGAAGAGTCCGGCCGCGTTATCCCACGGACCGAGGCGGAGAAAGCCGGTGGCGATGAGCGCGTCCTGCTCCGCCGCGGTGCGCGGCGCGCCGGGAACGAGTTCATCCCCCGCGAGATGCTCTCGGATGAATCGGTCGTAGGGCTTGTCCTCGTTGAAGGCGCGGATGACGTAGTCGCGGAAACGCCAGGCCTCGGGACGAAACTCGTCCCAGTCGAAGCCGTTGCTGTCGCTGTAGCGGACGACGTCGAGCCAGAAGCGGGCGAAGTGCTCGCCGAAGCGCGGCGAATCGAGGAGGCGGGCCGCCAGATCGTTGGCTGCCGCGTCGAGACCCCGGGTCCGCGCTTCGCTTTCAAAGTCCGCAACTTCAGCGGGCGTGGGCGGCAGGCCGTGCAGGTCGAAAAAGAGGCGACGCGCAAGGTCGTGCGCGGAGGCCATCGGCGGCGGCGCGATCTCCTTTGCCTCCAGTGCGGCGAGAACGAAGTGGTCGAGGCCGGTGCGCGCCCACTCCTGCCGCTTCACCTCCGGTGTTTGGGGTGCGTGCACCGGGCGGAGCGACCACAGATCGAGCCGCTGGCCGCCGAAGGCACGCACTACGGGATTGCGTGGGTCCGACCACGCATCGCCGAGCCGCTCTCCGGGCATGATTTTTGGCGCTATGGCCTCCGCCACCCGCGCATCCGGCCAGGGAGCGCCCGCGGTGATCCAGCGCTCAAGCACCGCGATGTCCTGCGGCGTCAGTTTTTCCTTGGGCGGCATCTTGAGGTCCTCCTTGGCGTGCATCACGGAGGTCAGCAGCAGGGATTCGCCCGGCTTGCCGGGCACGACGGCCGGGCCGCTTTCGCCGCCCTTCAGCGACGCCTCCCGGGAGTCGAGCCGCAGGCCGGCCTTCACCTTCTCCGCGCCGTGGCAGCTCACGCAGCGGGAGTCGAGCAGCGGCTTCACCTTGGTGAGAAACAGACGTTCGCTCTCCGTCACTTGCGGCTGATCAGCGGCACCGGCTCCACCCATGAGCGCGGTGACACAAAGGATGGGAAGCATTTTCATCAGTGTCTTCATGCCAGCACTCCGGGGATGATTTTTGCGCCGCCAGCGATGCCGGTGAGGCGCTCCTGCCTGCCGTTGGCTTCGAAAAAGAGTTCATCGTTGTTCAGGCCGAGCGCGGCGAGGATCGTCGCGTGCAGATCGCGAAATGCCGTCGGCTGTTCGACGGCGAGCAAACCCACTTCATCCGTGGCGCCGATGCGTTGTCCCGGCTTCACGCCACCGCCGGCCATCCAGATGGTAAAGCCGGCGGAGTTGTGATTGCGCCCGTTGTCGCCCTGCATCATCGGCGTCCGGCCAAACTCACTGGCCCAGATGACCAGTGTGTCCTTGAGCATGCCGCGTTGTTTCAAATCCGAGAGCAACGCCGCCACAGGCTGGTCCGTCCATCGCGCGCGAGGGGTGTGATTCTCCTTCAGTTTGCCATGCGCATCCCAGCCATCCTTGTCCGGCATGTCGTAGAGCTGCACGAAACGCACGCCACGCTCAATCAAGCGCCGCGCGAGCAGACATTTCCTGCCGAAACTATGCGTGCGCGCTTCGCCGTGCTCCAGGCCATAGCTGCGCCGCACCTCGGCTGGTTCACTTTCGAGATCGCCAACCTCAAGCGCGGAGGATTGCATGCGATAGGCCAGCTCGTAGCTGGCGATGCGCGCATCGAGTTCCGTCAGACCCGCGCGCGACTCGCGATGCATCAGATTCAGATCGCGGATGAAATCCAGGGATGCGCGCTGTCCTTCGGCGAACTCACCGGGAGGCAGCAAATCCAGCACCGGCGTGCCTTTGTCACGCAGGCGCGTAGGCTGGAATGCTGCGGGCAAAAAACCATTCGAGTAATTGGCCGCTCCACCAAGCGGTCCCGCATCAAAAAGCACCACATAGCCGGGAAGATTCTGATTCACCGAGCCCAGGCCATAAGTCGTCCATGATCCCAAGCTGGCTTTTCCCACGCGGATGTCGCCCGTATGCATCTGGTAGCTCGCCGGCGCGTGATTGTTCGAATCAGCCTGCATCGAGTGGATGAAACAAAGATCGTCCACATGCTTCGCCACCTCTGGAAAAAGCTCGCTCACCCACATGCCCGACTGGCCGTGCTGCTTCCACGCGTAAGGACTGGCCATCAACTCGTCCTTCGTGCCGTGCAGCACGTTGGCCAGCTTCGAGGCCTTCACCGCGTCACGAATCGAAGTCGGCAGTGGCTTGCCGCCCAACTTTTGCAGCAGCGGCTTGTGGTCAAACGTATCGACCTGAGATGGCCCGCCCGGCATGAAAAGGAAGATGACCGATTTTGCCTTCGCCGCGAAGTGCGGCATCCGTGGCGCATACGGATTGAGCGGGTCAATCACCGGCAGCCTGCCCGCATGAGCCGCACGCACGTCCTGCCACATCATCGCCTCCAGCGCCACCGCGCCAAAGCCACCGCCGAGGGTTCCGAGGAAACCGCGCCGGGACGAGACGAGAGGGTAAGTGAAGCCGTGGTTCATAGCGGACTGGTGGCAGACGTGGTAGCTGTAGTGTAAAAAATGTAGCGAATAAAATAAGCACGTGGAATGGCCGAACCTGTCGAAAACATGGCAATTCCTGAACGGTCAATGTGACGAATCCAGTTGGCTGGACGCGTTCAGTAAAATCACACTCAGGAATACCCATCATGCATCTCGGAGGAAACTTTGATCTCGACGGCCAGCGGTTCAGCGCGCGGCTCGTCAGCGCCTTGACAGAGGTCCGGCAGTTCAAGTCCGACTGCTGGTTTCCCTCGTGCTGGAACCACTGGGTCATCGACATGGTTCACGCCGACCAGCATCACCGCATCGGTGATGGAAAGGCGTTTGTGCGTGAGGCGGGCAGCGCTGTCATCTATCGCCCGAAACTGCGCTACTGGGAGCGGCAGGAGGCCGGGAAGTCCCAATACGAATCGTGGATCATCTTCAGCCTCGGCGGGCAGTTGGAACAGACGTTTCAATCGCTGGTCGGCCGTGCCGGTTACTGCCACTTCCGCGATCCCGACCATGTGGTGACCAATCACCTCCGCCACATCAGCGAACACGCCTTTCATCGTCGGCAGGGATTTGAATTGCTGGCGCATGGAGAAATGCTCGGGCTGCTGGGCAGGCTCATTGCCGCACCAAAGGTCGGCACACACCTGCGTGAAGTCCGCAGTATGGAGTCCATCGCCCATGCGGGCAGCATGGAAGCCAGGATCGAGGCATTCATTCGTGCCCGCATCAATCAACCCCTGACCGTCGCCGACCTTGCCAAGCACTTGAACCAGAGCTTGTCCGCCTTCGGCCATGCCTATGCGAAGCAAACGGGAGAGACCCCCTATCGAGCGATCACCCGGCTGAAGATGGAAGCGGCCAAACGGCTTCTGATCGACCAGGGGAGCAGCGTGAAACAAACTGCCCAGCATCTTGGTTTTTCATCGGAGTATCAGTTCTCCCGCGCCTTCAAGCGTAACGAGGGAGTGGCTCCGAAACTGTATGTCAAAGCCATGACGGCCAAACACTTGGACTGACCAGGATGGCCTGGGAAATCAGGGGCGCACTCGTCGCCTCCGCTCTTGACGCGTTCGGCGCTTTCTCGCCCAGGTTGGTCGATCCTCAGCTCGGTTCTTCTGCCTAACATCATCTCGGCACCCTCCCCGGCTCCAGTCCCACCGGCTTGCCATCGCTGGCCTTGCTCAGATGATTCTCCGCAGCGGGGATGAAGTCTTCAAAATGCAACGGGGTGAGGGTGCTGCCGGTTGGGTGGAGTTCGGTTTCGCGCCAGGCGGTTTCGATTTTTCGCCACTCGGGGGCCGATACTGTTTGGTTGTCTGTTATCCTCACTTCTTCACCGTCGGCACAGGCCAGTCATCCGTGCGGAAGGGCGAGGCAGGCAGGCCCGCGCCATTGGTGAGGCTGTAGTCGGGCCAGTCTTTCCAGGCATAACGAACGGCGGCGGGCTGGGCGACTTCGGGGTTCCTGACCACGACGGTGTCGCCGACGATTTTGGCTTCGGCAGGTTTCCACTGCTGATCGGCTCCGGCGATCTGGAAGCCGGTGAGCGGGCCACCGCTGATCGATTTCAATCCGCCGTTGGTGTGCTTGAAGGAGACGGTGATCGCATTGCTGTTGATGGTCGAGCCTGCGGGCAGCGGACCGCTGATGGCGGGGATTTTTTTGCCATACACGGTGCCGAGCGCCCAGTAGGAGAGGCGTTTGCCGACATCCTGCTTATTCTTCGGATGGATGTCCTTCGCATCGCCGAGGACGATGGTGATGGCCCTGCCGGTCTTGGGCAGGGCGAGCGTCTTCAGCATGGATTCACGCACGCGGGGCCAGCCCTCGCCGGGCGCGGTGTAGTTAGGGAGCTGCACCCACGCGAAGGGCACTTCGTCATTCCACAGCGTGCGCCAGCTCGTGACGAGCTGCGTGAGCTGCTTGTGGTAGAGGCCTGGATTGCTGCTGGCGTTGCCTTCGCCTTGATACCAAAGCATGCCGCGCAGCGTATAGGGCACGAGGTTGACGACTTTGCCATTGAAGAGGCCGGAGGGGCCGCCTTTGAGCTTCCACATCGCGAGCGGGTCCTTCGGTGGCGGGACGACGAAGGGCGTGCCATTGGCCTTGGCCTTCTCGGAAGCCGCTTTCCAGATGGCGAGCTGCTTTTGGTGCAAAGCGGGAGCCTGCGCAGGATCGAACTTCCGGTGTGCTTCCAAGCGCGTATCGTAGTTCGCCTTCGTCTCGGGGGCGGAGGACTGCACCTCGGCGGCGACCCAGGATTCGATCGGCGTGCCGCCCACCGACGTGTTGATGAGGCCAACGGGCACGCCGACTTCACGGTGAATCTCGCGACCAAAGAAATACAGCGCCGCCGAGAAGCCGCCGACGGTGTCCGGCGTGCAGAGTTGCCATGCGCCTTTGCCCTCGGCCTGTGGCTGCTCGGCGGGGCCGGAACTTTCGCGATAATGACGGATCAGTGGAAACTTTGCCGCCGCCTTCTCCTCATTGAAGTGGTAACAACCCGCGACCGTCATCGCCATGTTCGACTGGCCGGAGCCGAGCCACACCTCGCCCACGAGCACGTCCTTCACCTCGATCTTGCGCCCCTCCTTGCCTGTCACGAGCATCGTCCGCGATTCGTCACTCGCAGCGAGCGCATCGAGCTTCAGCGACCATTTGCCATCCGCCGCAGCGATGGCCGACTTCGATTGCCCGGCGAAGGAGACGGTCACCGATTCTTCCGCATCCGCCCATCCCCACACAGCGACGGGTTTGTCTCGTTGCAAAACCATGTGATCCGCCAGGACGGAGGCGAGCTTCAACTCCGCTGCGGTGAGCGGCAGCAGCGATGCGAGGAAAAAAGCGGAGAGTAGGGTGAGCGTGGGTTTCATGGAATCAGGGTGGTCAGCGGGCTATATAAGAACGGGTTACTTCTTTGGTTTCCTCGTCGTCACGCCACTTTCGACTCGCTTGAGCTTTCCCTCGGCGTGAGTGGTGAACTCAGTGAGATCGAGGAAACCGTCATGGTTGGCATCCGCGCCTTTGAAGTGCTGCTCGCTGTGATGGCCCATCTTGGAGATTTTGCGATACTCCGAGGCATCGAGCTTACTGTCACTGTTCGCAGCGATTCTGGCAAAGCAGGATTCGATACCTTCGCTGAGAATGGCGAACCACGTTTGCTTCTTGAGTGCATGAGCGAGTTCGTCGGCGGCGATGAAGCCATCGCCATCAGTGTCACCGGCTTTGAAGTGTTCGTCACCGTGATGACGCGCCTGCACGTCGAGTGGTTTGTATTCTTCGAGCGAGAGCCTGCCGTCCTTGTCCTTGTCCGCGGCTTTCATGATGTGCTGCATCAGCGCGGGGCTGGGATCTGCGCCGATGAGCGATGCGGCGGTGAGGCTAAGCAGAAATAGTGTGGTGAATCGTTTCATGGGTGGTGTGAACTAGCGGTGCGCAGCCGGTTGACCGACGAGGCTCCAGAACCACTCGCGCAATTGCTGTGTGGATGGACGGTCGTCGAGGAACATGGCGGTGGAGTGAAAGTGCAGACCTGATTGCGCCCAAGTGACCTTGGTCTTCATCGCATCCATCACGGGCTGGAAGTTGTCTTGCGAGTTGTCCGTCTGGAAGACGGCTTGGCCTTTGAAGCGAGCAGCGCGTTCGATGGCTCCGGTCATGGTCGAGCCGTTCCAATTGGCACCATCGGAGTGTTGGCAGGCATGAAAGCCTTTCCACAGCGCGGCGATCTTGTCATTGCGCAAGCCGATGTAGCCGCAGGCGATGGCTCCACGCGAAAAGCCTGTGATAATGACATTCTCGCGGTCGCCGCCGAACTTGCCGCATACCTCCGCCACCACGCGCATGACGTAGTCTGCGGTGTCGTCGGCATTGCCCCAGCCGTTCTCAGCGACTCCTCCCTTGGGACGATCCACGAAGGGCATACCCAGACAAATCGCGCCTTGGCCTTTTGTGATGCCATAGCCGATGACGCATTGATCCGGCAGCCCGGTGGAGTAGCAGGCGGAGGCGAAAAAGACGTTGCCTGGGTATTCAACAATGACGGGATACTTCTTTCCGCTTTGCCAGTCGGCTGGGAGGTTCAGGATGCTGTAGATGGAGTTCTTCTCATCGCCGGGAAGCCGGTAGCGAACGCGCTTTCCGGGGGCGGGTGAGGCATCTTCGATGGCGGGCACGTCCAGTCGGCCTGGGGGACGTTTCCATTTCGGTTGGTCGCCTTGCGCGGTCAATTGGCGAAGTTCGATGGAGACCGGTTGCGTGATGATGGGACTGAGATGCGTCTTCCCATTGTGGGTGACTGGCTCGGCCAGCATTACTTGGATTTGTTTTATATCGCTGGGGTTGAGCTTGGGCGTGCCATCGGGATAGGTCTTTCGTAGGTCACATGAAAAAGTGCGGGTCTCCTGGGGAGCGAGCGTGGCGGAGTCCACCACGGCGCTCCAACCGTGATCTCCCACCAGCCAGAGCATCACACCGACTGGCACATTGCTGGTGTTTGTGATCTCAGCGGTGACCGTGGCTCTCGCCCCCAGTTTCCAGCCGTTTTTGGGAGCCGGGATTACCGCCCAAGCATGGCGCTCGGCCTTGGTGGTGGAGAGCTTGATTGCAGCGCCGTCGCAAACGGCCTGAGCGTCGCGCATTTCGCCGAGATCGCCAGTGGTGCGAATATGCTGGGTGAGCGCATTGGCCGTGTCCCCGCGCAGCGATGCCAGCGACGAGAGCAGAAGCGCAGCCAGGAAGGTGATTTCGCGTTTCATACCATTTCTTGGGCGGCCTATTTCGATGGAGCACCGGTTTTCATCAGCGGCACATCGCCGCTGTGTTTGTTCTCGGCATTGCGGACATTCTTGGCATCAATGGTATAGATCCATGCGCCCCTGCTGGGTAGTGCCGTGGAGGTGAAAGTATTGTTGCGGAGTGTCACTCCATCGCAGCCTTGGATCGCGATTGCGGCTTCTCGGGCTTCGGTGATGTGATTGTCGCGGATGAGGATGTTGCCGCCGAGTCGGGAGTTCGAAAGGCAGGTGATGGGCGT
>CAJCCF010000163.1 GCA_903960845.1 uncultured Verrucomicrobiota bacterium | reverse complement strand
CGCCAGCTATGCTTTGAAACTCGCTCTGGAAGAATTTGAGCAGGACAATGACGTCGATATGCTTCTCGACACTCTCCGCCTTGTCGCTCAAGCCCAGGGTGGCTTGGCTTCCTTGGCGCGCAAAACCGATGTCAGCCGGCAAGCGCTGCATGAGGCGCTCTCACCGCACGGCAATCCACGCCTGCGGACTTTCCAAAATGTGCTTGGCTCTCTGGGTTTGCGGATGAGCGTCAAGCCGGTGCGCACTTCAGCAAAGCGCGCCTCCCGGTCTGTAGCGTAGTTCGCGTCACTGCACTGCCGCGCATACAGTGCGGGCTGCTGCAGCGCAGGAGATGTGGGAGATGATGGCTTGGGGGCGTTGATTGGATGGGTATTTTCAACAGTCCGATCCAATGGTGATTCCCGTGTTGGGATGCTTTTTTCAGTCAGCGATGGGGGTGTGAAAGGCTGGCGCTCCCTTGCGTTGCAGTGAGAAGGCTGGGTGAGATGGATGATCCCAGAATCACTTCCACACGCCCATCTGCACCATCTGCTTGGTTGCGGTACCCGCCCAGTCGCGATTGGCTGCGGGGCTGGCGGGGCTGGGGTGGAGGATGCGGCCTACTTTGAAAGTTCCGCCGAGAGCGTCATGGGCACGCTGAGCCCGCTCTTGGGCAAAGGCACCGACGCCGATCACCCACTCGGGTTGCAGGGCTTCGATGACGGATCGCAAATGGGTGTCGCAGTGGTTTTCCATCGCGGCGGTTTCATCAGCTGGCAGTTTGTCGGGTGTGCGGTTGCGGCCGCTGTTTTCCATGAACACGAGCGGGCAGTAGTTGGCGACGAAGTGGTCTTTGAAGAAGGCCTCGGCACTGCCGAAGCGCTCCTTGAACAGGCCCCACAGGCGGCGTCCACTGACTTCCGACTGCTCACAATCGAAGCCGACGACGCGGCGTTTGGGGTGTTCGTTTTCGGGCTTGCCGACAGGTTCATGGATGCCCATCCAGTCGCGCACCGCAGCGATCTCGCCAAACGGCACGCCGGTTTGGGTCATGCCCCAGGGGCCGGGATTCATGCCGACCAGCACGACTTTTTTCCGGCTGTCGCCAAAGCGGCGCAGGTAGGCCTCATGCGGTGTCCAGGCGTAGTCGAGCGGGCAGTAGACGTGCGATGTGGGTTCGGTGAAGCGCAGGGGGCGCAGGTCATCGCGGAGACGCGTGGCGGCGGTGATGAGTTGATCAGCAGGGGGCATGATGGGCGGGTTCGTGGTTCGTGTTGCCAGCCGTGGGTGTCAAGTCTCAGGGCCTGCCGACACATTCCGTCCACATCGCGTCATGCTGAGATGCAAAGGCTGGAGAGGGCGGCTCGTTTTGTTCTACTTATGACAAGATCACTCTTCATCGCACTCTCCGTCTTCACTCTGGCGGTTCAGACTCAGGCTCAGCACATCCGCGCCGGGATCATCGGTCTGGACACGTCTCACGTGCTGGCTTTCAGCAAGACGCTGAACACCACGCCGCAGAAGCCGGAAGTGATGGGCGTGCGCATGGTGGCGGCCTATCCACAAGGATCGAAAGACATCGAGTCCAGCACGGCGCGTGTGCCGGAGTACACCGAGAAGGTCAAGGCCATGGGCGTGGAGATTGTGCCGAGCATCGAGGCACTGATGGACAAGGTGGACGTGATCTTTCTGGAGACCAATGATGGCCGCCCGCATCTGGAACAGCTCCGCCCCTGCCTGGCTGCGCACAAGCCGGTCTTCATCGACAAGCCCATCGCGGCTTCGCTGTCGGACGCGATCAGGATTTTCGATGAAGCGAAGAAAGCCGGAGTGCCGGTTTTTTCATCCTCGTCCCTGCGCTTTGGCAAAACCACTCAGGCTGTGCGCGGTGGCAGCATCGGCAAGGTGAGCAAGGCGGAGACATCGAGCCCGGCGTCATTGGAGCCGCATCATCCTGATTTGTTCTGGTACGGCATTCATGGGGTGGAAAGTCTTTTCACCACGATGGGCACCGGCTGTGTTTCCGTGAAGCGCGGCACGACGGCGGATGGCAAGATCATGGTCACCGGCACCTGGGCAGGCGGCCGCACGGGAACGTATTCAGAAAGCAAGGGTTACGCCGGCAAGGCTGTCGGCGACAAAGGTGAATCAGCTGTCGGTTCCTATGACGGTTATGATCCGCTTCTGTATGCGGCCGTGCATTTCTTCCGCACCGGTGTGGCTCCGGTAACCCCGGAAGAGACGCTGGAGATCTACGCTTTCATGGAAGCGGCTGATGAGAGCAAGCGCCGTGGCGGAGCCGAGGTCACGATCAAGGAAGTGATGGACAAGGCGCTCGCTGAAGCCCGTAAATAATAGATTCCGCCATTTCAAATTTCGCCCGGATCGATGCGCCCAAACGCCGTCGCCGGGCGTTTTTGTATATGGAATAGTTTTCAACACTCGGTGAACGTTCCCGTCATAGGCACTGCGTTTATACTGCGCTTACCAAACCACCCCCTACCATGAACCCATCCACACGTTTCACATTCGCACTCGCCGCCTCCAGTGTGCTGGCCCTGAGTCCGGCGCAAGCCCAGGCACCCAAGGAAGCCGTCAAGGAAGTCGCCAAGGATGCACCGAAATCCACCCCGGCGGAGTTTAATGCGCGTCTGACCCGGGATGACAGCCCTCTGCCAGCTGGTGGCCAGCTCCAGATGAGCTACGCCACCGTGGTGGATAAAATCGTGCCGAGCGTGGTCACGATCTTCTCCTATG
>CAJCCF010000162.1 GCA_903960845.1 uncultured Verrucomicrobiota bacterium | reverse complement strand
TGCCGGGGCGCACTCGATCACGATCCATCTGCGGGCGGATCGTCGGCACATCGTGGATGAGGACGTCTATCTGCTGCGCCGCGAGATTGGCACAATGATGAATCTGGAGATGGGCAACACGCCCGAGATCCTCGGCATCGCACTCAAGGTGAAGCCGCACTTCGTCTGCATGGTGCCCGAGAATCGCGAGGAAGTCACCACCGAGGGCGGGCTGGACGTCGTGGGGCAAAAGACGGCGTTGCGGGCCAGCGTGAGCCAGCTCGAAGCCAACGGAACGCGCGTGAGCATGTTTATTGACCCGGATCTCGATCAGGTGCGTGCCTCGGCGGAGATCGGCGCGAGCATGATCGAGCTGCACACGGGCACCTTTGCCAATGAACTTGGTGAGAAGCGCACGGCCGAGGTTTTGCGACTAACAGCAGCGGCTGAGCTGGCTCACAGCCTCGGTCTCCAAGTCAATGCGGGCCACGGCCTCACGACGAAGAATCTGCCCGAGCTTTTCCTTGTTCCTCATCTCGCCGAACTAAACATCGGTCATACGATTGTAGCGCGCTCGGTGTTCGTCGGGCTGCGAGTCGCCATTCAAGAGATTCTGGAGGTGATGAAGGGGTATCCATCGGCATGACACCTCTCGGCCTCGGCATTGATCTCGTGGAAGTGGGCCGCATCCGCGACCTGCTCACGAAGCATGGCGAGCGCTTTAAAGAGAAGACTTTCACCGCGGGTGAGATCGCCTACTGCGACTCTTGTGCTGATCCGGCGATGCATTACGCGGCACGCTTTGCCGTGAAGGAGGCGGCGGCGAAGTCCATCGGCACGGGGCTTTGGGCGCACGGAGTGGACTGGAATGATCTCGAGGTTCTGCGCGAGGAGTCGGGCAGGCCGAAACTGGCTCTGCATGGCGGTGCGAAGGCTCATGCTGAACGTATGGGCAGCACGGGCAGCCTGATTTCCATCACACACACGCGTGAGCTTGCTATGGCGCAGGTGATCTTGGTTTAATCAGCGATTATGTCAGCCATCCCACAGGTCGCCGTGCTCGTGGACACCTCGCGTTCCTATGGACGCGACATCGTCCGTGGCATCCGGCGCTATGTGGCGGAGCAGGGGCCATGGTCGCTGTATCTGGAGTCGCGAGATCTGCGGTCCAGCTTCCCGGACTGGCTGAAACAATGGCCGGGCGATGGCATCCTCGCACGCACGGCAGACTCCGGGCTGCTCCGGCAACTCAAGGCGACAAAGCTGCCGGTGATCGAGTTGCGCACGACGGTGCTGAAGCATCCGTTCCCCTACATCGGGATGGACAATCCCGTCATCGGCGAGCGGGTGGCGCGGCATTTCCTGGATCGCGGGTTCCGGCGCTTCGCCTGCTACCTGGACACCAGCGAACTCTTCTTCCGGGAGCGCTGCGATAGCTTTGATCTCACCCTGCGTGCGCATGGTTTCGAATGCTCGGTCTTTGAGGCGGAGGCCGCGGGATTGAGCTGGGATCAGCATCAGCGTCGCCTCGCAATTTGGTTGATGTCACTGGAGACGCCTTGCGGACTCTTCGCCAGCAATGATCAGCTTGGATTCTGGCTGCTGGATGCGGCACGGCGTGCGGGGATCTCTGTGCCTGAGCAGATCGCGGTCATCGGCGCGGAGAATGACAAGACGCTGTGTGAGACCGCATGGCCTCCTCTTTCCAGT
>CAJCCF010000161.1 GCA_903960845.1 uncultured Verrucomicrobiota bacterium | reverse complement strand
GACCACGACTAACCAGCCGACTACCGGTCCATCCTCAGGAAAATCGTCGGAAGCAGGAGCCACACTAGCCGCCGCTGGAGAGGGCTTGAGGTTTCTCGATCCCGGGCGTACGAGGACGGTATGACCATCCGAACTAGGCGGCGTAGCTTGCGACGGAGCCGGTGGTGTACCACCACGCTGGACGATGCGGGTGCCATCATCCGAGAGGTTGGATCCTTTTCCATGAGGTTGAACATATACCGTGCCTTCGTCATCCACGGGAGATAGAGCCGGAAGGCCCGCCTGTAGGGATGAACTGGATGACCTGCGAACCATGCGGGTTTTGTCGTCGTCTGAAGTGCTCATGATGTGGTGTGTTGATGTTGGAATTACGTTTTGCTAGTTTGAGGAAAGTGAGCTCATTAAATTTTAGCCATGCCTACTCAAATGGGCTGGTTCGGTGAGACGAATCACGAGGTTGTCGAGGCAATACTGCCCGGCTTCATTGAGCACCTGCTCATCCGCCGCCTGAATGAAATTAAGGCCTAGCATGAGCACGCCGCTTTGAATAAGAGCGAGGAGTGTCGTGTAGAAGGCGACGCCGAGTTTCATCGTGGTGGGTGTTAGAAGTTCGTCCATCGGCGCTTGGCCGCTGCCGACGAACGCAAGGGCATCGGCGATGCCAATGACCGTGCCCAAAAAGCCCAGCGTCGGAATGATCCACACGAGATAGCGAAGCATGGTATAGCGGAGATCCAGTTGGTGGAGCATCAGGTCGAGACTAGAATCCATGACACTGCTCACCCGGTCTACCGAGAGAGATTTGCGAAATTCCATGATCAGGCGGCGAAGAAGTGTGGGCAGCATTGCTTCAGGTGCCGTGGTTCGTGCGCTGATATAGATGGGGCCAAGTTTTTCAGACGTAAGCATGGTGCGCTCATCCTCGGGAAGCATCCCGATCTTCAACAGCCAGGCCTCCGAGCGGACTGCGCACCGGCGAATCCACAATTCTCCAAGCCCTATGAAAAAGGCGAGCCACATAAAGGCTTGAACCGAAACCCAATGATTTTCCCGAGTCACCGAGTGATCGGCATTCACGGTCGTTCGCCAGTCAACTACAATGACACTGATGTCGATGCCAACGAAGTGCAGTGGGACGATATTAAAAAATACCACCGTCAGCAGGCCAGCAACGATGCTTGCAACGCGGATCAAGATCCTGCGCTTGGCAGTTAAGGGTTCGATCAGATAGTATGGCTCCGCAGGTTTATCCATAAGATTAGGGAGCGTGGCTGGTGTTTTCACTGCCGAGGTCTTTGAAAGGTTCCGCGTTCGGGGTCCCATTGAAATTCGGCGCTAGCAGCGCCAGGGGCTTGCGGCTGCTTGCGGCTGTTCGACGCCCCAAGCGCCGAAAGAAGCTGGCGGACTGTCGTCTGGCAGTCGCCAAGAAGAAGAGGTTCGTCTGCTTCCACATAGTCCTGGGTAATCGCGTGCCACCCTCCTCCGCGATTAACCTTGGTGAAATTGCGTGGATGCAGATGTACAACATAATACCTGCCGTCATCCGTCACGCTCAATTCCAAGTGCCGACGACTGACGGACGTCGCATCACCCGGCAACTCAATGTCACATGGCTGCGTAGTGTTGCTGCGTCCTACAAGGTAAGTGCGCATGAAATCGTAATCGGCGGGAGGAAAGGTTACTTGTTAAGGAGAAAGCGCATCTTAATGTCGCCGAGTTCGATCAAGTCATTTGGACGCAGGGTTGCCTGACTGATCTGCTTTCCGTTCACGAGAACACCGTTGCCGGATTTCAGGTCGGCTACCATCCATTCTTCATTTCGCAACGATAAAACACAGTGACTACCCGACACACTGTCGTTCCCGATGACAATATCATTGTGTTTTCCGCGACCGATTTTGACACCCTTAATGGTCAGCGGGTGACGTGTCTGCGTGGCGTCACACATTTCCAGAAAAGCCAGAGGCGCGAGAGCGGGTGCTATCATTGGCACTTCTGGCTCAGCAAGCATCTCCTGTAGTTTTCTGGCCTGCTCCTCACGCAAGACCGCCGCACGCCTTTCCTCTTCAGCAGCGCGTCGTTTGGAGCTAATGATGACGAAAATAAGCAGCGCCAATGCCATCGCGGCGATCACTCCCCAAGCCCACAGTGGCACGCTTGGTTTTTCATGCTCAACAACCTTGGGCTTCACCTCAACTGTAGGTGTTTTCTTGGCGGTGTTAGACGGTTGGGGGCCATTCGAGGGAGCTTTGGTGGCGGGTTCGGCTCGTGGCTCGGGCTTGGGCAGTTTAGGCAGGGCCTTGGCCACATCGTCTTTGGGAATGAGCACCTTGGCGGTCTTGCCAGATGCCGTTTTCAGATCTAGCTGCACAGTGGCGACCTCCGTCAACGCAGCTAGATCAAGAACCGCTTTGCCTCCGCCGTGCATCACGCCGATGAGTGTCTCCCATGTCCCGCCCGGCAGCATGTGCGTCGCAACCACTGCCGGGACGTGCAGCCCATCCGTCTGCAGGGACACGTCTTTAATGTCCGCAAAGAAATTCATCTCCGTCGCTTTCTCGGCGAAGCCCAGCGTATGAACTGGGATACCCTGTTTTTTTGCCTCCGCGATCAGTTCATCGCGCCTTCCCGCCGGACCATTCGGTGTCTCGTCTTTTCCGTCGGTGAAAAGAACCACACACTTGCGCGTCTCGGTCCGCTTGGCCAACTGGTCGATCAGGGCCTGCTTAACGTTCTGATAGATTAAAGTGCTCAGCGAAGCGTCTCCATCGACTTTGATGGTGCCGAGAGCGGTCTTCGACTCTTCACGCGTGGCCTCAAAACCAGCAGCGACATTCAGGTCTCGTGCTAGGCTTGCAACCATGACGGTGTCTCCTTTCGGCAACTTGATGAGGAAAGCCTCAGCCTCACTGACACAGGCCTCGACCGTCTTCCGGCGGGCAGGATTGCTGCTGTCGATGATCACCATCCACGCGCAATTTGCCGGTGGCACGCTGTCAAAACTTGTCCATGCAACTGGCACTGGTTTTAGTGCGGCTCCGCTTCCTGACGCTGCCGACGTGACGGTGATGGATGGGGTGTCCACCAATCTCACAGTGATTTCGATCTTTTTGGCCCCAACCAGCGGTTCGATTTTCAACGACGAGGCCGCTACGCGTGCCTCTTGAATGCTCTGCGCTCGGAGATAACTTCCATTAGTCACAAAGGCACCAAGTAGGATGGCGATGAAAAGACCTCGATTGTTGCGCTGAAAGAATGGACTCATGTGCCGATGTGGTTAATGTAAGTAAAGTTTACATTTCATTTTTAGCAGTTATTTTAAAAAAAGGAAACATAAAACCTGTGCGCTTTGTGCAGGTGGTGACGTAGGCGGCACCCGCCTCGGCTT
>CAJCCF010000160.1 GCA_903960845.1 uncultured Verrucomicrobiota bacterium | reverse complement strand
GTGGTGATCGTCACCACCAACCTGTTCGAGAACTATGACCCCGCCCTGCTTCGTCGCATTCAGCGCCACATCAAATTCCGCAATCCAGATGACTCCATGCGCCGAGAGCTCTTCGCCCTTCATCTCCCCAACCCTGATCGGGTGGAGGCTGATTACGCGGTTCTCTCGGAGCTATCCAAAGGCCTCAGTGGTGGGGACATCTTGAATGTGTGTGTAAATGCGATTCATACTGGCAGCACGGATGCGAATCCGGAGCGGTGGATGGTCACGCATGCGATACTGGAGCGGGAGATTGCGAAGGCGAAGAAGGCCAAGGCGGAGCACGCGGGGGAGAAGGGGAAGAGCCGGAGAAGGATTGGGTTTCAGCCGAGTTGATCGGCGGAGAAATGGCTTTAGAGGGTGCATAGTCTGGCTGTCTCTTGATGACCATATCGACAAGCAGCCGGCTGCTCATAGCATGAAATTCAGACACAGGAGCACAATGCAGAACGTGGCTCCACAAAGGCCCAGCAAGAGGATGAGACAGCCGCGTGTGGTGCGGTTGTAAATGCGGTTATAGAGCGCACGCTTTGGATCGGTGAGCCAGCCCCAGCCCCGCGGCGCTTTAAGCCCCAAGGAGTGACGGAAGACACGTGCTATCGAGGTGCGGGCAGCGATGCGTTTCTTGAGCGAGGGAATGCGCAGGCCGAATTTCATATGTGAAATGAGCCGAATCCACGCGCAGAGTCAAAGTCCCTTTGATTGTTCGTGTATCAGCAGGGCCAATTTGTGCGTGAATGCGATTCATGCGGGGAGTTTGGATGCAGACCCGGCGAAGTGGAGGGTGACGCAGGCGATGCTTCTATTTTAACCTCCCGTGATAAACATATCGCAGCAGTTATAGCCTCGTCACTTGCAGCCGCACAAACCGCCGCACCACCCCACTGCCCGAAGGCACCGTGACTTGAATCTGTTGCGTGGTGCCGTTGTCGCTGAGGATCACCGGCGCGCTCACGCCTGCCGTGCTCCAGCTTCCTGACATGAGCGTGTCACTCCATTCGACGATGTAAGTTATATCGGTGGCATCTTTGTTTTTGGTGTGAACGAACTCCAGATTCGCGCCGTTCAAGATCACTAACTGCGGCACCACATCATTCACCGCCGGGTTCATCTTCGTGGCATATTCCATCAGATTGGTGATGCCGTCGCCGTCGGTGTCGGCGATATCAGATCCATTGCCCGAGTTGGCTGCTGTGCCGAAATATTGCTGACGCCATGTTTGCAGCGGTGTGCCCGTGACTGTGACTGTAAAGTTTTCCGTGAAGCTCGAGGTGCCATCACTGGCCGTGACCCCGATGGTCGTGGTGCCGAGTTGATCCGTCAGAGGAGTCGCTGCGATAGTGTAGAAGGGTGAGCTTCCTGCCAGGACAATTGCACTCGTTGGCAGCAATGCCGGGGCACTTGATGTGGCTGTGACTTGGAGGCTCCCTTGCGCGGTGTCATCTTCGGCGAGGAAAAGGCGAGGGGGTAGCGTGCTATTGAGCACAATGGCTTGGTTCGGAAGATTGCTCACCTTCGGCGTGCACGCGATTGGGGTGATGCGGAGGTAATCGAGCGTGAGATCGTAGTCTGTGGCACTGCCGTTCTTTCCTGTGACGGTGCAGCGGAATTGCCAATCTCCTGCCCCAATAAAGGTAACAGTGCCAAGATCAAAAACTGCATCTGCGCTCGCGCTGGCATATGTATCCTGCTCGCCGCCGACATTGTTAAAGGACGTGCTGCCCAGCGGCGCGACGGCGAGTTGCATGCGCCCGCCGGTGCTTTGCCGCAGCACGCCAAGCTTCACATTCCATTGCCCGCTGAATGGGACGTGCGCTTGCAGGGTGATGAAATCATTCGCGGCGTCAGCGCTTAGCCTCCGTCCGGTGTTGGCGCTTAGCTTCGTATCGGTGAAGTTAGCCTGCGTGTCGCCACTCGATATCGCTAGCAAATTGAGCTTTTCGCATTGTCCAGCGAGTGCGTTCCACATGCCCCAGTAGGCGGGTTTACAATCCAAATTAAAGTCAAAGGGCAGTGCCTGACCAAAGCCGGGATAGAAGGACGGAATCCAGGATGATCCATCATACACACCCCATGTTTGAAAGACCTTAAGACGACTGTAGCCGAGTGAAGCGCCGAGATAGGAGAAGTAGGTGTCGCCCTGGACATTGAGATTGGCAGCAGTTGCAAAGCCGTTCGCATCTACAGGCAAGCGGATGTCGAGTTCGGTGACGTGCAGATCGAGCCCGAGGTCCTGGAACCGTTGGAAGTTTGCGCGAACCGAGGCTCCGCTCGGCGCGGTGGTGAAGTGCGATTGAAAACCGACGCCTTGCACCGGCACGCCGGCACTGACAAAACTCGAAAGCATCGTGTAAAGCCCATCGCTTTTCGTGTTGTCCTGTTCGATGCTGTAATCGTTGTAAATCAGAACAGCCTCGGGATCAGCGGCGCGCGCACGGATGAAGGCCTCGCTGAGATATTGATTTCCATTAGCCGCGTAGCCAATGCCCGGCGTGTCATACCAGAGCGTGCTGCGCAGACCGCCATTGCTGTCGTTGATGGCCTCGTTGGCCACATCCCAATATGGCAGTCGGCCATGGAAGTAGGTGCCCTTGGTGTCGATCTGATCCCACAGAATCGTCTGCAATTCCGCCGCTGTGAATGTTCCAGAACTGACCCAACTCGGCAGCCCGCTGTGCCAAAGAAAAGTGTGTCCGCGCGACGAACCGCCGGTCGCGAGCCCCAAATCGATAATTGCATTTGCCTCCGCAAAGGTCCATATGTCATTTGTCGGCTCGGTATTGGCAAACTTGGTCGCATTGCCCGGAGAGCAGAGGTGAAAGTGCGCACTCATAGCTGCACGGAACTGCGGTGCCTCGGCAAAATCAGCCACACCCAACCCACCCGAACCAAGCCGCAAGGAGGGATACGCCGCTGCAGCGCGACGCAATCCGGTTACGGGTGCGAAGTAACAATCATCAACCCGCATCGACACTCCACTGGGCGGACCTTCGACGAAGACCTTCACATTCGTGAGGCCACTCGTCGCCGGCATTGTCACGTAACCTGAGAGCCACGTCCACG
This sequence comes from uncultured Verrucomicrobiota bacterium, assembly GCA_903960845.1. Classification (GTDB taxonomy): domain Bacteria; phylum Verrucomicrobiota; class Verrucomicrobiia; order Verrucomicrobiales; family Verrucomicrobiaceae; genus Prosthecobacter. The sequence continues at coordinate 1,201 of CAJCCF010000160.1, read as the reverse complement.
TTGCGCTCGTGGCCGTGCCAGCGGCAATGGCGAAGAAACGCGACCCGCTGTCATCGATCACCTCCATCGTCAGTCTCACAGCCGCAGCAGTCGCGCTGTCCGTCGTAACCCAGCCAGCCCCGTAATACATGCGGCCATCCTCAGTCTTGCCAAAGATCGACTGCTCCAACCCATGCCACGTCGCCGCGCGACTTCCGACCGATGCAGAGCCCGCTCCTGAATGAAAATATGACGTAGGCGTAACGATCGCAGGTCCATGGGCACCCCAGCCAGCGATGCCGTTCTCAAAGCCAGGATTCGTTAGTAGATTCTCAATCGCCTCAGTGTTCACTTCGCTGAAAGTGACATCATCGACAAACAAGTCCACGCCCGAGGGCGGTCCATTGAAGTAGAGGTTCAAAACCGTGAGCGGCCCATTCACATTAAATCGAAATACACCACTGAACGATGTCCAAACATCAGGCACCTGCACCGACTTTACCGAGTAAAACTTCCCTCCATAAATATCGGTCTGCTGAACCGACATGCTAACCGTGACTGCTGTGGCACTCGACGTCCGCACCCAACCAGAGGCAACGTAACATTTCCCCGATACTGCGCCACTCGTGAGTAGCGAGTTCCGTAGACCATGATTGGTGCTCGTGCGATTCGTTGAGCGTCCCACTTGCGTGCCCGAGTGAGGCGATGTGGTGAACACTTGTGCAGTCCCACCGGCATACGCTGCCCATCCCGTGATCCCGGACTCGAAGCCTGGATTGCTAACAAGATTAATCGGTGCAGCGACGGCAGCACAGGGCATTACGATCGATCCGAGAATGGACAGAAGAAGCGAAACGCGGGTAGGATTCATGGGATAATGACTTTTAAATGCACTAAGTGTATCTATAGACCGCCACCCGCAGGGTTGCCAGAACTTGCTTTTTATGGGGATGGATCACTAATCGCTCTGGTCGCAGAGCAAGGCAGAAACGAGGCGCCGCAGTGAGTCTGCATCAGAGAAGAGTGCGGAGACGCGCGTGCGGCGCTTGAGTTCCTGATTCACGCGTTCGATGGCGTTGCTGGTGCGCATTCACCGCTGATGCGGACATCTGCGGTGATCCGGTAGCGCATGGTGGTGCTGAGTAGATTGTTCCAGTCCGTGCCAGCATTCCACACAATGGCACGGCCACTGCCTGGGGTGATACCTGGCCCAACCTGCCCT
>CAJCCF010000159.1 GCA_903960845.1 uncultured Verrucomicrobiota bacterium | reverse complement strand
GCGGCCGAGTTCGATGCCGCTGCTTGCATCAAACGCCCAGTGAATGCCGAGATAGATGCGGCTTCTCGCGTTTTCCTCTTCCGCCTCGGACAGCGATTTGAAACTGCGCGGCCGCAGAGGTCGCACGACTCCTTGATTGTCGCTGGTGCTGCCATTGAATTCATCGGAAACAAAAGTGAAGGCGATGTTGTCCGTGCGGTAGAATCGTCGAAGCACCTGAAACAAGGCTCCGCCAAAGGTGGCGTGACCCGATGGGTAGGCGGGAAATGGAGGCGTGAAATTGGGGCCGCTGAGATTGCTTGCCGGTGCGCCCAGTGGTGAAAAAGTCGCGTCCCCCACGGTGTCTGAATTGCCGTCACCCGCAGCCTGCGGACCCGTGCCGGGATCAGCTTCCCGGATGCCGGTGACCGGGCGCCAGAATTTGTAATGATATTTGGAATCCCAGGCGGCGATCGCCGAGTCCGCCATGGCCAGATTGACCAGAGCCAGCAGGCGTGCCAGTTCCGCTTCCGGGGTGTGCATTCGGTTGGCGATGGCGATGGCAATTTGATTGTAAAGCCGGGGCGGTGCGCACAGACTTGGAGTGCCGTCATAAGCCCAATATTGACCGATGAAGGTCTCCTCCTCAGTGCGCTCGCTCGGTGTGGTGACGGCATCACCCCCCAGCCGTTTTACTTCCACAAAGGCCATCGAATACTCCAGGCAATCGAGCACTGGCGGTGTTGGCAGGCGGAACTGGTCACCTGACTGCAGGACAAAGGGTGTGACCCCGCCCCAGAGGGCACCCAGCGCCAGCGGGTGCTGGCTAACGGGGTCCTGACGCCACTCGCACGGTGCGTTTCCGGCAAGGTACTCAATGCCCATGCGAGGTTCCGCGTGTGTTGATCCATCGTTGGTTCGGCGTGCGATCATGGAGGCAGCCACGGACCTGCCGAGATTTATGCCATTGATCTTCATGGCTCCGTCCGGAATCCGGCTGAGATCCTCTGAAAGCAGGCTTTTGAGATTTGTCGTCTGGGACGGGAAGAGCGCCACCAGGCAATCGTGCGCTGCCTGAGCCACGGCCGCATCGGCATGCATCACTGCCCGGATCCGGGCAGGGTTCAGATAGCTTTGATACGTAGCCCGCGCGGAGTTTACGGCCTCAAACATCGCCACATGCACCATCGCCATGGCACGCGATGCCCGGCAGGGCCCGAGTTGCTCGCCAAAGACCCGTGTTTCACCCGGAGCCACCGGCGTGTGATCCAGTCCCGTTGCATTGATGGCGATTTCATTCCAACGGCGCACGATTGATCCCCTGGCCGGGTTGGTTTTTGGCGTTGGGTAGGCTGATGGTTTGGCCGTTGACTGCCTGCTTTTGTAGCGTCCCCCGGGAATGGCTTGGGCATAGATGGAGGCTGTCGTGATGGACAGCATGAGACACAGGTTGCAGAAGAAGCGGTTCATGAGCGGGCGTGGGTGATCTTCCTTGTCCAAACCTAGCAAATGTAAAACTCGGGCAAAAGGGTGGTTTGAACAGGCTCCCATTTGGCATTCCATGGCACTGGATTGTCCGCGCCTAACCGGGTGCGCTTCCGAATTGGTGATCATTTTCGGGCACTCTGTCACAAAAATACCCACAACCGCCAGTTTGCGAGTAGCGATGACAAGCACCTCCAGCGATGATCGAAATGCGTCCATCAACGCACTTCACCCATGGGCAAAGAATTTGACACCACCCCCCAGACTGTTCCGCACGTCTCCACCAAATACCGCACCATCTGCACTCAGGTGCCGCATCCGGATTCCCTTGAGCACATTGAGCGCAGTCGTCGTTTCGAGCCTCTGTCCATGCGCGGGATGCCGCCCATTGTTTGGGATCGGGCGGAAGACATCTTCGTCTATGACAAGTACGGCAACCGCTGGCTGGACTGGAGCAGCGGCGTGCTGGTGACCAATTGCGGGCATGGAGTGCCGGAGGTGCGCCAGGCCATCATTGATCAGGTCAACAGCGGCCTCATTCACAACTACGTCTTCCCCAGTGAGGAGCGGCCAGCCCTGGCTGAATTGATCGCCAGCGTTTCTCCCGCAGCTTTGCAAAAAGTCTTTCTGCTCAGCAGCGGTTCGGAAGCCACGGAGTGCGCAATCAAACTTTCCCGTGCACACGGCATCCAGGTGGGCGGACGGGAGAAGATCGGCATCGTCGGCTTCGATCGCGGCTATCATGGCCGAACCCTGGCCAGTCAGCAGGCGGGCGGGATGGCCAGCCAGAAAAGCTGGATCGTGAATCTCGACCAGGCCATCATCAACGTGCCGTTCCCGGACGGTTATTGGGAGTCTGACAGCAGCTTTGAGGGTTTCCTCAATGGCATCGAAAAGAGCGGCATGAAACCCTCGCAGATTGCCGGTGTGATCATGGAGAGCTATCAGGGCGTTGGGCCTGATTTTGCACCCGTGGAGTACATTCAAAAGCTGCGCGCCTGGTGCACCGAGCACGATGTGGTGCTGACTTTTGATGAAGTGCAGTCGGGTTTTGGCCGCACGGGCAAGTTCTGGGCATTTGAGCACTACGGCGTGGTGCCTGATTTGATCTGCTGCGGCAAAGGCATCTCGTCCTCACTGCCTCTCAGTGCCGTCATCGGCAGTGCGGCGATCATGGACCAGTTCCCGCCGGGTTCGATGACCAGCACGCACTCGGGCAATCCGGTCTGCTGCGCAGCGGCGCTGGCAAACATCCGCAAGCTTCTGCGTGAGGATCTGACCGGCAATGCCGCGCGTCTCGGCCCCGTCCTGCTTGAGGCTTGCAAGACCATACAGGCCAAGTATCCCGAGCACATCGGCAATGTCAGCTGCGCCGGTCTGGTGGCCGGACTTCAGACAGTGAAACGCGGCACGAAGCAGCCCGATCATGATCTTGCCCACCGTGTCATTGAGCTCTGCTACCAGAAGGGGTTGCTATTCTTCGCACCGGTTGGTGCCTGGGGGCAGACCGTGAAGATTTGCCCGCCGCTCACCATTCCGCTGGAAGCACTGGAGGAAGGCATCGCCGTCATGGCGGAAGCCTTTGATGAGGCGATCGCCGAGCTTGGATGAGATGCTGTCCCGCCCGTTCGTTGGCCGCTTTCCAGCGGCTAACGAACGATGCCGAACTTTATTTTACCAGCAGCTTTGGCATCAGTTCCCTGATGAAATCCTTGGTGTCTTCCAAGGCGCCGAGTTCGGCATACGGATCATCGATCCCGCCGGTGCTGGTTTTGATCGGCACAAAGAAGGAGATCAGCGCCCAGCGGTGATTGATGTTTTTGAAAAAGGAGTCCACATAGGATTTCAGCACATGCTGCTGGTAGCCGGCGGAGGTCGTTCCATCGGAACCGAGGTACCAAAAAATATTCACCGCCCTGGCCCGGATGCGCCGGCCTTCCTTGGTCAAGACATCTCGATGCAGGCTCATGAGGGTGGCTGAGATGATTCGTCCATCTCCAAGATCAATGGATAGCGGGGTCTCACTGCCGATGAGCCAGCCCTGTGCCGGGAGACAGACGTTGGGTGAATGGAGCGAGCGTTTTTCGCCGCCGCTGAGAACGGCCGTGGCCAGAATCACGCGCTCAGGTTTCGAGTAAAGTCGGCGCACGATTTGCACGTCCTCATTCAGCATGGATTTCTCGCGCGATGTCATCGGCTGCTCAGTGCTGACAAACGTTCCAAGCACGTCGGGCATGTCCGTGTTCATGCCCGCGGCCTCCACCTCATAGCTTGTATTGGTCACGGCGCACAGTCCCAGCGCTCCGCCGAGAATGGCGATCACGGTGATCAGGTGCACCCAGTTGCCGGGCGCGCGCAGCTCCGCCGGATTTTCACCGGATGACGTGGACGCACGGGAGCGATCAAGACGTTTTTCAAGCTGGGTGCAAATCGCAAACATCCCTGTCAGTGCCACGCCAAAAACGGTAAAACCGGCCAGGCTGTGGAAGAAGCTCATCTCCTGATGGTCATCAATGTTCCGGCCAATGGCGAACTCGGTGCCGAACCACAGGCTGCCCAGCGCCAGCATCACCATGCGCACCATGTTTCCCAGCATGGCCAGCGGGATGGCGCTGGCAAAAAGGATGCCGCGCGGCAGCCATGACTTCAGCGTCAGCCATCCATAAAGTGCGCTGATCATCATCAGCGAAAAGAGTGAGCGAATGCCGCTGCAGGGCTCTTCGACATCCAGTTTGAAAAGATCCCCCTGGGCAAGTCCGCGCACTTCATTGGCCGCGGAGTGGAGGCCCGTACCTTCACGCACCACATCCACGCCGATGAGGTTGAGCAGGATGCCGGAGGCTTTCGCGGTGAGCATCCTCAGTGGCACCGCAAGCACCGTTTCCAGTGGCAGCATGGGCCAGGTGAAAGCCAGGAAGGCCCACGGGAAAAATAAATGCTTCAGCCATTTCACGCCACCGAGCATCAGGATCAACCCCAGGGTGATGAATTGTCCGGCGATGTAGCCGGGGTAGGCCGTGTCAGCTTTGTAGCCAAACCAGAACATCAGCATGCCAAACATCAGCACTGGGGCGCCCGACCAGGAACCCGCCAGTGGTAAGACGCGCAGTTCTTTTCGCATCCGCCAGATCAGCCAGCCGACAAGGAAGGGCGTGACGAGGCAGAACCACCACTCTGAGTCCTGCTGCGCCTTGCGGATGATGCCGCCAATGACACTGCTGCGCTCCGTGAAATCCCAATGCTGATATGGCCACACGCCCATCAACAGGACCAGGGCGACTGCCGCCGTGGCCAGCGCGGCGGTGCGATAGGGCTGGTCTGTGGCGGCTTGATTGGCTGGGCTGGAGGGTTCGGTCATGCGGAGTAGGGGGCGCATCATAGCGATTGCCCAAACTCGCGGCAAGACATCCTCCTCTGGATTTTTCATGCCGCATGGCGTTACATGACGGCCACCCATCCGCATGAGTCATTCCCAGGACCCCGACACCCAGAAGCCCGATCAGGCTGACCAGACCAAACATCAGCCTCTGAATGAAGGGGAAGGGATCGCCAGGCCAGGCGCTGGCAAGGCGGCGTCCCAGCGGTTCAAATCGGGCAAGTCCGCTGCTAAGAGTGGTAAAAATGCGCCGGGCAGCGCGGCCACCGCATCAACTGGTCAGGACAGTCCAAGCCAGTCAGGCATCGGCTGGAGTCAGTTCTTCATCGCACAGGGTGCCACGCTTTTGGTTGGGCTGCTTG
>CAJCCF010000158.1 GCA_903960845.1 uncultured Verrucomicrobiota bacterium | reverse complement strand
ATTGCCGGTGGTTACCTGATTCTGACCCAGTTGAATCTCCGGCAGAAACTGGATGAGTGGCTCTTTGGCAGCATCGTCGGCATGGCGGACAGCGACCTGTGGATCGCCTTCGGCATCAGCCTGATTGCCGTGATCACCCTCACCGCACTTCAGCGGCCGCTGCTCATTTACCTCTTCGAGCCAAACATCGCCGCCAGTCTTGGGGTGCCGGTGCGATTCCTGAATTACGCCACCTTTGCCATCACGATCCTGGTCCTGATTTCGTCGCTTCAGGCCGTGGGTTGCATTCTGAGCGTTGGCCTGATGGTGGCTCCCGCGGCGACGGTTTATCTTCTGACCAACAATGCACGCACCCTTTTCTGGGGTGGTGGACTGATCGGGGCCTTCGGTTCGGTGGCCGCTTTTTTCATCAGTTACCCGCTGGGTTGGTCGGTGAGCGCCACGATCATCCTGGTTTTGGGTGGGTTGTTCCTGCTGGCCTATATTTTCAGCCCGCGCTACGGCCTTTTCAGCAAGAGGCGGCACTCATAGGTGGACGCGGCGTTGACAAACCCTCCACCCGCTCCTTTTTAGCCAGCCCTTTCCGGGACAACCCGTCACTACCCTTCAGCCCGCACTTTTCCCATCTATGGACTACATCGCCAAACATATCGCCGAACTCTCTCCCTCCATGACTCTGGCCATCACCAGCCAGGCCAAGGCCCTGAAAAAGCAGGGTGTGGACGTGCTGAGTTTCGGTGCCGGCGAGCCTGACTTCAATACTCCCGCGCACATCACCGCCGCTGCCATCGAAGCCCTCAACACCGGAAAAACCCGCTACACTGAGAGCGCCGGCCTGATCGAACTGCGTGAAGCCATTGCGGCCAAGTTCCTGATCGACAACGGCCTGCAGTATGACCCGGCCCAGATCAGCGTGAACTGCGGTGCCAAACATTCCTGTTACAATGCCATCGCTGCCTGCGTGAATCCCGGTGACGAAGTCATCATCCCGGCTCCTTACTGGACCAGCTACCCTGAAATGGTGAAGCTCGTCGGGGGCATCCCGGTGATCGTCGAAACCAAGATCGAGAACGGCTGGAAGATCACGCCGGAAGAGTTTGAGGACGCCATGTCCCCGCTGACCAAGATGATCATCATCAACAGCCCGGGCAATCCGACCGGCTCCGTTTACAGCAGCGATGAACTCAAGGCACTTGGTGAAATCGCCTGCGGTGAAGACATCCTGATCCTTTCCGACGAGATTTATGAAAAGCTCGTTTATGCCGATCAAAAGCACGTCTCCATCGCCAGCCTGAGCAAGGACATCTTCGATCACACCATCACCATCAACGGTTTCTCCAAGGCCTATGCCATGACCGGCTGGCGCCTCGGTTACACCGCCGCTCCGAGGAAGATTGCCGACGCCATCGACACCATTCAGAGCCACACCACGAGCAATCCAACCTCCTTTGCCCAATACGGCGCTATCGCCGCACTCCAGGGCGACCAGCAGATCGTGACCGACATGCGCGACGAGTTCGACGTGCGCCGTCAATACATGCTCAGCCGCCTCCAGGCGATCAAGAACGTCAAGGTGATGGAGCCTCTCGGCGCCTTCTATTTCCTTGTGGGCATTGAACCCATGGGCCTGAAGTCCGTGAACTTCTGTGAGAAACTGCTCAGCAAGGGCAAGGTCGCCGCTGTTCCAGGTGTCGCCTTTGGTGCCGAATACACCGTGCGCTTCAGCTACGCCACCGGACTCGACGTCATCAATGCCGGCATGGACCGCTTTGAAGAATTCTGCGGTCAGCACTAATTCGGACACTTCCCGTTCGCGAAAGGCTGCCAGCGATGGCAGCCTTTCTTTTTGTAACTCGATGTGTCGAGTTTGCTGATGCAATGCCTACTCCTCAACCGTTTCGTCTCCCCCTATGTCTGAACCAGCACGTTACATCATGATCGGCGGCTTCCTCGGAGCCGGCAAGACCACCACCGTTGGCAAGCTTGCCAGACATTTGACCGATCAGGGGCTGCGCGTGGGGCTCATCACCAATGATCAGGCGGGTGGCCTCGTGGATACGAAACTCCTGCGTGGTCAGGGTTTCGCCACGGAAGAAATCGCAGGAGGATGCTTCTGCTGCCGCTTCAACACGCTTGTCGATGCCGCGAGCAAATTGACCCATGACACCAAGCCCGACGTTTTCATCGCCGAGCCTGTCGGCAGTTGCACCGATCTCGTGGCCACCGTGACTTATCCGCTGCGCCGGCTGTATGGGGATGCCTTCACCGTGGCCCCGCTCAGCGTGCTGGTCGATCCCGTGCGGGCGCGCCGTGTGTTCGGTCTGGATGATGGCGGCACCTTCTCCAGCAAGGTGGCCTACATTTTCAAGAAACAGCTCGAAGAGGCGGACATCATCGTGATCAGCAAAAGTGATCTGCTTGCTGACGCCGAACGCGAAGAACTGCGCGCCGTGCTCGCCACCGAGTTCCCGCTGGCTCAGATCGTCGCCGCCTCTCCGCGGCAGGATACCGGGCTTGATGAACTCTTCGCCAGCCTGATGACCGACGTTCAGGCCCGGCGCAATCCCATGGCCGTCGATTATGAAGTCTATGCTGACGGCGAGGCTCTGCTCGGTTGGCTCAATGCCACCATCACACTCAAAGCGGCGGATGAGTTTGAGGCCAATGAATTCCTCAAACAGCTCGCCACGAATGTGCAGGGTCGCCTGCAACTCGCAGGGACCGAAATCGCCCATTTCAAGATGACCTTCAGCCCGGATGACGGCATCGCGGGTGAACTCGCCAGCATCAATCTCGTGCGCAGCGACTACGTGCCGGAACTTGGCATGGAACTCGATGAACCCAGCACTGGCGGCCAGTTGATCGTGAATCTTCGCGCCGAGGCTGATCCTGCCTCGCTGGTGGAAGCCGTGAAGGAAGGGCTGCGCGAAGTCTCGGCAAATTTCTTCGGCCTTCAGGCCACGCTTGATCATGAAGAACACTTCCGCCCGGGCAAGCCCACCCCGACGCATCGTGATGTCTGAAAAGGTCGGCCATGTCCAAATAACAGCCTTTGGATTTGTCGGCTCGATTATCTGAAAAAACAGGCCACGATCTGAACTATGAAACCACTCGGCACTGCTCTCATTGGTGAACTCATCGGCACCTTTCTCATCGTCTTCTTTGGCTGCGGTTGTGTCTCTGCCGCCATCACGACCGGCGCGCAATCCGGTGTTTTTCAGGTCGCCATCGTGTGGGGCTTGGCCGTGGCGATAGCCATTCACTGCACTGCCGCTTTGTCTGGAGCCCATCTGAATCCTGCCGTGACCGTGGCAGCCACCGTGTGGCAGGGATTTCACAAGGGCCGGGTGCTGCCCTACATCGGTGCACAGATGATGGGAGGCTTCCTCGCCGCCGCCGCCGTGTATGTCATGTTTGGAGATGCCATCAGCGTCTTTGAATCCACCAATCATCTCACCCGTGGACTGCCTGGCAGCGAGGCCAGTGCAGCCGTGTTTGGTGAATTTTTTCCAAGCCCGGGCGGCAAGCCGCTAAGCGAAGCATCTGCCATTGTCAGCCTCTGGCGCGCCTTCGGCATTGAGGTCATCTGCACTGCTGTGCTGCTTTTGGTTATCTTCTCAGTGACCGATCCAAAAAACCAGGAACGCCCGCAAGGCCTTGCCCCTGCTTATATCGGTCTCACCGTCACGATGCTCATCTCACTGGTCGGCCCGCTGACCATGGCCTGCTTCAATCCGGCTCGGGATCTGGCCCCGCGTATGTTTTCATCCCTTGCAGGCTGGGGCAGCGTTCCTTTCACCGCCAATGGCAGTGGCTGGTTCGTTGTTTATGTACTCGGGCCAATCCTTGGCGGAATCATCGGTGGCGGCCTGCATCGGTTCCTGCTGAAGGGCCGTTACGCCCAGTGAAGGTGAGAGATCTAAAAAATGCGAACGGCTCACGTTTTCAGTTCCCGCATTCTTCGTTTTCTGCTCATCCTCTCCCAATAACCCGCCATGACCCGCACCGAAGCCTGGATTGCACTGAACCTGATTCCGCAGGTGGGGCCGGTGCGTGTGCGGCGCCTGTTGGAGTTCTTTGAGACACCGGAGCGGATCCTGACGGCAAAGGCCTCGGAGATCGTCAAAGTGCAGGGCTTCGGGATGGCGCAGGCCGAAGGAGTCGCTGGTTGGGAGTCACAGATCGATCTGGCGGCGGAACTGAAAAAGATCAGTGAATCCGGTCTGACAATTCTGACGCAGGACGATGAGTTGTATCCGCCGTTGCTGAAAGGGATTCACGATCCACCGCTGGTTCTCTATGTGTGGGGTCAATTGCAGAAACGGGATCACCATGCCATTGGCGTGGTGGGCAGTCGTCAAACAACGATGTACGGGTTGAATGCGGCAAAGAAGCTGAGCTTCCAGATCGCTTATGCCGGCTACACGGTGATTAGCGGACTGGCTCGCGGGATCGATACTGCCGCGCACGAAGCGGCATTGGCTGCCAAGGGACGCACGGTGGCGGTTCTCGGCTCGGGCATTGGTCAACTTTATCCTCCCGAGAACATGGCTCTGGCGGAGAAGATCGCGCAGCAGGGCGCGGTGATCAGCGAGTATCCGGTGGATCGCATCGCGGATAAGCAGACTTTTCCATATCGTAATCGCGTGGTGGCTGGCTGGAGCAGCGGACTGCTGGTGGTGGAAGCTCCGCTGCGCAGTGGGGCGATGATCACGGCACAGCAGGCCACGGAACAGGGACGCACGGTGTATGCTGTGCCCGGCCCCATCGACAAACCAACATCCGCCGGTTGTAACAAACTGATCCAGCAAGGTGCCAAACTGGTGATGGATGGAGGCGATGTGCTGGATGACCTGACGGCACTCTTTCCTACGGCACCCCTGGCTCCGAAAGTGGACACGCCTAAATTGAACGTGACACTGACCCTTGACGAAGAAATCCTTTTCAACGCCATCGATGGCGAGGATCGGCACATCGACGATCTGGCCACACGCTGCGGACTGACACCGGCGACGATGAACGTGACTTTGATGCGTCTGGAAATGAAACGTCTGGTTCGCGCGCTGCCCGGGCGGCGCTATGTTCGGCTGGTGTGATGTTTTACTGCATGTGAAGGATGT
>CAJCCF010000157.1 GCA_903960845.1 uncultured Verrucomicrobiota bacterium | reverse complement strand
ATGCTGGACAAAGCACGGCGCTATCAGGACGTGGCCGCCTTCTGCGCGGACATCGAGGCCGATCAGGGCGGCTTTGCCACCAGCGCGGAAAAGGCAGGCGCGTGGAAGCAGTTCACGCTTTTGGTTAAACGCAACAAAGCGGGCTCCATCGGCAGTGCGGCGGTGCTGCTCGTCGGCGTCACCTTTGGCACGCACGCCTTCCTTCAGGGCAGGCGCGCCGAGCAGACCCTGGGCGAACTGCGCGGCACCGCACCGACGTTCGAGGCGCAGGCGCGCTCCCTCGTCGCCGAGGGAAAACTAGAAGATGCCATCGCCAAGATCGGCTACGCTCTCAAGCTCGCGCCGGAGAGTGCGGACTACCAACTCACCCGCGCGCACCTGCTCCAGTCCACGCAGCAACTCACCGGGGCAGCGGTGGCCTACGAGCAGGTCCTGGCCCTACGACCCCGGGATCAAGCGGCAAAGATGAATCTGGAGATCTGTGTCAGGTTGCTCGCAGAAAACGGCAGCGCAGCCGCTCTGCCCGTGAATCTGAAGGGCAAGCTGCTCGATGCCCTCATCGCCCAGCACCGCGATCTGGAGGCCGCGCCGCTGGCCAAACTGCTGAACCGCGATGGCAAGACCGCGGAGGCAGCGATCCGCGCGCGACTGGCCGCCTACACGACGCAGCCAGGATGGAGAAAGGACCGCGTGCAGTTCACCGGCCGCGGCTATCGGGTGGATTTGGCCAATCTTCAGCTCGGCGATCTGAACGTGCTGCAGGACCTTCCCGTCGTCGAATTGACGCTGAATTCGACCTCGGTGACCGATCTGAGGCCCCTGGCTGGACTGCCGTTGGAAGTTCTCGCGATCTCCGTCACCCACGTCTCCGATCTCACCCCGCTGCGCGCCATGAAGCTGCGGAGACTGGAGATATTCAACACCGATGTCACCGACCTCTCACCATTGATTGGCATGCCGCTGAAGGAACTCAGCCTGGGCTTCAACAAGAATCTGCGGGACCTGAAACCACTGGCCGGTCTACCCCTGGAAAAGCTCGCTGCAAATTTGCTGCCCTTGATCGACCTCAGTCCCCTGCACGGTCTGCCCTTGAAGGAGCTGCTCATGCATAACGATGGTGACATCGTCCCTGACTTCTCCCCGATCGCTCACAGCCCAACCCTTGAGAGGATCAGTCTCCCCAACGCCATCAGCGACCTCTCTTTCCTCAGCACCCTGCCCAAGCTTCGACAGGTGGAGTGGCACAGGGGGCAGACCAAGGAGGCTTGGCTGCCACGGCGCGAATTCTTCGCCCTTTATGGCCCGGAGTTGCCAGAGATCAAAGCGGCCCGCGCCGCGCTAGCCCTCGCGGGGATGCGGGAAGTGCCCATCTGGCGGATCACCGCCGATCCCGCTCATCAGCTCCATCTGGACTTGGTGAACACCCCAATCAAGGACCTCACACCGCTGCGCGGCCTGCCTGTCCGGCAACTCAGCCTCTATGGCACGGGGGTGGTCGATATTGAGCCCCTGCGTGGCATGCCGCTTCAGGAGTTGAGCATCATGAGCCTCAAGGTGCGCAGCATCGAAGTCCTGCGCGGCATGGCTCTGCGGGATTTGGGCCTGTCCCGCACGCAGGTGAGGGATTTCGAGCCATTGCGCGGCATGCCGCTGGTTGACCTGCGTTTGGGCGGCTGCTCGCTGAAAGATGTCGGCTTCCTGGCCGACCTCCCCGACCTCGAAGAAATCGAATTGCCCGACGACCAAGTCGCGAACCTTGAACGCCTCCGCAAGCTACCCAAGCTGCGCTTCCTCTCCTCCCGCCGGGACGAAGTCACCAATCATCCCGCGCAAACCGCGGAGCAGTTTTGGAAAGAGTACGACGCGAAAAAAGCAGCTCAAAACTAGCCGCTTGGCATGAGAAAGCGTGACCGCCCCCGGCAGATTGGATCGCCAGAGCCTCAGAGCCGAAGCGGTGCCACGAATTGCCATTCCGTATTCGTCCCTCAAGTCGATCAAATCTGAAATCTCGCAAAGCAGGGTCAGAGCGTGAAAGGATCAGGTGTCATTTCGTGACAGCCGAGTCTTTGTTTCCTCAGACAGGTTGAGTTTTCTGATCTTCATTTATTGCAGAAAAGCATCAGGCACAGGTTCGTGACAGGCTGGCTTTTTGTCAAAAAATGATCCCTGAACTCTTCCTGCTTCTTTGCGACATGAAGAATGGCTGACCTCATCTCATGGCCAATCAGAACTGAAAACGGCAAGTCCGTGCCGCTCGCCGGATTGGCTGATGCTGTGTCCGGTTCCCGGATTCACTTTCCAGCTCAAGGTGATGCCGACTTTTGTCTTGGCAAATGGACTGCGACTGGCAGCATCTGGTTCATGCTCGAGTCACGTCAGGATCCCGTTGCTCCGCGCCATGTCTTTTTGTGGCGGGTGCTGAAGTTTATGTTAGGCGCGGCCATGCTGGGCGGCGTCGCGCTGGGAATCGGCGTGCTGGGCTATCACCACATTGCGGGCTTCACCTGGATGGACTCACTGCTGAACGCCTCGATGATTCTTGGCGGCATGGGGCCCGTCGGCGATCTGCCCGATGATGGGGCGAAGTTCTTTGCCAGTGCGTATGCGCTTTTCAGCGGGCTGGTTTTCATTTCGGTGACCGGCATCGTGCTGACCCCGATGGCGCACCGCCTGCTGCATCATTTCCATCTCGACAACGACGATCTCGATCCATCATGAAACCGCCCACATCTCAGCGGGTCGTCCTTGTCGGGGCAAGCGACAAGCCTGACCGCTACGCGCACCAGGCACAGATGCTCCTGCAACTTCATGGGCACGAAGTGGTGCCGGTGCACCCGAAGCTGGCAGAGATCGCTGGCGTGCCGGTGGTGGCGGATCTGTCCGGGATCAAGGGTCACGTGGATACCGTGACGCTGTATGTGGGTCCGGCCATCTCGGCGGGATTGGCGGACAAGCTGGCGAGTCTGAAACCGCGCCGGGTGATCTTTAACCCCGGCACGCAGAATGCTGAACTCGCCGCGAAGCTGCAGGCGGTGGGGATCTGCGCCGAGCAGGCCTGCACGCTGGTGCTGCTGCAGTCGGGACAGTTTTGACACGCCATGGCCAGCACCTTTCACACCAGCACCGCTCTGACGGCAAGCGCTGAGCGCATGT
>CAJCCF010000156.1 GCA_903960845.1 uncultured Verrucomicrobiota bacterium | reverse complement strand
CCGGCCAGCTGCAGCTCGACTGCCGCTACTGCCATTCTTTTGTGGAGAATTCCAGTCACGCGAACGTGCCGACCAACCAGACCTGCTTCAATTGTCATGGTGCCGGCAAGGGCAATATCAAATCTGCCAGCCCGAAACTGGAGTTGGTGATGAAGGCCAACGAAACCGGCAAGCCCATCAATTGGGTGAAGGTTCATAAAGCGCCTGATTATGTGTATTTCAATCACAGCGCTCACTTGAACCGCGGGATTTCCTGCCAGAATTGCCACGGCCAGGTCAATGAGATGGAAGTGGTCAAACATGACCAGCCGCAGTCCATGGGCTGGTGCCTTGACTGCCATCGCAATCCTGAGCTGAAACTGCGTCCGCTGGATCAGGTGACGAACCTGAACTACAAGCCCGAGCAACTTGACCGCGCTGCCTTCTACCAGGGATTGCTCGGCAAGGGCGTGAAGGCTGACGAGATCGCCGGCGTGATTGCTGAAGGCAAGACGGCCAAGGGCATCGAAGATCTGCTTTCTCTCGCCGGCTCAACTTATGGCAAGCAGGTGACTCAGCTCGAAGTGGGCTCACAACTCAAGAAACATTGGCAGGTGCAGCCTCCTGATTCCTGCACGGCCTGCCATCGCTAAACCTGCGCCCCTTTTATACCCGACATGAAACGCATTTGGCAGCACCCCGAGGAGCCCAAGACCGGCAAACGCTTTTGGCGCAGCACGGCTGAACTGGAGCAGCGCTCGGAATTTCTCAACAACCTCGGGGTCGAATTCCCTGCTGGTGACACGCTGAACGAAGTCGAGCGCGAGAATTCCCGCCGCGATTTCCTGAAACTGATGGGTGCCTCCGCCGGCATGATGGGCCTCGCCGCCTGCCGCCGCCCGATCGCAAACATTCTGCCATACACGCAGCACGTGGAGTGGATCATCCCGGGCAAGCCACTGCTGTATGCAACGGCCATGCCGACCGCAAATGGCGCGGTGCCAGTGGTGGTGACGACGCATGAAGGTCGTCCGACACATCTTTCCGGCAACACACTGCACCCCCTCGGTGGCGGTCTCGATTCCTTCACGCAGGCTTCGGTGCTCGACATATATGATCCTGAGCGCTCGCAAAACCCATTGATCGCCGGCAAGAAAGCCTCCTGGGCTGTAGCGAACAAGGTGCTTGAAGGTGTTGTTGCCGAAGCCAAGCAGGGCGGCGGAGCTTCTCTTGCCGTGGTGGTTGGTTCGTCCACATCACCGACCCTGCACCGCCTGCTGGGTGAAGTGAAGGCTGCTTATCCGCAGGCCAAACTTTTCAGTTACGAAGCCATCAGCAATGAAGGCCAGCAGAGTGCGAACAAGGAAGTGCTGGGTGCCGGTGTGAAGCCTTTTGTGCGCCTCAGCAAGGCTCTCCGCATTCTGACGCTCGATTGCGATTTCCTCGGCCTCGATCCTGTCTCGGGTGAGCCGATCAAGCATTTCACCAAGCAGCGCAGCATGGATGCCCCCGGCGGCACCATGAACCGTCTTTATTCGCTGGAGAACCGCTACACGGTGACCGGCGGCATGGCTGACCACCGCAAGCCTCTGCCTGCCAGTCTGATCCCTGCAGCCGCAGCGGTCATCGCTGCCGGACTTGGCGACACTTCGGCCAAGGCCCTGGCAGACACGGCTCCCGCAACTCTCACAGAATGGCTTGAACCTGCAATCCGCGATCTGATCGACCACAAAGGCAAGGCCGTCGTTCTCGCCGGTTCTCGTTATGGCGCTGAAGTTCACGCACTGGTCGCTTCGATCAACAACGCCCTCGGAGCCTATGGATCGACTGTGGAACTGCTTCAGGGCGGCACAGAAGTCGCGCTTGGCAATGCTGCTGAACTTGAGGCAGCTCTTGCTTCCGGATCGGTGAAGACATTGGTTTCTCTGACGCCATCCAACCTCCTGTATGATGCCCCCGCCGCTGTGGCTGCGGCCATCAAGGACAAGGGGATCTCGCTGGTGCATCTGGGCATGTTGCCAAATGAGACGGCCAAAGCCGCGAAGCTCCACATCCCGGCAGCCAATTACCTTGAATCCTGGGGTGATGTTCGTGCTTCGGATGGCTGCTATTCGATTGTTCAGCCGATGATTCAGGCTCTCTACAGCGGAGTCAGCGAGACAGAATTGCTGCTCGCTTTGCTGGGTCGTAAAAAGCTTGGCCCGGTCGCTGCTCCCAAAGCGGATGCCGCCGCCCCTGCACCGGAAGATCCAGCTTATCAGGCCGTGCGTGACACTTTTGCGGTGGTTGCCGGTGCCCTGGATGAAGTGAAGTGGAATTTCACCTTGCGTGATGGTTTCCTCAAAGGTTCCGGTTATGTCAAGGCAGCCGGTGTTGTCAATACGGCCGCTGTGGCGGGCATCGTTGGCAAAGCCAAACCTGCCGCGGCTCCAGCCGCTGAAGCTGTCGAAGTG
>CAJCCF010000155.1 GCA_903960845.1 uncultured Verrucomicrobiota bacterium | reverse complement strand
ATTTTGGCTTTGATTCATGCCTGCCAGGGCGGTTTGTCGGTGGGTTATTATTTGGACAGTCAATTCCGCGTTTTAACAACCGCATCACAGGAGAGTGTCCCGTTTCGGGAGAGAAGCGCCCGCTGAAGGATTGTCACGAATTTTTGGAGTTCCGCTGGGCCGAGATGATAGCCAATGTCACTGTGCGTCACAGCAAGGACGGGGAGAGGAAATCACTCACCATTGAAGAAAGAGCGGAGCTCACTAAACTGGCTCGCCTGAATGGCGGTTTCAGTGCCGCTGAATTCAGAAAAGCTGTAATGGATATCAGTGGTGCAGTGTCGTCCAATGTAGAATTATTGCTTACAACTCCGGGAGCTGAGGAGGCTCTGGTTCTGGATCCGGCGCGTCGCTTTGTGCGGACCAATGGCATCATGAAAGCGATATGGCTGGATTTGCCCGAATCATTGCAAAAGCGCATCACGGGACGCTGGAACAAGCGCCGCCGGGTCACCTTGCAGTGGCTTTTGGAACAGCCTGAAGCACCTGAATATTTGGAAGAAAAAATCAGGGATGCATGGGAAATGACGAGGCGTAAAAAACGCAAAGGAGATTCAGAGCCGGTCTGGGGGGATCGGTTGAAGCTAAGCATCGCACCGAACATTGTCGGCGGACGCGCGCCTTATGGCCGGGCCGTGATGATGCAGGCGGTTGAACAGGTTCGGCTGGGGAAACATCCCAGGGAGGCAGGTGGCGTGCTTGAGATCACCGTGGAGCGCAGGGAGCGTGAGTGGCGGAAGGAGATTGATGAACTTACAAACAACCATTTGGTTCGGCACCGTCTCAAAATCATGCTCCGTCTTCTCGGGGACATGGTGAAAAATTATGCCGATGGCGATCCCGGGCAGGCTGATCGCTGCGTTTTCGAAGTTTCGCATGATTTGGTGGAATTTTCCGGCAAGACGAAGAAGGAGGTAACTCAGGAGTTGGGCGTCAAGCTCAAGAATTTCAGGGACGTCAGCAGCAGGCTGGAGTCTGAGCTGGAAGGCACCAGAATTCCAATTATTGCCGGTTTGATCCGGAAGGCGCGCATCGCGGATGACCTTGGCTGGATTTGTCCCTATACCGCCGTCTCATACGACGCGGCGACTCTTGCTCAGGGTGGTGTTGACAAAGATCACGTCATCCCACGTTCACTGCAACCATCCGATTCGTTGGACTCCCTCGTTGTCACCTTCGAGGCCGTGAACAAATGGAAAGCAAACCGGACGGCATGGAAATTTGTTGAAGAGGAGCAGGGCAAACAAGTTCCAGGCCGCCCTGATTTGACCATTGTGAGTTTGAAGGCATATGAAACGTTTGTTAGCAAACTGGCGGGAGAAAAGAAACCGGGACGCTTCACACCCGGTCAAGGTTCGCTGGATGACAAGTTGCGCATGTGGAGCCGCAAGCAGAAACTGCTCCTCAGGGATTATGAGGACAAAGAATTCAATCCTTATGATCTTGGTGTGAGCTCCCATCTGGCCCGTCTCTGCATGCTCCAGATGGAGAAATGTCTTCCGCATTTGCGGGACTCAGGACGCATAGTTTCCATTCCCCGAAGTATCACGCGAAGTGTTGGAAGATTCTGGAATTGTCTTGGCTGTCTGGCCCAGGTTTGTCCGGATGTCCTGAAGTTAATGCCGACGCAAAATGATCAGAAGCAGGTGATTTTGGATGGTGAAGGTAAGCCATTGCTCAGCATGCAGGTGCGACCGAAAGGTGAAATTTGCGACATCACTCATTTGCGCCATGCCTTGGATGCCAGCGTGATGGCCTTTGCCAGTATTCTGCTGCCTGATACCGGAAAACTGTGGGAGCAACTGATGACGAGGAAAGTGCCTTCAAGTGAGTGCGTTGACTTCGAGGAGAAGCATGGATGGAGCGGGATTCTCGAGCTGGTTTCTCCCACGAAAGTGGGAGATGCCAGCAGAAACATGAGGCTGCATGTGGGCGACCTGCCCGTCGATTTCAAGCGGCAGATCATTGAGCGCTTGAAAGAGCGGCGCGTTGTCCAGCATGTTCCTGCAGACATGAGTGGTGCACGTCTGGAGATGAACACATGGCGTGTGGTGAAAAACGACGGTGATCTGGTCACATTGCGTCAACGCACATTCGCCCCCAAAGACGTTGATCCTCTAACTGGAGCGCGTAAGCGCATTCAAAAGGAAGCTAAAGAGAGAGCCGGTAAAATCGTCGGGCTCAGAGAAGGCAAGCTGTCAGCATTGAAAGGAGCTCTGGTGATCGGGGAAAATTACGGAGTTGCACTTGATCCTGAAATCAAAGTGATTGCATTTCATCAAGTCAAACAACAATTGGAATCGTTGAGAGTCCGCCATGGAGGGCGACCAGTCCGGGTGATACGTAATGGAATGGTAATCAAAGTGGCAAGCGGGACACGGCAGGGGACGTGGCGCGTGATTTCCGTTAAAAACACGGAGGCTTATGGAGTTGCCTTGAATCTGGCCACTCCAGATGGGGTCAAATTAGCCAGGGGAAATGCACCTGTGATTTCCCTGATTGAAAATGGGCTTGAAATATTGAGCCGCGATTATTGCGGACACAATTCAGACGACTGAAACCTCTTAGGTCTGCCTGGATAAGCAGATGATAGTGTATTGTTGATCGGCCATGCAGCGCGGTCTGCTCTCTCTCAAGAGGTGGATATTCTAAAGATGGTACATCCCAACCCATTGAGTAGGGCCGGCGTTTCCAGTCTGGCTGAATTGATCGTGTTTGCTTGTGCGGTGTTTCGGTTCTCTCGTGGTTTCTTTGGCCGGAATTGGAATCAAGGCAAAGCGTTGGTACGTATTT
>CAJCCF010000154.1 GCA_903960845.1 uncultured Verrucomicrobiota bacterium | reverse complement strand
TTCTGGCAACGGCTTGTCGTGACGAATTTTCAAAAGGGCCACTAAATCTGCATCCGAAAGCAAGCGAGCACGCTTGCGGATCCTAGACACACGCTTGGACTGGTTCCGCAATTTCTTTGACAATGCCTTACGCGCCACCCTCATCTGACATTGTTGTTCCTTCAACATGCGGATGCTGCCGAGGATGTCCTCCGCCCTTTCGGCCGTGCTGCCGGCGATGGTGCTGGAGGCAGCGGCCCCGCTGGCGGAGGCAGCGGCGGCGGTGCTGCCGGCAACGGGACGATCATCGTGCCCGACCGCAGCATTCGGAGACGGCTCGGCACTTCCCTCCATGGTGGCGGAGCGGCTGCACCGGATGAAGCCGCCGTGCTTGCAACTGGACTCGGGCCAGCACTAGCGACACCACTGCTGGCAGGCACCACCGACGAGAGTGCGACAGACTTCAAAAGCGGTGCAGCACGCACTAGCCGCTTCACGGTCGTAACTGACAAGACTCCTTTGAAGACGGCATCAAAGTCTATCACAGAGCCCCGTGGGAAACAATGCGTCAGATCCGCCAGGCTGGGAAAACCAGCAGCCACGATCGGCATGTCTGTAAGGTCCATGCTGTTCAGGAGATTTTTGGATAGAGATCCTTGATGTCCTGCGAGTCCTAGATGCTCAAAGGATGTCCGCCAACAATTTCCGTTCAATACTGGAGTCACAGCATCCATCAAGGTCACCATGGACATCCCCAAGGTGCAATAGCTGACACCGATGCCGATGCAAGAGGTCTGAGAATCTTGTCGAAGCTTGTTTTTCAATTGAGCAAAGGCGTAGACGTCGAGAGGTTGCAGGAAACCCGTGGTTAGGGCCGGGATGCCGAACATCATGAAACCCATTCGGGCGGCGGTCAGCCATACCAGACGATTCATGTGACTTTTGCACGCGTCCATAGACAATATCACTTGATGCGTGTTCTGGTATTTTTTCAGTGCCTTAGAAATCTCTCTAACCACTTGGCAAACTGACAGGGTGTTCATCCACGCCGAGTCACGTCGCCAAAGCTTGATGTTTGCAGGCGCGATGTCCAGCACTGTCTTGTAGACTGCCTCCGTGCAACTCTTTTTGTTCACCACAATGAACTGGGGCAGACTTTTTTGGATTTCTGCATCATCGCAGATCACAGCCACCAAAGAATAGGCCGTTCGTGTCATTCCTTTCGGGATCTGGCGTCGCAACATTTTGCCCTTCGCAAGCTTCCTGGCTGATGCGGTCACGTGCCCATACCGCACATCCTGGTCCAGTTTGATGGAAGACTCATCAATGTTCACGCACAACGGCTTCTTGGTCACGGGCACTTTGCTGTGCAAGTAGTTACTCCATTTCCACATTGCCTGTGCCTAAAATGTAGTACGCCCCTGACAATTACAATAAAACAGCGGCCGTTTTCGGGGACCCTCGCTATTGGAGTTTGATACTGGAGGGCCCAATTCAGCGGCCGGAAAACGGCCTCCTTTTTCGTTCAGACCGGCCGGCCCAGGGCCAAATTCCAACCCATCCGGGTGCGACATTCAGCACCATAGCTTGCGTTTAAAAGCGCATGCCCGCTTGAGCCCTGAACTACACAATGTAACAGATTCCAGACCAAGGGAGGGCCAAACAAAGATGAAGGCAAGGTCGAAGCCAACCCACAAGGAAAACAATAGCCAGGTGAACCAGAGCCGTCACAAAAGCATCCACACCCAACCCAACAATCACAAGGGTCCGACGCAGCGGCTGAAAGCTCGGCTACGTCGG
>CAJCCF010000153.1 GCA_903960845.1 uncultured Verrucomicrobiota bacterium | reverse complement strand
TCTTGTCATCACCACTTGGGAACAAAGGAGCTTCGTGTCTCAGCCACCTACGAGCTGCTTCAAACATCCAAGGCTCGTTCTTTTCGTGAATCAGGTTGATGTCTTTAAGCTTAAGTCCTCCGCCACTGGGATTCTGCTCAAAGAAAAGGGCTTTTTCGACCCAGTTCCAGGCTCCCCAGTCGCCTTCATTGAAGAGCTGTTGTGCATTCACGCGGAACTGTTCCATGCGCATTCCTCGGTCTTCCCTCTGCTGCTCACGTTTTTTGGCATACGTTTCGGCTTGTGCTGCGTCTTTTGCCTTCCGCTTCATTCGATCTGCTTCGATCTGTCCGAAGATGTCGGACTCAACTTGGGGGTGTGGCAATAAAGCGCGGACATATCCACAACGATCATAGAGATCTTGTAGAAGGCGTCTCCTCTCGGGCGTGAGTTCAGGAGAGAAGTATTCACCGCTAGCATGGTGAGCTAGGATGCGCTGCTCACGATCAGTGCCTTTTAAAAGACGTTCGACTAGCCAGGATAGATCCTCTGGCAAGCAGATGAACTCGCTCAAAAAGTTCCAAAATACGTCTCCCTCCGCTTGATGGGGACGCTGGGAAAACCGGAGAGCCTCCTCCACAAATAGACGACGTCGTGTGATGTCGCCGAAACCCAGTTTGGCTGGTGTGATTCGATTTTCGCCCCAGTGGGGAATGTAACGATTGTAGCGCAGAGCCGTCACCCACCACTCGACAAGAAGTGACATGGCCGATGGATCATCGAGTTCTTCGGATAGCCATTTCAGTGCCTTTGTAACCAGGGTCTCTTTGTCGGTATCATAGTCTCTAACGGCATAGCCAGCCGCTTGATGATGAATGGAGAAATGGACAATGGGTCGGACGTCTGCCATTTCGACTCTTTCGAGCATCAGGGCACACGCCTGGGTGTAGTAGCCGTAAATATTAAAATCCCGCGGAGGGATCAGGTGGCGGAGAATGTCTCGGACTTTGAGCACGCGGGGCACCATCGCCATGAGGGCCGCTCCGAGTAGCGCACCTTGTTCGTCGAGGGGTATCTCGCCATCGAGGACGGCCTGCCATTCGGTATCGCAGGTGTCTTTGGCGATGGAGAAAAGGGCGTGGGCGATGTCGGAGCGCAGCTTGATGTACGGCTTGCGGATGGCTTCCCAAAGGATGGGGGCGGCTTCTTTGACGTTGGCTTCTGTGACGATGTCGATGGCGAGATCGCGAGCAGCCTCGTGCGAGCCTGCAAAATTCAGTAAGTAGGGACGGAGGATGTCCACCAAGCTAGGGCAGGCGAGACTTCTGAGGTGTCGGTGCCGCCAGCCGACATCGACTGCCTGATCCGTGACGGCGCGGCTGAGCAGAGCTTCCACGATGCGTCTCTTTTGCCCAGCTGGCAGTATGGCGGCATCGGCACGGAGGAGGACAGCGGGATCGTTTTCGATGAGGAAGTTCTGCCAATCGGTCTGGGCGGGATTCGATGCCAGCCAAGCTGCAATGGGGGCGAGCTGTGGGTAGTGCCGCCACATGCCATCAAGAGTGCGTGAGCCAACCAGTGTCTCAAGCTGCGGCACGGTGACTCCGCGCTGTGCCAACCAAGCTGCAGCCATGAACTCGCGGAACATCTGGTGGGCAAAGCAGAAGCGCCCTTGTGATAGCGGCATAAAAAGTGCCGTCTTAAACAAGGTGGAAAGGTCCGACGCGGTGATGAGCTTTGAACTGTGATCCAGCCAAGGTTCCGGCTCGATAAGTAGATCTGTCGCGCTGATGCATCTGGTGTCGCCAGCTCGGGGGCTGATTTGATGACGACCTGAGAAGCAGCTCAAAGCAGCCAACCGACCGGCGATTCGGAACATCCACGGGATGTCAGCGGGCCTGTCAGGGTGACGCTCCGGGCGGCCTGAGTCTGTGTCGCTGTGATGGGGATCACAGCGGCGCTGAGCTGCTTTTTGGATGAGTTCAAAAAGGCTGGACGGAAGGTGCCCCCCATTGAGATGAAATTCCTGAACCAACTCGCCGAGACTGTGAGGCCAGACGGCCAGGAACTCGACTTTTTGCTGATTCACTTGGGTCCAAAACGCAGACGCTTGCTCACCAAGATGCTCTTTGACAAAGTCCTCTGCAGCGGTGGCTGTGAGCTGGCAGAGACGTGCAATGACGCATTCTTCACGAGGCCAGATGGCCACGTCTTCAGGCCACTCGGCATGGCGGCAGGAAATGACGATGTGCAGGCTCCCGGCTGGACGCGCTGCCCGCTCTTGGCGGAGTCGAGCGGCGAGCTGATTCACATAGCGCGGGCATTCCATGAGAAGTTCATCCGCTCCATCGAGCACGAGGAGTACGGGCTGACCTAGCGCCGATTGCCAACGGGGATGTTGAAAAAGGGTAGCAGGGTCGTTCGAGCATTCTTTGGCATCGAAGTAGATGACGATTCTGCCAGCGATAGTGGCCTGATCTCGCAGGGCGAGTTCGAGTTCCGTGGATTTACCCGAGCCGGGACGGCCTAGCAGGATGGCGGCAGGCTTTTCGAGGAGTTGGGAAAGGGTTCTGTAAGGCGCACTGACTTCGAGATCTGCCTCGGGCAGCAGGGATAGCTGATGGGCATAGAGGAAGCTACCCTCACCATGATCTTCCTCCGAGTCCGTCCCACGCGCTGAGTCCTGCACCTGCCAGTAGCGGGTCCAGGGGAAGTGTTGGTCGATGGGCTTGAGAGTGGCGGGACTCATATTGAGCATTTGCAATTCGCGAATCGCGAATCAAAGATGCACAGCCGTGCTAAAACCGCAAGACTTGCTTATCACCCTCCGACTGCTCATCGCCCAAAAGCGTCGGGAGAAGGTGACATATCCGCTTTTGAGCCAATGGACGGGTTTGAGCGCCTCCGAAACTCATGCGGCTGTGCGGCGTGCGGCAGAGTCGGGACTCTTCATCCGGGTAGAGACGGATACGGACGGGTTTGCTTGGCGAGCTGCCAGTGTGGCCGTCGAGGAGTTTTTATTTCATGGGCTGAAGTATGTGCGCCCGCTGACTATGGGTGCCATCACCCGTGGTGTGCCCACGGGCACGGCAGTACCAGGAATGAATGTAGGAAGTCAGGCCGTGTTAGAGGGTGATATGTGGGTGTGGCCTCATGCGGAAGGGACGGTGAGAGGTATCGCTGTGGAGCCGCTGTATCGGTCAGCACCCGAGGCGGCGATGAAGGACGAAGTGCTACATCAGGCCCTGGCCTCGCTTGACCTGCTGCGCGCGCCGAATCACCGCCTGCGTCGTTTAGGCGAGGACTGGCTGAAAATGAATCTGCTGCGCTCATGAAAATCTCTGCCCAAGAATGCCGCAGGGCTTTTAAAGCCATCCACCTCGCCATCGAGAAATCCCAGCATGGGCAGAGAATGCCGAAGAAGTTTGTCTTTGTCGGTGGTGGACTGGTGCCGCTGCTGATCACGGACCCGGCGGCAGCTCCTGCCCGCCCAACGAAGGATGTGGATGTGGTCTTCTCCGTGGCCTCGCCGGGCGAGTACTCATATCTGCGGCAGGATTTGCTGAATGCAGGCTTTCACGATGACATCCTGATGGATAAGCCACAGTGCGCTTTGTTTTATGGCGAGTGGCGGGTGGACTTCCTCTGTGCCAGCCCAGAGGTGATGGGTATGGGCAACAGATGGTTCCCTGCGGTGATGCGTGATGCCGTGTTGGAAAAGATCGACGAGATCGAAGTCTGGCGTGCATCGACGCCGTCATGGATCGCCACAAAACTAGAGGCATGGTTTAACCGAGGCCGCCTGCCCAGCGGCGCGCCGGATTACTACCACCAGGACATTGAGGACATACTCGCCGTCTTTGACGGGCGGCCTGAGTGTGTGGCCGAGCTAGGTGAATGTGAGGAAGATGTGCGCGACTTTCTGCGACACACCTTTGGCATGATGACTTTGAATCCCGACTTCCTCAGCACCTTGCCGGGTCACACCAGCGGACATGCGCGGGCGGAGATCGTGCTGAGGAGGATCAAGCAGGCGCTACTGGAGTAGATATTGGAGGACATGGATGGGTTGATTACCAGAGTTGAGCGATAAGCACCGCGAGATTTTTTACGCGCTGGCTCTTCGTAGCGTCAGTGGAAAAGTCCTTCAGTTAAATCCGCTCACGCGCCGGAATCTTCAGGAGGCTCTCTCCTTGCGTGAGTGCGAGATGAGGATGGTCATGAGACGTCAGCTCAGCCTTCGGGATCATCCAGAATGACTTGGAGTCGTGTGGCGATTTCGGTAGGGAACCGTGCGGGCCAGCTCTCGTCGATCAGGCCGACCGATAGGAGATCGCGAAGATGCATGCGGTCTTTGTCCCGGAAGGAAATCAGCTTCATGCGCACGAGATCCTGCAAAGGCACGAGGGCGAATCCTTCGCCGGATTCGGTTTCATTCAGTTCGGGTGTGTTCTCGATCGCATCGGGCACGGGCTTTTCACCCGCCCAGAGGACATGCACGGCATCCCTCACCTTGGCATCCGGTCCATCCAGGAAAACATCCATCGCGCCCGCCTTGCCGAGCGAGGCTATGCGGCGGTGTACAAAGCCTGCTGACTCCAGTGCCTCCCGGGCTTTTTCGGCATCTTCCCGGCGCAGGAGAATGTCCACATCGCGGGTATTTCGCACCGCACTCTCATCCACCCGCGAAACCCAAGCCGCGACGGCATTGCCTCCGATCACTGCGTACTGAACACCTAGTTTTGCCAGAGCTGCCGCCGCGCGTTCGAGGCGCTGCCTCACGTCGTCGATACCTTTTGCCATGCGTTGCCAAGTTACGGGTTGAAGAGCGATTGCCGTGCTCATAGAGGCCACGATAGGCGAGTGACAAAGAACGGCAACTTGGATGATGTGCTGGTCAAAGATGATGTCATGGGATCGTGGTGATATAGGGGTTGAGCTGCATGGTGCGCTCGCCTCGGCAGATGAGTTAGCCTCGCTTGGCTTTGCCTTGTGTTTTATCATGAACGTGAGCGAATTTGGGGGCATCCCAGCGGTTAAATATCACGCCCAACTGGGTCACTTAATTTAAAAGTCGCTTTAGATTTCGCGTCCGAGCCTCACCCGCACCAGTAGGTCATTCAAAGCGGCACGCGTGGTCTCGTCAGGCATCTCGCGCAGCGTGCTGGCATCGTGCGCGGCCTGGAGTTGCAGACGCAGGCGTTCGTATTCGCCCTGGTGAAATGCGAGATCAGCATCGTCGAGCGTGGACTGCTCTGGGCCGGCGAGTTTGCGGGCGATGAGGTCGGGTAGGTACGGAAGGCGGAAAGTTTCGTTCAGCGTGACGAGGTTCGCCTCAACCTCGCCCGTGCGCATCAGCCAGATGCCCGTCAGCAGCACGCGATAGACATACAGCAGCGGCTTCAGCCGACGGGGCGATTCTTTGGCGAACAGCTCCCACTGCGTCTCCGAAAACCCGAAGTAGTGGTGCGAATGGTGCCGGGTGATGCAGCCCTTCGCGATCTCCTTCAGTTCTGCATGCTCCAGCGTCGCCTGGACGATGTGCGGCGAATAGAGCTGCTCCAGCACATAGCCGTTCTTCTTCAGCAGCAGCCCGAAGAATTTTTTCACGTCGTGGCTGACGATGTCCATCTCCAACCCCTCGATCACGCGGCTGTCCTCCACCGTCTCATCCCTCACCTCCAGTCCCAAAACCTTCGTCAATGGCAGCACATGCGCCCCGCGCAAATCAAAGTCCGAGTCCGGCGACGGAAACCCATACAGATGCGCCCCACTGATCGTCGCAAACAGCAGCGGATACGGCTGCGCCGCTGTGATGCGGTGGAGGAGTGGGGAGATGTTCATCATGAAATGTCGGATTTTACTGAGGAAGTCGTTGTTGTCGGCTTGGCTATCAGCCGTCGAGTTCGAATATGTTCAATGCTCATCCGAATAAGCACAGCCGGAAATACTCCTGCTAGCATGTACAGCCAGCCAAAAAATAGCATCTCACCGTTGCCGTCATTCCCATCGTACATCTCACGCTCAAATCCAATGAGTTGGTCACGGTTCCAGGGGAACTCGGTATGAATCCTCCACACAAAAAGGAATGCCCAGCCAAACAAGATAGAGTATGTGACAGCGCGCCCCAATGGGAAAATAAGCGCCCTATTCTGCCCTAAAATCGGCAAGACAATGAAGGCCAGCGGCAACCCAAGGAGAATGGTGAGGTAGCCCAAAATGATGAACTTTAACCCGTAGGTCTCGACGAAAGTGGAAAGCAGATTTAGCATAAATGAGCCGTCGGTTTACATTGAAATGTTCAACCGTCTGGCTTCCACCAGCAAACCATTCGCAGCTTCATAGTCCGGCCTCTCAGGCAATTTTGTTTCGATCAGCGCCTGCTCAAAGTCTCGGTGCAGTTCCTGCCGCCATGCATCGACTTTTTCCCAGCTCAGCTCGCCGCGTTTGACGGCGAGGAGTTCGTCGCGACGGGGGCCGACGTGAACGGGGACGCGGCCTTCGCGGAGGGAGGCGGCGCCGGTCATGAGCAGGCGGAGGAGGTGCATGGCGTGCTTCCAGCGCACTTCGCCGTGGTTGCGTAGGTCTTGCTCGATCTTCTTGAACTGGCTCAAGGCGTAGCCGTTGAAGGTCTGGAAGATCATCTGGGACAGAAAGCGGTCGCGGATGGCGAGGAGCTGCTGGCCGATGGGCGTCACCTTGTCCACGAGGGGCGAGAAGAGGCACTCGAGGATGTTCGGGTTGGCCTTCAGCGCCATGACGAGGAACTTTTGCAGCTCCCAGTAACAGCTCTGCGTGGCGGTGTCCTCAAACTGCTCCGGTGCGCCGTAAAGCGACCACTGCAGCTCCGCCGGAGCGAGGTAGATGCCACGCAGATCGGTGTCGGAGGCATCTGTTTCCAGTCCATAAGCACGGGAGCCGACGATGCAGCGGTAGATGACATGATCTTCGAGATCGAAGTCCTGCGACCCTGACGGATCGAGCCGGTCTTTGAAGTGCTTGAGCACTTCGAGTTCCTCCATGAGCAGCGAAGCCTCAAAGCCATCTGGAAAGCGGACGAGGTAATGCTTCTCAGCGCCACAAGGCGTGCGCGTCACGATCCCTACCGCTCCGAGCGGATGCACGAGCGCGTTGTTGCTGCCATGCACGCTGACTTTGGTGACGATCTGCGTGCCGGCATGGATGTTGAGCGGCTGGTGGGACATGGGAACTCACTCCGCCGCCAGCGCATCCAGCAGGTACTTCGAGGGCTGGAAGTGCTCGATGAGAATCTCGGTTTGCGCGCCGCGATGCATTCTGACCTGCTTGATGTCGAAGTTCGGGGTTTTGTGCGGGGCGAAGAGGATGTCGTCGTGCGTGGCGTTTTGGTGGCGCTTGAACTGGGCGGGGGTGATGTGACCGCCGAGGTGGTCATCGCGCCCGGTGGCGAGGTGGCAGGTGCCGAGGACTTTTTCATCCTGAATGTCGGCGCCGGAGACGGGGAGCACCTGAGTGCCAAAACCGAGTTCGCCGAGCACGCCGGTCATGGGATCGTCGAGCAGTTTGGCATTGTGCGCGTCGATGGTGGCCTGATCGCCGGCGATGAGTTCGCTTTTGACGATGCAGCCGCCGGTGACGGTGAGTTTGCCGAGCGTGCCGTCTTCATACTTCATGGGGAAGTGGCCTTCCGCTCCGGTGGGGACAAAATAGACTTCACCCGCCGGGAGGTTGGCGACATCCGGCGTGGTACCGCGGCACAGGCCGTGGGACTTTTGGGCTTCCTGGGCGCTGAGCTCGAGCTTGGCCGTGAGGACTTCGCCAGTCTCCAGGGCAAAGTCAATCTCGATGCTGTCGGCACGGGTCATGGCGAGGCGGAGTTTTTCAGCATCGCGACTGACCTCCTCATAATCGACGGCGAGGCCGGAGTTGAGGATGACGTCATTGACGCCATGCAACGTGGCTCCACGGAAGCCGTACTGCTTGGCAAAGGCGGTCAATGGAGCGGTGGCGGAAAAGGTGGAGATGCAGAGGATGATGTCGTAGTTCGGATACACATCGCGCTCGAGACTCAGAGGGTTGCCCTCCATGTCCACGCACTCGTCAGGCAGGTCGAGGTTGCTGCCGGTGGTCTGCTTGTAAGCATACATTTCGCCGCCTTTGAGGGCGAGCTTTTCCATGACACCGTTGTGCAGGCCCTGATGAAAAGCGCGGTAAGCCTGACCTTGAACAGCGCGGGCAGGGTTCTTGAGGAAGGCCATGCCCTTGGCCTCAGTCAGATCGGGCAGGTCGATGAGGATGCAAATCTTGCATCCGAGCGTGGGCTGAAAAACGCTGTGCAGAAGGCGACTGAGATCGAACTTCGGGAACTGGCGGCCATTGGCGGTCGTCTGGATGGTGGACATGGGGGAGGAGACTTTAGAGGGAATTTGAGTTTTGGGTACTGACGTTTACGGCACAAATTCTTAAAAAGGTGCTCTTTTCAGTCTGGATTTTGATGGATCGGCACGCAGCCTATTCTGCGGATCTGCAGGCAAGTCTTTGACGGCACTGGATTGCGCGGTGAAAATGCCGTGAATAACGCGGTCTCCGCGCCCGTCTCTAGCCTCTGCCATCCCCTAAACATGCCCGCCTCCACTGCGCCTGAACCTGGCGAAGTTTCGGATTCCGACCTGGTCAAGCGCTGCCAGGCGGGCGACACCCGTGCATTCGATGTGCTCGTGTCACGTTACCGGGGAAAGGTTTATGCCATGACCTACCACATGATCCAGAACGAGACGGAGGCTTGGGACCTCTCACAGGAGGCTTTTATCAAGGCCTGGCGGGCCATGCCGAATTTCAAGCTGGACTCAGCCTTTTACACCTGGCTCTACCGGATCACGCACAACGTCACTTACGATTGGCTGAGGAAGAAGAAGATTCAGGGTGATGGCGAGTTTGATGACTCACGCACCGAACACCGCGTGGCCGCAGGCGCCGAGGCGGTGGCCCGTGGTGAACCCGCACCTGACACCGCCCTGAGGAACGCCGAGCTGGGCACCCGAATCCGGGAGGCTATCGCAAAACTCAGTCCCGAACACATGCAGGTGATCCTGCTGCGTGAGGTGGAAGGCCTGGCCTATGAGGAGATCGCCGAAACCATCCCCTGCTCACTCGGCACCGTGATGAGCCGGCTTTTTTACGCACGCAAGAAACTGCAAGAGATGCTCAAAGACGCTTATGAAAACGCCATCTGAAGACCATGACCTGATCCGCTGGCTGGACGGCGAGATGACGGACGCCGAGCGCGTCAGTTTCTCCGCACGCCTGGATGCCGACCCTGCATTGAAAGCGGAAGTCGGGATGATGCAGCGCATGAGCACCGATCTGCGTGCTCATCTACCTGCTGAAATGCCGGTGCCCTATGGGGATTTCTTCAACAGCCAGATCCAAATCCGGCTCTCTCAGGATGAGCCGCTGATTCCAGAGGTCCGCGCTTCATGGCTGGACTGGTTCCGCCTGCCCACCGTGATCACCGCGGCTGCGGCGGTGATCATCGCAGGCTTCATGATCATGCAAAAAGGCCCGGCGGCCGGAGACAGCGTCGTCCACAGCTTTTATGTGCCGAACTCCTCCGTCCAGGCGCGCACCTTCCATTCAAAGGAGGCCCAAGCCACCGTCCTCATGCTCGATGGCGTGGAGGCAATGCCTGCTGACCGGAAGATCGTCGGCTACCAGATTCAGCGAAGTGAAACCGACCAGGAAGTCGCCACCACCACGCTCTTTGGCGAGCGCGGAGAAGTCGTGCTCGTCGTGTCCAAAGACGCGCACAATCAACCTCGGCTGCTGTCAGCGACTCCACGCGGATGAAACTGACCCTCCTTATCGCGCTTCTGGCAGGCTCACTGAATTTGGCGAGTGGCCAGCAGCCCGTTTCACCCTCCCCACAACCTTCTGAGCCGGCGGTCAAGCCTGCAACGGATGGCAAGGTCTGGGGCGCCCTGGTGTATGCGACGAATGATGCGAAGAGCTCCGCTGGCACGGACCATCAGGCTCCCGCTGACTTTGCTGACATTCCTGAGCGATTGGGCAAGGTCTTTCCCTATCAGCACTTCGAAATCCTCGGCCAGCATCTTCAGGATGTTTTTCGCGAGTATGAATCCTGGGTGGTGCCCACCAAGGATCTCTTTCTGAAAGTCGATTCCAAAGGCCCGGCCAAAGACGGTGGCATGAATTTGCACCTCCAATTTTGGCGCGATCAGCAGGTGCTCGTCAAAACCGATGCCGTGCTCAAAGCCAACAGCCCGCTCTTCATCGGCGGACCGAAATGGCGTGAGGGGCAGCTCGTGTTTGTCCTTGTTCTGCAAAAGAGCCGCTGATCAGTGCCTGTCCCGCACGGTGGGGTCTTTCCCCAAAAACAGACCCAGCACCACACCGGCAAGGGACCACTCGATGAAATGGTCGGCCATGTTTACGATGAGATCGCGTGTCGGCAGCTCAAACCAGATCCACTGCTGCACATCCACCGCCAGACCGGCAAAGGCACCCAGAGCCGCCGCAAAGCTGACCCGGCCCGCATAGCTGATGACAAGAGGTGTCATCAATGCCCCGATCAGCAGGCTGGCGAGCAATGAACGAACAAAGCTGCGAATGAGGCTTTGCGTCACGTCCCCGTCCTTTTTACCTGGCCGCACGATGGCATACATGTAGGGACCATCGTTGAGCGCTTTCTCGTGATTCGCCTTCAACTGGGCCTTTTCCTCTTC
>CAJCCF010000152.1 GCA_903960845.1 uncultured Verrucomicrobiota bacterium | reverse complement strand
GTTGCATCCCCTGCCCTCCCCGCTACCAATCACGCCCTCATGCCCCCAGAGCGTCTCATCACCATCTACGGCCCCGGCCTGCTCGGCGGATCGCTGGCCCTAGCGATCCAGCAGCGTTTCCCCGGTGTGAAACTGCGTCTGTGGGCCCGGCGCCCCGAGGCCGAGACCGGCATCCGCGCCCGCGGCATCGACGCCGAATTTTTCACCGACGCTTCGGCGGCGGCCGTTGGTGCCTCGCTGATCATCCTGTGTACGCCGGTGGAAACCATGGCTGCGCTGGCCCGGCAGATCGCCTTGTCAGAATTGGCGGATGATTGTCTGATCACAGATGTCGGCAGCGTCAAAGGCAAGGTGGTGAGTGAAATGGAGCCTCTTTTGGGATCCCGTTTTATCGGCAGCCATCCCATGGCGGGCTCGGAGAAAACCGGCATCGAGGTGGCCCGCGCCAATCTCTTTGAAAAAGCCGCCTGCCTGCTCACACCGCGCCCCGGCGTGGATAGCGCGCGCCTTCGTGATTTCTGGGAATCGCTGGGCTGTCGCGTTTTGGAAATGACACCCGAAGAGCATGACGTGAAGGTCGCCCGCATTTCCCACCTGCCGCACATGATGGCGGCGATCACAACTTTGGCCGCCCTGCGCACCGATCCATCGGCCATCACCTGCATCGCCGGAGGTTTCCGCGACACCACGCGTGTTGCCAGCGGTGACCCCGGATTGTGGACAGGGATCGCCCTGGGAAACCGGGCGGCCCTGACCGCCCAATTGCGCGAAGCTGCGGCCACTTTGACAGAGCTTCTTGAAATCCTCGACATGCCGGACGAAGAAGCACTCCGCCGATTCCTCGCCGAGGCCAAAGCCTTGCGCGACACCGTCCCGGCGGCCAGCATTTGATATGGCCACACTGAAAGTCCGAAAGCTCAAGTCCTTCCCCGCTGAAATCTCCGTCCCCGGAGACAAAAGCATCAGCCATCGCGCCGCCATGTTTGCGGGCATGGCCAATGGCACCACCATCATCGAGGGCTTCCTGCCCAGTGAGGATTGTCTCTGCTCCGTCAAAGCCATGGAGGCCATGGGCGCCATCGTGGAGCCGCTCGAAGAACTCGAAGGCGTGGGCCTTGTGAAATTTGCCATCACCGGCACCGGCCCGAAGCTCAAGGCCCCGACGGCTCCCATCGACTGCGGCAATTCCGGCACCACGATCCGTCTGCTTTCAGGCATTCTCGCAGGCCAGGATTTCACCACCGAGATGTTTGGTGATGCCTCCCTCTCAAAGCGCCCGATGAAACGCGTGGCTGATCCGCTCAGCCTGATGGGCGCCAGGGTCGAAGGCCAGGGCGAAAAAATCTGCGCACCTCTGAAAATCACCGGCGGCCCGCTGAAAGCCATCACCTACACGCTGCCGGTGGCGAGTGCTCAAGTGAAGAGCGCCATCCTGCTCGCCGGCATGTTTGCTCCAGGCAAGACCACCGTGATCGAACCCGTCGCCACGCGCAATCACACCGAGCGCATCATGTCCCACTTCGGAGTGAAATGGGTGCGCGATGGCAATGCCGTCTCCGTTTACGGGGGCCAGGCACCGAGAGCCAAAGACATCATCGTGCCCGGTGACATCTCCAGCGCGGCCTTCTGGATGGTCGCCGCGGCGGCCAGTCCCGGAGAGCAAATCACGCTGAAAAACGTCGGCCTCAATCCGACCCGCACGGGAGTGATCAATGTGCTGCTGCGCATGGGCGCCCACATCACTCACTCCGAATCTTCGGGCGATGGTGAACCGCGCGGCAACATCATCGTCAAAGGCAGCGAGCTCAACGGCACCGTCATCGGCGGAGCCGAGATTCCAAACGTCATCGACGAACTGCCCATCCTCGCCGTGGCGGCCGCCCTGGCCCGTGGCAACACCCTGATCAAAGACGCTCAGGAACTCCGGGTGAAGGAGACCGACCGCATCGCCGCCGTCGCGGAAAACCTGCGCCGCATGGGCGTGGAAGTCATCGAGTACGATGACGGCATGGAGATCATTGGCGGCAGCAAACTGCACGGAGCCACCATCAGCACCTACCACGATCACCGCATCGCCATGGCCTTTGCCGTCGCCGGATTGTTTGCCGAAGGTGAAACGATCGTCGAGGGCTCCGAATGCATCAGCACCAGCTACCCGAGCTTTGAGCGCGACCTGAACCTCTTCATCAAGGGCGACTCAGGCGCGGCGCCGATCCAGGTATTGTCACGAGTGTCCCGTCCAGTCGCTGACCGGCTGAGATCAACCAAAGGCTGAAAGCCCATGTCCCAACAGCATTCAGTCATCACCATCGACGGACCTGCCGCATCAGGTAAAAGCAGCATCGCACGCCTCGTCGCACAACGCCTCGGAGCGATTTATGTGAACACCGGCAACATGTACCGGGCCATGACCTGGGCCGTGATCCAGACGGGCGTGGATCCCAACGATGGCGAAGCCGTGAAGCGCGCCGCCGAGGGAATCGTGATCGATTCGCCGGTCGTCGATGGTCAGACCCAGGTCTCCATCTGTGGACGCGCGCTCACTCAGGATGATCTCAACAGCGACCCGGTGAACCGCGGTGTCTCACTTCTTGCCCGAGTGCCCGAGGTCAGGGCCCGGCTCGTGGCCGATCAGCGCGCGCTCGCCAGCCTCGGACCGCTTGTCATGGAAGGTCGTGACATCGGCAGCGTCGTGTTTCCAGACAGCCCGCTAAAGTTTTACATCGACGCCAGCGAGGAAGTCCGCGCCAGCCGCCGCCGGGCTCAGGGTCACACCGATCAGGTGGCCGAGCGCGACCGACTCGACAGCACGCGCAAGACCTCCCCTCTCGTCATTCCCGAAGGAGCCACCGTCATCGACAACAGCCATCTGACACTGGATCAGGCGGTGGAAGCCGTGCTGGCAAAACTTCCCGCCCGATCAACTGCAAGCGAATCGCAGTGAGCAGGCACCGTTCATCCATCCCCT
>CAJCCF010000151.1 GCA_903960845.1 uncultured Verrucomicrobiota bacterium | reverse complement strand
TTGAAGTTGCCAGAGGCACCGCCACTGAGATCGCCCACGGGGAAGTCGATGCTGCGCACGAGTGCGGCGATGGGACCGTCGTATTTATTGTTTTTGTTCGCGTCGTTATAGACTTCGGCTGGACGTATTTTTTTGATGCCGTTGGCATCGATATAATATTCGCTCGTGTCGTAGAAGCCGTTGCCATTGGCATCTGTGAAACCCTCGGCTCCGATCACGGGCATCGGCGTGAGTGTGGCCGTGTAAAAGCTGTAACCGGTGAAGCTCGTCACCCGCACGCCATTGCGGTCCACGAAGCCCGTGAAGTTCATGCCTGGCGGCAGATAGTCGCGGATGACGACGCCAATTCCTGGTCCAGGCGTTGGGTCACTGACCTTCACTTTTTCGTTCTTAAACTCCAGGATGTAATCGACAAAGCCATCGGTCGATACCGCGCTGTCGTTGACAACAGTGGCGATGCCTTCGCCAGCGATCGTGATGAATCCGCCATCAGCCGCGATGCTCTTATGCAATGAAAGCTGCGGTGGGGTGAGCGGCGGATCACTGAGCAGAGCACGGCGCGGCGGGAATAGATTGGAGAGCAGAAGAGCGCTCGCCGCTGTAGCTGAAGATGCGGCGGCTGCACCCAGGGGCTTGGCGGCAAAGAGACGCACGTTCGACGATGAGGTGCCGACGAAGTTGAAGGTCTTGTTCTGCACTTCCAGCGTGGTGCTGATGCCGTTGATGTTGGCAAAGGTGGGGATGTCTTGCTTCACGATGACATCGAACTCGATGTTCCGCTGCGCCCCGGCGGGCAAGGTGCCGAGCGCCCAGGTCATGATGTTACTGGTGCGATCATACGCTGGCAGCGTGTTGCTCGTGAGCTGTGCGGCAGTCCATGAGCCGCTTGTGTAGGTGAAGTTGCCGATACTGGACGGAGCACCGAAGTTGTCGTTTGCGGCAGCGGTGAACAAGGCGGTGCCGATGGGTAATTGATCAACGACCCTCGCGTTGGTGATGGAACTTTTGAGCCAGTTCTTTGCGTTGAATGTGTAGCGGATGATCTCGCCTGGCTGCACGATGTTCTTGTTTGACGTGAGCGTTATCTCCAGTGCTGGCTGGATGATCGTGAGTGCTTTTGGCGGGACCACCGTCTGCGCATCAGACCTGGTGGCGGTGACGGTGCCATTGGTGATGACGGTGAGATCTGGAACGGTGGGTTTCACCTGGACGCGGACTTCAAGGAACATCGCCACATTGGGTTGCAGGGTGAGGTTTGTCCAAGTCAGGGAGGTGTGGGGTGGCGCCGCAGGATTACGCACTGGCAGCGGTGGTGAGGTGGCACCGTCCAGAATGGTGTTGAGTGGGATGCCCATGCTGAGCTTCACGCCTGTGAGCGGACTGGTCGCATCGTTGATGAGCCTTATACGGTAGGTGATGAATTCCCCCACATGGGCGCGTGCGCCCACGAAGCTGTCACTCTCACTGGTGGTGGTTAAAGTCAGCCTGAGTGGCTCCTCCAACGTCACGAAGGGCATGAAGAAGGAAACCTTGATGGCACCACTGCGCAGGCTGCCGGCCAGGTTCGTCAGGACG
Source organism: uncultured Verrucomicrobiota bacterium (assembly GCA_903960845.1). GTDB lineage: Bacteria > Verrucomicrobiota > Verrucomicrobiia > Verrucomicrobiales > Verrucomicrobiaceae > Prosthecobacter. The sequence goes on along the minus strand of CAJCCF010000151.1, from coordinate 458 downwards.
GAGTTGCTTTTCCCAGAGAGGACCCGCACGTCGAACTGCTTCGTGCCTGATTGACCCGCCGGGATGTCCACGATCCAGCGGATGTATTTGGTTTTGGTATCGAAAGCGTAGCCTGCACTGCTGCTGCTGGGTTGGATTTCCAGAGAAGCAGGCACGAGGCAGTCAATGATGGCACCGGTGAGCGCCGTGCCGGAGTTGTTGACGTAGGTGAGCTTGTAATGAATCACGTCACCGATTTTGGTGAAGTAAGTGCGGGTTCCATTCACCCCAGGGGAGCCGTGGGCATCCTTGTCCGTCGATGCAGAGACGAGAACATCATACTGCTTCGCAGAAGGGGTGTATTGCGTCGTGATCAACTGCATCGGGATCGGCTGGCCACTGGCGAGAACGATCTGGCGATTGGGGGAAGCTGAAAACTGGCCTGTAGCCAGGCGGTGTGGATTGGAAGCACCCGTCGG
>CAJCCF010000150.1 GCA_903960845.1 uncultured Verrucomicrobiota bacterium | reverse complement strand
GTGTGTAAATCGCCCCCATCGTTGTCCCAGCCGCGCCAGAGCGTGAAGCTGGGAAACATGCTGGCGGTGTCAGCAAGACCGCTTGCGTTGCCGGCATCCAGCCACGGCACCGTGGCATCACGAGCCATGGTGATGTTCAGCGTGAGGTGATCTTTGACATGCACCGCCACCCAGCGGCTGGTGTGTGTCCAGCCCACGGCTGGTTCGCCGGCAGCAGCATTGAAGAGGCTGTTGTCTTCCCAGCTCCAGGCTCCGGCATGGTTGGACAAGCTCCCGGCATCACCACGACCGACGCTGATGACGTGCGAGTAGCCGATGCCGCCCGCGGCCGGGTCACCATTCATCACCCTGCCCGCAGACTGAGTGCTGTAAGTGACCTTATAGCCCTGACGCAGCAGATTGTTTGCCGGAGCATTGCTGCCGAGCGCGAGACTGTATTCACCTGCCGGCAGGCGCCAGGTCCTAGTGACCTTGTCCGCAGTGGAGTTGTCCACATGATCGAGATAACGGACGTCTTCCGCCCAGAGGATATTGCCGCGATTGTTGAAGGTGTGATCGTCACTGCCATCATTGTCCCAGCCGCGATACAAGGTGAAGCTTGGGAACAGGGACGAGGTGTCGGCCAGCCCGCTTGCATTGGCGGGATCAATCCAAGGCACGGTGGCGTCCCGCTCCATCGTGAGGGAAAAGAAGACATCTTCCTGAAGCTTCAGCGCCATCCAGTCGCTCGTGTGTGTCCAGCCCACCGGCGGCTGGCCGGGGGCAAAGAGGGAATTGTCCTCCCAGCTCCAGGCGCCGACATGGCGGCTGAAACTGCCACTCTCACCCGCTCCGGCGATGACGGTGTAATCATAACCAATCCCACCTCCATCACCCTGATCGGGAGACAGGTAATAGTTCGGAACAGGGTCGGCCACTCCGGAAGACTTCGTGCTGAAGGCGATGCTGAAGCCTTGGCGGTTCGTGTTTGTCGCGGGCGCGTTGCTGCCGAGCGCGAAGGTGTAATCACCGGCGGGAAGGTACCAGGTGCGGACGATGCTTGTCTCCGTGGAATTGTCGACATGGTCCACATATTGAAGATCTTCCGCCCAGTCGATGTTGCCGCGGTTCTTGTAGGTGTCCAAATCGTCACCATCATTGTCCCAGTCGCGAAACAGCGTCAGGGAAGGAAACATGGCGCTGGTATCCGCAAACCCGCTGAGTTCGACAGGCGCTGCGACCCACGGCACGCTGGCATCACGCGCCATCGTGACCGTCAGGACCGTGTCCTTTTCCAGCCGCATGGCCACCCAGTTTGAAGTGTGGGTCCAACCCACCGGATCGGCACCCTGACCCGAACCGCCAAACAGGCTTTTATCCTCCCAGCTCCAGGCACCGACGTGGCTGGTAAAACTACCAGTGCTGTTGTTTCCGAGCGTGACCTGATGCTGATAGCCAATGCCGCCATCCGCCGGATCGCCCGCCGCATAGGTGAAGGCTGAGGCTGAGATCGTGCCGGTCAGACCATAGGATGTCGCGTCTGGAACGGGGAACTGTCCGGCATAGTTCACGCCACCGGCCGTGATGGTGTAGTTTCCCGCTGGCAGGAGGAACGACTTCGTGACCGTGCCGTCAACATTGCCATCGCCAGTGACACCTGGAATGACGCCGAAGAGACTGGAGTCTCCATCAGCGGCATAGCCTTTGAACACAAAAGTGCTCAGGCCGTCCGCCGCATCAAAGTCGAAGGTCGGCCCGGTCTGGTTTTCACCGCCGATGCGCCAGTCCTTCAGCGCATGGTAGCAGCCTTCCACCGGATAACCAAGAGTGGCGCGGTAAGCCATGGAGATGGCAGACGTGTCGTAGTCAGGGCTGCCAGGGGCGGTCGTGAGCGGTGCCACATGGGCCAGTCCCTGGTAGATGGAGAAACCGGGCTTGATGGATCCGTCCCGCGCACCGCCATTGGTGGAGCCGCTGAAGGAGATGGTGACATAGGCCGGTGCCGCCAGATTGAAGCGGTAATAGCGGACCTTGTGGCTGTCTCCATTGTCAGCGTCGGTGGCATCAGCCCAGCCATAATTGCTGGTGACGGTCTGATTAGCGATAGTCACGGGTGCGGCGTTTGGCACGACGGTGCCGAAGTCACGCCCGGAGTAACTGATATGCGCCGAGGCCGTGCCGCTGACGAGCAGCAGTGCCGCTGTGACGAACGAGTTTAGATATTTGAGTTTCATGGGTGTCGTTGTCTTGTGGATTTGGGGTTCATCTAGTGAAAGGGGTGGGCGGGAAAGGCTCGGCAGCGTCCTGGAGTGTGGTGGCAAAACCCCGAAGGGTTGACGCCACCGCTTTCGACGGCGTGTTGACGCCAGTGAAGCTCAATCGTCCTGCGAAAGCGGCGTCACAGTCGCCGCACGCCAGGACGCTTCGCGTGACTTGTGGATGATTCGTCATCACAGCGTTGTCCTCCTGAGTTCGACGCCGCCTGACAGCAGCCTCGTGGTGATCGCCGTGGTCTTCGGCACAGCCGTGGGCATCTCAGCCAGGTTGTAAAAGCCGTAGCCTTTCTGGCCGGTGCCATCATCGACGATCATGCCGGTGAAGGTGGCGCTGCGGATGAGGTCTTTGTTAGGCGTGATACTGGTGTCACTGTCCTTCAGCGTGAAGCTGCCGGTGATTCCACCCGTCGTGCCAGCCGTGAAAGTGGTGCCGCTTCCAGGAGTCACCGTGAGTTTGACCAGGCCTGGATTGCTCGCCGGTGGCAGGATCTTTGCCGGGCTGCCTTTCTGAATCTCAAATGCGGCCCAGTCGAGCCGTGTCGCGGGACTCGGCGCTCCGCCTTCGCTGAAAAGAAGCATTGCATTGCCCGCGCCTCCCGTCAGGCCAAGGGCGATGCCATTGAGCTGCGGGATGACATACGGCCTGCCTATGGTCGTCAGCGCCAGCGGTCCGAAGCCCGCCTTGTAGCTGCGCGTGTTCGCAATCTGCGTGCGCTTGAACCAGCTCAGGCTCGAGGCATCCAGCACGCCGCCCGCGCCGATGTTCAACGTGCCGAGCAGGGAGCCAGTATTCAGATAAAGCAATGTGAAGACAGGCACGTCACCACTCTGCCCCACAATGCCGGAAAGCGTGATTGCCGCCCAAGCATCGGCAAGTTTGATCACGCCGCTGACCGCGCCATTCGCAGCGACTTTGAAAGCGCCAATGCTATGGCCTTTGGGATTCGCATCGCTGCTCAAATCACCAGCCTCAAGCTTCATGGCAAAGGTGTAGTTTCCGACATACGACGTGAATGAAGCCGCTGGCAGCGCAGCGGTGATGGCGAGAGGATTGGCGCCGTCCGTAAGTGTCGCGGTGAGACCGCGACTGCCGCGCAGCAGGGTGAAGCTGAGAGTCAGCGTGGCCTGATTTTTCCGCGTGATGCTGACGCTGCCGGTGGGATCAGCACCAGGCAGCATGGTGAGCACCCCCTTCAGCGGATGGCTCACTGTGCCGAGCAGAAGTGTGCCGCTGAAGGCGCCAAGATTCGTCGTTGTGAGCGTGAGACGTCCGCCGAGTTGGTTGTTCAGCGTCACCTCGGCGTGACGGGGGACGATGCCCTGATAGGTGCCCAGGGCGCTTGTTGGATAGGGCTCCACCACCATGACCTCCTCCCTGGCCGGGCCGGTGCCGGCAGCATTCGCGGCGCTGGCCTTGACGCTGAAGCTCTTTGCCACCGTCGGCCTGCCGGTGATCAATCCAGTGACGGCACTGTATGTTAGGCCTGCAGGCAGGCCGGTGATGCTGAATCTCGTCGGACCATTCGCCGCGCCGAGCTGCCAGGAGTAGTTCTGGCCGATGATGGCATCAGGCAGATTCAGGTCATTGATCACGGGCCGGAGATTGACCGCAAGCGCCACGGCATTGCTGGTCACGCTTGTGGCACCATTTGAGACGACGACGCTGTAGGTGCCCGCGTCCTGCGCGCCGACTCCACCGAGTGTGAGGATGGCTTTGTCCGCACCGCCGATGTCCGTGCTGCCGCGCTTCCAGCGGTAGCTCAGATTCGCACCGGTGGCCGTCACACTGAAGCTGACGTTGGCACCTTCATTCGCCGTCTTGCCGAGCGGTTGCACGACGATCACTGGCGCTGGCACAACATTCAGTGTGACAACATTACTGGTGCGGCTGCCGTAAGAGTTGCTCAAGACGACGCTGTAGTTGCCGGTGTCGCCGGGGAGTGTTACCGGGATCGTGTAAGTCGGCGAATTCACACCCACGTTGGTCGTTCCGCGTTTCCACTGATAACTGACACCGATGCCCTCGGCGACGATTGAAAAAGTTGCGGGTGTGCCGGGGGTCACGGCGAGGCTTTGCGGCTGTTCCGTGATCCTGGGCGGCCCGTCGACAATGCCTGGATTCGGGTCGTCTCCATTCAAGACGCCGTCTTCATCTTCATCGCCGCCGAAGCGTGCTCCAGTGCCTGGCAAGACACCGGTGAAGGTGATGACATCACCGCCGCTCAAGGCTGCCAGCAGAACCGCGCGCGTCATCTTGCCGCCAGCGGTGCTGTCGCTTTGATAAGCTGTGCCATTCCAACGCAACAGTCGCGCGCTGCCGCCGATGACACCACGCACGACAAGATCACAATCTCCCGCCGAAGTGGCTGCACGCGCCTCCAGCAGCGCCAGATCGGCAATCACCGCCGCTTCCGCACGATTCGCCGCCGTAACCGTGCAGCTGTAGCCAACCGTGCGCGCCGTGCCGGTGTCGAAGCATTGTATAAACGCTGTGATGTCGGCGAATTCCTTCAGAGTCTCCAGGTTCGAGAGCACATACGGATGCACCGTCGGCAGCAGCGACGTTCCGCCCGTTCCATCATGCAGCATTCCGAACCCGCTGATGGAAGTCGCTCCGGCGCGCGAGTCGAGGAGCATGCGCTGATACGTGGTGCGCAGCGGTGGTGTCTTCACCGGTTGGCTGAGTCCTGATTCCTGGGGCAGGTCGATGTTGTGGTCCGTGCCTTCAGGCAGCAAATGGCAGGTGCTGCAGTGGGACTTGCTGTGATTGTTGAAGAGGTCACGTCCCGTGACCGGATTGCCCGGGCCAAAACTGGTTGGAAGCGAGCGGTCGTAATTGCGGTTCGGATTCGAGTGATGAACGATCGACTTCAGGTAATCCGCGAGATCATCCATGTCATCAGCCGCTATCTGGGTGTTGCCCATGAGGTTGGCAAAGGTTGGATTGAAACTTTGCAGCGCAGGCTTGTCGCCCCGCCAGTGGAAGGGTGCGCCATTCTGCATCCCACGCAGCGTCTGGGTGACCATGGGTCCCTTCATCGGATGCAGCACGCGCGGGCGCGGTGTGGTGTCGTGAACGCTGAGGTTCGCGCCAAGCACCGTGAGCATCTCGCCGCCGGGATCGCCGAGATCCCAGGCCAGGCCGTCATTGTCCGCATCGATGTGGCAGATGCCGCAGGACATGGTGCCATTGCCGGAAAGACGTGCGTCGAAGAGATAACCGCGGCCCTCCCGGACAGCGCGCGGCATGGGATCGTAAGCGCTCAGCGCCAGCTCTCCGCTGATGGCGAGCGTGCTTGTGTCAATGACGCTGATGCTGCTTGAAAATTTGTTCAGCGTGTAGAGCTGCCCGCGCGCTTCATCGAGCACAAGCCCACGCGGCCCGCGCATGGAGGACGCATCGGAATCCGTGCCGGTGCGGATATCGACACGTGCGGTAACTTCGCCCGTATCCGGGTCGATCCTCGCGATCCGATCCGAAGCAAAAGCCGCCACCCAGGCATGGCTGCCTGCGGCGGAAAAGACAAGGCTCGTCGGCTGCGCCAGCGCTGTGGCTCGCGCCCCGGGATTCGGCAGGATATTGTAATCAATGCCAGGATTCAGATCCACCCGGGTGACCAGCGAGGGGGTGATGATCGACAAACGACTGTCCGCAAAGTGCCCGCGCAGGTTGGGCTCAAAGCGTGTGAGATTCAGAGCCTCGGTATTCGCAACCCAGACCTGATCACTGCCCGGACGTGCAACGAGATCGAAGAGATTCGTGCCGACATCGCTGACGTAGCGCGCGACGGTGTCCGTCAGCGTGTTGATCTCCGCCACGTCGTTATCGAGAATGGTGTTGCTCACGCGCGGGTCGTTTGCCGCGACGATGAGCGCCGTGCCAGGTGCTGGTGGCAGCGCGGTGTTGGTGGGATCAGGCTGCGGTGGGGCCGCGCTCCTTTTCAACACCGTGGTGTGGTTGCCAGAGTTAAGGAAGGCCGCGTAAACCCGCGAGCCATCCGCATTCACCGCCAAAGCATGTGGATACGCGCCTGTGAGATTGATCGAGCCTGACGCGGCTCGTGTGCCTGCATCAAAGACGCGAATCTGCCCTGCCCGTGCACAGGCGACATAGGCCTTTCCAGCGGCGAAAACGACATCCGTGGGTTCATCACCCACGCGCAGTGTTTCCACCACCACCCCGGCGCCCAGGCTGAGGATGGAAACGCTGTCACCTGCTTCGTTGACAATCCAAAACTCATCATTGGTTCGCGCACGAATGCTGGCTGGCTCCAGCCCGACCGGGATCTGACTGAGGCGCACGGGTGTTCCGCTGGTGAGATCGAAGACCGTGACGCGGGCATTCGAGGAATCGAGAGCGACGAGCCGCGTGCCATCCGGCGTCATCGCCAGAGGGTGCACCTGCCGGGCTTCAAAGTGCTGGTAAGCGGCGGAAGCGGTGCAGGTCAGAAAAAGCAAATATATGAGCGATCTCATCAAGTCAGAGGGTGGCGGGTTTCAGAGAGGGAGTCAGAGGATCATCTGGTTAGGCATGAGGGTGCTACGCCCATGGCCAAAAAGGTGGCGACACCAGAAATAAGCATCTCCTGAACCATGGGTGGAGGAGTTGAAAACAAAGCGGGAAGTGAAACGCGGTGAAACATGATTGAATTTGAAAATTGGGTTCAGGATGAAGTCACCCGGCTCTGTATTCCGGGCACAGCGCAGTCATGTCTTTTGAGGAGAGATGTCTCTCCCGCTCAGATAATGGCTGAACGGGAGCGCCCGGCGGGGATTCGAACGTTAGCTGACGCCGCCTCCCCGGAACGCCGGGAAAGGCATGGGAGCATCTAATCATGCTTTGCCTTCAGCAGGCGGAAACAGCACGGAGGAAATCCGTATCACACATGTCGTGAGCGCATGAAGCATCCGCAGCAAACGGCTGTGCGATCTGAGTCAGCTCCTGAAAAGCGGCACTTGCTAGATGCGCTCAAGTCGCTCGGGCGGTGGTGTCACCGGTGGCTCCTGCCGTGTCATGAGCCGGCTGGATGTCGTGATCCAGCACTGCGGAACGGAGGGGGAAAAAACAAATTTGGGCACCGAGACAAGGGCGAGGGTGAGCTTCACTTCTTTAATCTTCGATGTCGGCGCCTGATCATCCTGAGTCTTCGTTTCAGCGTCCTGGCCCTGCTTCACCGCCTTGCAAAGCGGGCAGGGATGATCACCGTCAAACGTGTCGCTCAAACCTTCGGACAGGGAACCCTTCTCCACGGTATAAGCGACCGCCATGCCTACCCATGCCGCGGATTGCAGCACAGCCCAGTGCAGCCCAATGGAAACCACCAGGGCCGCGACAACAAAGGTCTGTGACAGGCGTGACATGTGCAAAAAAGAAGCGGGAGACACCTAGCTGGCACCTCCCGCCTGTTCAAGTAGAGAATGCTTTGTCGAAGAATCAGTCTGGCTTGTGGTCCGTGTGGCAGGCTTTGCAGTTCACGGCCTTCTTGTAGTCCTCAACGCCGGAGGCGTCCTTGGCTTGGACTTTTTTGATTGCCGCGATGAGGGCCTGGCATTTTTTTACCCAGGCGTCTTTTTCTCCCTTTGGCGGAGCCTCACCACACATGGCTTGATAGGACTTCAGGAGGTTGGCCAGATCTTCCGTTGTCGCTGTGCCGGCGCCGACTTTTTTACAGGTCGGATCGGTGCCCTTGGGAGCTTTATGATAATTCTTCATGGCGTCTTCGATGACGTCAGAAGCAAATACGGCGGTGCTGCCCAGAAAGGCCAGAGCAACGATGGTTAGGAGGGGATGTTTCTTCATGGGTGTCTGCTGAATGGCGCGGATGTTGGATGATATTGAAAACGCCGGAGACAAATCCGGCGAAGGCCGTCTTCTCAAAAAACCTGCCGTTTGTCACGCCAAGAATGAGAGACTGGAGGTGATTTCTCTCAAATCTTTGAAGGGACCCCAATGGATTCGTACGTTCCCCCGGCGATGGATCATCGGCAAGGAGGTGATGCTGCCGGACGTTCAGGAGAGATGATTGCGCCAATGTCCCGGCAGTGCCTAACCACCTGTGATACAGCCCGTTTGCCGGCCTTATGAGCGGCATCGTCGGTCACACTCTCTATGCCGAACTGGCGCTGCGTGAAGCCGCACGACGCAGGCTGCCCTTTACCGCGATGCTTCAGCAACAACGCGCCAATTTTCACGCCGGCGCCTATCTCGGCAGCGACATCCAGGTCATGCCTGAGGCCGTGTGCGTGGACACCGGGAAAGAGGTTGGTTTCGGCACCGTGCCGCTGGAGCGCAGCCCGATCACAGGCGGGCCGGTGAGGCGGTTCAAACTCACGACACCATCCGGGCCGATCACCGCGGCGCAGGCTCATGCACGCTTCTATGGCCGGGCGCATCTGGTCTTTGGTTGGACCTCGACGGAGAAAGAATTGCGGGTGCCCTGGGATCACCTGCCGGACTATTTCGCCGCTGTGATCAGCGACATCACCGGCACGGATCACCGCGCCCTGGCCTACACGCTCGGCTGGATCGTGCATGTTGTCAGCGACAGCCTGATCAAGGGCCAGCAGCCGGGCATCGAACTGCAGTTGCTGGATGGCCGCTACACGCCCAAAAACCGCCCGGTCCAGGATCTCATTTCATTTCACGATGTTGGCATCGCCGAGCTGGGCATGGACTGGCCGCAGGTCTTCACCGATCTTGCCGCCACGCCGGTGGAAGACATCCAGCTTCACTACATGCGCTGTGCCGCTCCGCGCGGACATCTCGCCAAACTCTTCCCTGATGGCTGGAAACCCGAGGCTGCACCGACACTTCGCGCCGTGCTCCAGGAGAACCGCCGCTATGTCAAACAGCATGCCGCCGATGAAGTCGCCAACATGCAGCTCACTCATGGAGAATGCCGCGACTCACTCCGCCAGCATACCGGCATGACGCTGGCCGAAATGCGTGCCGAAGCCCGGCGTGCCCGGTTCCGTCCCATGCTCGATGTCATGACCGGGCACATTGCCGCGATGTTTGAGGAGGTGATGCAGCGCTGTCCTGAACTTGGCCGGGTCTGATTTGGATTTAGAAATCTAATCTTGCCACGCCACCATGCTTCTGGCCTAGGATGCGCGATGCTTGAAGCGCTCAACCTCTGCCTAGAAATTGATGCCCCTCCGGAATCCGAGGAGGATACGCTGCACCTGCTGCGGGAGGTCAATTTTCAAGTGCCCCAGGGCCATCTGATGGCCATCGTGGGACCCTCCGGCTGCGGCAAGACGACATTGCTGAAAGTCATTGCGGGCATTTCCGAACAGACGAGCGGGGTGCTGAAATGGGAAAATCGTGATCTGGAAGAAGACGAAGATTTGCACCCCGGCGAGCTGGGTTATGTGCCGCAGTTCAGCGTGGCGCATGATCTTCTCACCGTGGAGGAATGCATCGCCAACAGCATGGCCCTGCGCACGCAGTTGCCGGGCACGGACGACTTTGAACCAAAGCTCGACAAGGTTCTCGAAATCACCGGTCTAACCGATTTGGCGGATCGCCGCGTCAAGGTGCTGTCAGGCGGTCAAAAGCGCCGCCTTGGACTGGCATTGGAACTGGTCACCAATCCATGCCTGCTGCTTTGTGACGAGGTCACCAGCGGGCTCGATCCCAAATCCGAACGTGAGATCACGGAGCTGTTGCGCGTCCTGTCCCGGGAGAATGCGCGCCGGGTCGTGATCAATGTCACCCACAGTCTCGCCAGCCTGGAGGCCTTTGACAGCGTGCTTGTCATGTATCAGGGGCGCCTGGTTTATCACGGCCAGCCAAAGCTGCTCACGCATTACTTCACCGTCGAACATCCGGAGGAAGTCTATCTGCGCCTCACTCAGCGTGATGCCCAGAGCTGGCATGAATCCTGGCAGAAAAAACGCGACCACTACGAGCAGATGCTTTTAGAGAAAAAGGAGCCGGCAGTCAGGGCTGATTCCCATGCAGATGAAAAGGATGAGCATGCAATGGATGAGCATGAAGCCATCGCGCCGGAAGAACTGCCAGGCATGATCAGTCAGGTGTTCACTCTATTGCACCGGCGCTGGACGATCTTTCGCCGTGACAAGGGCCAGGTGTGGCTGCATCTGGCCATGCTGCTTGGATTCCCGCTGCTCGTCGTCATCTTCGCGCTCGATGGCATCAAGCCGCTGAAGCAACTCAGCCAGCGTCAGGATTCGGACATCATGTTTGAGATGCAGCAGAAGGCGCAGCATCAGATTGACCAACTGAATGCCGGCGGGCTCGTCAGCGGGCTCATCATGCTGCAGGTCGTGCTGGTCACCCTCATGGCCAGCAACAATGCGGCGCGGGAAATCGCGGGTGAGCGGTTGATCCTGGAACGCGAAAAACTGGGAGGACTGAGCACCATGGCGTATGTCATCAGCAAGGTGCTTTTTCTCGGTGTTTTCGTTTTGGCGCAGAGCATCTGGATGGGCATTTTTGTGGACATGATCACGGGCGGATTGCCGGGCGATCTCATCGTGAAGCTGGTGCTGCTGGTGCTCGTTTCTGCGGCGATGACCAGCATCTGTCTCGGCATCAGCGGCATGTGTCGAACACCGGAGAAGGCCACAATTCTGAGCATCTACCTCGTCGGTTTTCAGCTCCCGCTTTCCGGCGCGGTTCTGAGCCTGCCTGAATGGATCGAGGGCGCGGTGAATCCCTTCATTGCCGCATTTTGGGCCTGGTCAGGCAGCCTGCGCAGCATGAGCGACACGGCTTTTTACGATGCCGTGAAGAAGGTGACGGAAACAAGCCTGGTCTCTCCTGAACTCGCGGCTTTTGTGCTGCTCGCTCATGTCGTCGTCGGACTCAGCATGGCCTATGTCGGCAGCAAGGGCAGTCAGTGGGAGTGACTTCCGGCCTGCATCCAGCTTGGGCTATTCGCTGCTTTTCCCCAGATTCAAACCAGCCATCATGACCAGATCCGTCCTCCATTGTTTCATCGTCATCACGATTGCCGCCTGCGCCATCACGGGGCGCGCTCAACTGCCAAGGCCATGGACCGAGTACCGGTCCATTCTCTGGATGGGCGGGCAGGCCGGCAAAAACATCAACCATCCCCGCCTGCCTGAACGCCTGCGCGAACTTGGCATCACCACCGGCATGACCGGGCCTGGGGGCGACACGACGTTTTTTCAGCGCAATGGTTTTGGTTAT